>CAUJGQ010000032.1 GCA_963170165.1 Chloroflexota bacterium | reverse complement strand
AGGTGAGCAGCAATCCTGCGCGCTGATGGAGGACCATCATCGACAGTACCAGTCCCCCGGCAGCCTGCATCAGCAGCAGGCGCTCAAACGGCGAGAGAGCGCTCGCGCCGCAACGGTAGGCGACGATGAGCAGTGCCCCTGTACCTGCCAGGCCCAGCACCAGACTCAGCGGCTCGTACCAGAGCAGCAACGACAGGGGTGCGTGCCACGGTAGCGACTCGCCGGGGAAGGTGCGTGACCAATCGCGGAGCGCAGCCAATGCGGCCCGGTCCGGACCCGCGCCGTAACGTACCACCGCCAGCGCCAGGCCGGGAAGTGCCAGGAGTAGGGCCGCGCGCCAGGCCCGCCGATCGTGCAGTACCTGCGCCCATCGTGTTGCCGCGTCCGTCCGGCGCATCCACACCACTTCGACCACCGCCCACAGCGCCGCCAGCAGCGCGACTGCCACCGCGACGGCGCCGGTGCCCAGCGCTACCCCGGCGACGGCGCCGAGCGACATAAGGTTGCTGCGGTTGCCGCGCTCGGTGATGCGCAGTACCAGCCACGTGATCAGCAGCCCGCAGACGAGGGCAAGGCTATCGGGGCCGGTGGTCCGCGACGCAGCGACCGCGATGGGAGAGGTCGCGAGCAGCAGGGCGGCGATCAGGGGTGTGGCGCGGCCGGCATACGGCCGAAACAGCGCCAGCAGCAGCACCGCCAGTACGCCGGCAGCCGCAGACGGAAAACGCGCCCAACCGAGTGCGTTGCCATCCAGCCGCAGCGCGATGGCGGCCAGCGCCGCGGACAGCTCACCCGTCCAGTGCCCGTCGACCGTTCCCCGGCCGAAGTGCCAGGCGCTCGCCGCACGGAGGGCTTCGCCGGGCGCGGGCGGCAGGGCGCCCAGGTGAGGAATACGCCACAGCGCGGCGATACCGGCGGTCGTGACCCAGGCGACCAGTTCAACATTGAACCTGGGACCTGATCCGGCTACCGGGGTGCGCAGGTGGGGGGTGACGATCTCCTGAGAAGCCGGCGTCTGCGTCACCGTGGGGGGCCTCGTCGGGCAGGGTGGCGGGCGCGTCAGGCCGCAAACAGTGATTCGACGAACCGGCGTGGGTCAAACGGCGCGACGTCGGTGGCCTTCTCTCCCGTGCCAATGAAGCGCACAGGAATACCGAGCTGTGAGCAGATCGAGAAGACGATGCCGCCCTTGGCCGTGCCATCGAGCTTGCTCAAGAAGATGGATGTCACATCTGCCACCTCAGCAAAGGCGCGCGCCTGGATCAGCCCGTTCTGGCCGGTGGTGGAATCGACGACGAGCAACACCTCATGCGGCGCGGTGGGATCGCGGCCCTGCAGCACCTTGCGAATCTTGCCGAGTTCCTGCATGAGATTGTGCTTGGTATGCAGGCGGCCGGCCGTGTCGACGATCACCACGTCGGCGTTCCGGGCCTTGGCTGCTTCCATGGCGTCGTAGACCACCGCGCCAGGATCGGAGCCCGGCCGGCCGGCAATGACTTCGACGCCGATGCGGTCCCCCCACATTTTGAGCTGGTCGATAGCAGCCGCCCGGAATGTGTCCGCGGCCGCGAGGATCACGTGCTCGCCGTCGCGCTTGAACAGCGCTGCCAGCTTGGCGATGCTCGTGGTCTTACCGACACCGTTAACCCCAACGACCAGGATGACCGCCGGGGCGCTCACCTCTTTGCCACCCGAGCCCCACAATGCGCCCTTCTGGTCGACGGCAAGCAGGATGTCTTCCATCTCGTCTTTGAGTACATCCCGGGCATCTTCGGGATCGCGGATGCCATCCTTGCGCACCTGCTCGCGCACATAGGTGATGATCTCATCCGTGGTTTCCATGCCGGTGTCGGCCGAGATCAGCAGCTCTTCGAGTTCTTCCCACAGTTCGTCATCGATAGTCGAGCGATCAAAGACACCTTGAATGCGGGAGAACCAGGTACGCCGGGTGCGTTCGACGGCAATATCCGTCTGCTCAGCGATCTCTTCCTCAAAGGCCTCGCTCTCCAGCTCAGACACCGGCTCGGCGAACACCGGCCGCTCGTGGAACGGCACCGGCGGGGCGCTGGCCCGACCGGCAGCGGGAACGCTGCCTGCAGGGGTGTCGCTCGGGATCTCTGGCTGAGTCTGCGCAGGCGCCGACTCGGGCTCATCAGCATGGGACTTGCGGCGGAATAGCTTGAACAGGATGGCGCCTCCCCGCGGGCGTGCGTTCGTCGCCATCGTAGCATGTGCAGCCCCAGCCGCGGCAGCGGGCGCGGGCGCGCTACGTCTCCGGAATATCCGCCAGTCGTAGTGAGAGCACAGATGACGCGCCGTCCTTGCCCATGCTCACGCCGTACAGTGTGCCGGCCGCCTCCATCGTGACGCGGTTGTGCGTCACGACCACGAACTGCGTCTGCCCGGTCAGATCGCTCAACGCCTGTCCGAAGCGGGTGACGTTCGCCTCATCCATTGCGGCGTCAACTTCGTCCAGCACACAGAACGGCGCAGGGTTGAACTGCAACAGCGCGAACAGCAGGGCGACGGCCGTCATCGAGCGCTCGCCGCCAGAGAGCAGGGCCAGGGACTGCTGACGCTTGCCGGGCGGGCGGGCACTGATTTCAATCCCGGACTCGATGCCACGCTCCGGCGCTGTCAGTACCAGTTGGGCCGCGCCGCCGCCAAAGAAGCGCGTGAACGCCTCTGCGAAGCCAGCGGAGATGCGGTTGAAGGCATCACGGAACTGCGTCTGCACCAGGCTTTGGATCACCTCGAGCAGTGCCAGCACGTTCGCTTCGGCGGCCCGCACATCGGCCGTCTGCTGCGCCAGATCGTCATGCCGGCGGCGGCCGGCGGCGTACTCCGTGCCGGCGAGGGGGTTCACCGGCCCCAACGAGCGAATGCGCTGGCGGATGGCGCGAATGCGCTCGTGGAGTGCGCTGATCTCCTGCTCAGACAAGACGGTCTCTGCGTTAGCCGGCCGGTCCCGAGAGGTTTCGGCCTCGCACGGCGGCGTAAGGCCCTCGCCGGCCATGGACTCGAGCAGGCGGGAGCGCTCGTCGGTGCGCTGCGCCAGCTCGCCTTCGGCCTGGAACACGAGGCGTTCGGCCGCCGCCAATGCGCGGCGCAGCGCCGCCATCTCCGGCTCGGCCGCCTGAAGCTGGGCGCTGAGCGTGCGGGACTGCTCACGGGCGTGGTGGGCTGCTTCCGCGGCCTCGCGGCGAAGCGCCCGCAGCGCTGCGAGTTCCTGCCGCTGCCGGGCGAGATCGGCCGTCACCTGGATAATCTCGGTACGCCGGGTCTCCGCTTCGCGCGTCCGCGCCGCGATGCGGTCGTCCAGCCGGATCAGCGCCACACGGCGGCTCTCTCGGAGCGCGGTGGTGGCCTGATGTTCGCGCTCCAGCGCAGCGACTACCGCACGTGCTGCTGCCCAATCGTGCAGCACCTGTTCTCGTGCCGCGGTCAACCGCTGCAGCTCCCTCCGCGCCGCGTATGCCTGTTGCTCAGCGGCGGCGGCGGCGGCATGCGCCGGATCGCGCAGTGCGCTGATTCGTTGCTCCTCGGCCCGCAGGGGACCCAGCTTGCCCTGGGCGGAGCTGGTGATGCGGGCAGCATGGCGCAAATCCCCACGGACCGGCGCCAGCCCGCTGCGCTCCCGCATCAGTGCCTCCTGCGCTTTGAGTCGCACACGGCGTGCCTGTTCCACCGCCCGACCCGCCTCTGCCAGCCACTGGCGCTGTTTGGCAAGGGTGCGCTGGGCGGCCGTGTGCTCCCTGTCCGCCACCTCGGCCGCAGTACGGGCGTGCGTCAGCTGCTGCGGCAGCGCACGCAACTCACGTTCCAGCGCCAGCTGGCTGCCGCTGTCCGCGTCACGGGTGAGGATCAAGCCGTTGGCCCGGTACACCGTGCCGGTAAGCGTCACCGCTGTAGCTCCCTCGCCGCTGATGACCCGTGCGGTGGCGTCATCGGCGACAACCAGGATGCCTGCCAGCAGCCGGTTGAGCGTGTGCCGGTACTCGGGCCGGCACGTGACCAGCGCGGCGGCCGGTCCAATCACCCCTGGCCTGGACCCGGCGTGAGCGGGCGGGCATGCGGAAGCGGGTGCGACGGGCAGCAGCGCCATGCGCGGGGATCCTGCTGCCTGCAGCCGCTCGACCGCATCTCCGGCGTGGCCGGGCACGAGCACGGCGGCCAGCGCGTCCCCGAGCGCCGCCTCGACCGCCGTATCCATACCGTTCTCGACCTGAATCGTATCCGTCAGCCGGCCAATCACCGCGATACCGGTCGCCGCCATCGCCTCCAGCCCCTGCCGTCTTGAGTCTAGTCTGTGCAGGTCGGCCTGGAGCTGTTCCAGGCCGGCGGCGCGGCGGGACATCGTCTCCAACTCTGACGTTGCCCGTGCAAGCGTGGCCGCCGCCGACTCAGCAGCGAAGCGGGCCGCGTCACACGCAGCCTGAGCCTGCTCCTGGCTGCGCTCGGCCAGGTCAAGGCTGTTTCTGGCACGACCAAGTACCTGCCAGCTGGCGTGGAATGCGGTTGCATATCCGGCGAGCCGGTGTAACAACCTCCGGCGGCGGGCGCTGCCCTCTGCACAGTCCTGTTCTGCACGCGCCAGCGATTGGCGGGCGCCGGCGATCTGCTCATCGAGCAAGCGAAGCGCGCGCGCCCGGCGTTCGTGCTCGGCGTCAACCTCTCGCACTCCCGCCCGCGTCCGCTCGATCTGCTCGCCGGCCGCGCGTAATGCCACTTCCAGCCGGCCGGTCTCTTGCTGCGCGGCCGCCAGCCTGGTGGCGTCGACCTCCGCCGCTTCGGCGATGGCGGTGCGAAGCGCCTGCCGCTCGGTGGTCAGGCTGGCGACCTCCTCTTCCACGTCGCTTACGCGGCGCTGCACGTAGGTCAAGCGCTCGCTTTCCAGCGTGAGTTGCTGCTCGCGCCGGTGGAGGTCATCATCCGCCGCACGCAGGCGCGCAACGGCCGGCTGCTCGGCGCGGCGGGCAGCCGACAAGGCATCGGCGAGCGCTGCCAGTATCTGTTCTTGCCTGGTGACCGCCGCCTGAGCGGCTGTCAGCGCCGAGCGACTCTGCAACGATTCCTGTTGCGCCGCTGCAAGGGCCCGGTCTACTACCCGCAGCCGGGCGCGAAACCACTGGTGGTTCGCTGTGGCCAGTTCGCTCGCCAGTTGCTGGTGTTCCTGCGCACGCCGCGCCTGCCGCTCGAGTTGCTGGAGTCGCGGCGCGAGTTCGGCGATCAGCAGGGCTGCTTTCTCCTGTGGCGCGCGGGCCTGCGCCAGCCGGTCGGTGGCGTCCTGCGTGCGGATGCGGTACCGGCGGATGTCCGCCGCCTCCTCTATCAGCGCTCTCCGTTCCTCAGGACGTAGGCTCAGCACCTGGTCCACGAGGCCCTGGCCCATGATGGCGTAGCTGTTCTGGCCAAGCCTGGCCTTGAGGAACAGCTCATTGACATCGCGCAGGCGGACACGCTGGCGGTTGATCAAGTAGTCGGTATCGCCGGAGCGATGGAGCCGGCGCGTGACCGCGACCTCACTGAACGCCAGCGGCAGCCAGCCGCCGGTATTGTCCAGCCAGATGGTGACCTCGGCGAAACCGGAGGGTGGCCGCCGCGAGCCACCGGCATAAAGCGCATCCTCCATCCGGCGCAGGCGCATCAAGCGCGGACTCTGCTCGCCCAGCACCCAGCGAATCGCATCAGCGACGTTGCTCTTGCCGCTGCCGTTGGGGCCGATGATGGCGGTGATGCCGGGGCCGAATTCCAGCACCGTGCGGGAAGGGAACGTCTTGAACCCCTGGATTTCCAGCCGCTTCAGGTACACGCGGGGACCTCAGCCGGGAGGTGATGCGCGGGAGGAATCTTAGCCATCACTGGGGCCAAACTCTCGGTCCAGCAGCGCGAGCGCTTGCTCAGCAGCCAGTTTCTCTGCCAGCCGCTTGCTGCGACCCTGACCCGAGCCAAGCGACCGCTCGCCGGCGACGGCTTCTACCGTGAAGACCTTGGCATGATCAGGGCCCTCGGCGGCGACGATCCGGTAGCGTGGCGGCGCGCCGAACAGGTGCTGTGCGCGATGTTGCAGGCGGGACTTGGCATCGGTCCGCAAGTCTCCACCACCCAACCCCGTGAGCTCCGGCTCGAGCGCGCGCAGCACGAACCGCTCCGTACGTTCGAAGCCGCGGTCGAGATACATCGCACCGATCAGCGACTCGAACGTGCGCGCCAGATTGAGCGGACGGCGGCGGCCCCCGGTGCTGTCTTCGCCACGACCGAGTAAGAGGAAGGAGCCCAGATCGAGCCGCTCGGCGATGATTGCCAGCGTGTCGCCCTTGACCAGGTGCGCGCGCAGCTCCGTCAGCCGTCCTTCATCGACGTTCGGATAGCGCTGGAACAGCCAGCGGGCGACGATGCAGCCCAGCGCGGCATCGCCGAGGAATTCAAGCCGTTCGTTGGACTCAATACCGGCCTGTGATGCTTCGTTCAGGTACGAGCGATGCACCATCGCCTGGGCGAGCACAGCGGGGTGCCGGAACCTGACACGGATACGGCGCTGCAATGTGGCAACATCGACGTCCACGGTCTCACCCACGCGAGGAACAGCAAAAACGGCCCCGGGGAAGTGGCCGGGGCCGGCGCCAGCGGGTGACCGAGCCGGATGGGGCGCGCGCTGTCCCGGATTGCTACCCTGGACGCGCAGCCCGCCGTTCGGCTGCGTCCGTGCGCCTGGGACCGCTCTGCCACCTACCGCACGGTATGGCGATCATAGGAATGGCTCGGCGCGCCTGTCAAGGAGAGCGCCGGCCAGGTGAGGCTCGATGCCCCGGCTTCCATCCGCCGACCAACTGGCCGCTCGCTTCCGGCGCCGGGTGAACCCCGCGGAGCAGCGGGTGCTCGCCGTGCTCCAGGACGCAGCGCATATGGCTGGCTCGCCGCTGTACCTTGTTGGCGGCTCGGTGCGCGACCTGGTGCTTGGTCGCGGGCACCTCGATCTCGACTTCGCCGTCGAGGCCGATGCCCGGCTGGTGGCTACTGCCGCTGCGCGCGCCACCCAGGGACATGCGGTGCTGCATGACGCGTTTCGCACGGCTACCGTCACGGCGGGGCCGGTGAACTTCGACCTGGTGACGGCCCGGCGTGAATGGTATCCCGAGCCGGGCGCCTTGCCCGTGGTAGAGCCGGCCACCATCTTCGATGACCTCGCCCGCCGGGACTTCACAATCAACGCCATGGCCCTTCGCCTAGACGGTCCGGCTGGCGGCACGCTGGTGGATCCGCACGGCGGTATGACGGACCTGGCAGGTCGCTCGCTCCGCATCCTGCACCCGGACAGCTTCCGCGACGACCCCACGCGGCTGTGGCGGGCGGGCCGCTATCTGGCGCGGCTGCGGCTGCGGTTAGATCCGGAGACGGCAGTGCGTGCTTCGGCGGATGCCGGCTATATGGACGCCATCTCGCCGGCTCGGGTGCACCACGAATTACAGCGGACGCTGGGCGAGCACCGCCCTGACCGAGCATTTGCTGAGTTGCACCGCCGGGACGTACTTAATGCCACCTTACCCGGCTGGACGTGCAGCCCGGCCGAGGCCAGAGCACTACGGCACGGGCTGGCGCACCGCTCCCTATACGGTGATGAACTGCTGCTGGCGGTGTTGCTGGCAACGTGCCACGACGAGCAGGTTGAGATGGCCGTGCACCGGCTGGCGCTTACCCGCCGGCAGGCGCTGGTGCTCCGTGCGATGCCCGGCGCCGTGCGTACCGTGCGGCGGCTGATGCGGTCGCCGGCCACGCCGGGTAGCATCGCGCCGGCGCTCCAGCACTACCCGCCGGCTGCGCTGGCCGCTCTCGCCCTGCGCTGGCCGGCGGGACGTGGGGCACAAGCTGTCTGGTCTTTCTTGCACGAGTGGAGGCAGGTACGGCCGCGGCTGACGGCCGAGCAGGTGCAGACGCTGGGGGTGCGGTTTGGTCCTCAACTGGGCGAGGTGTTGCGCCAGCTGCGCGCCGCCCGGCTAGACGGAACGACGCACACGCTCGACGATGAACAGCGGCTGGTGCGGCACTGGCTGGCGGAGCGCGGCGACGAATGTGCTAGACATGTGCAGATGGAGGAGACGCGAGGGTGAACGCGGGAGTGGCGATTGGTGACCGCTGTCAAGTCTGCAGCGACCCGACGACGGAGCACTGCTTTGCCGTCTGCAACCGCTGTGCGGGCGCCTTCCATCTGGCGCTGCGCCAGGATATCCCAGCCAAGGACTGCGGGCAGGTCTGGATCAGCGAGGAATACATGGCACTAGAGTTTGCCTGTAACGCCTGCCTGCTCCGTGACGGTGACATCGAAGACGAGCGGCCGGTGCGTGTGCGGCGCCGGTACACTAAGCACACGGGAGCCAGCGCCGCGGCGGTGGTGCGCGGTCGCCCGGGTGGCAGGCGCTAAGGGCGGGGCGTTGTTGCCTGCAGAGGGCGCTGCCTATAATGGCACAAGGGATACAGGGCGGTGGGCGTCCCTGGGTGGGGCGCCCAAGCTGTGTCCACCGGTGCGAGAACCGAGGGGGTCCGGGTGCTGCGGAGCGGGAGAGTCTGGATCGGCTTTGGTGTCAGCGCCGTCTTCATCGCCTTGCTGTTTCTTCGCACTGATCTCTCCTCCGTGCTGGATGCTCTCCGTTCAGCGAACTACTGGTGGCTGATCCCGGCGGTTGCGCTGTATGTCGGGTCGGTATGGGTGCGCGCCCTGCGCTATAAGTACATCGTGCGGACGGTACGGCCCGTCACCACGACGGAGATGTTCCCCATCCTCGTCGTCGGCTATATGGCCAACAACCTGCTACCGGCCCGCGCCGGGGAACTGGTACGCGCCTATGTGTTGGGTGAAAAGCACAATGTCTCGAAAATGGCTGCGCTGGGTACGGTGGCGGTTGAACGGCTGTTCGACGGGCTCACCCTGCTTGGCTTCCTTGCCGTGACCGTGCTGATGTACGGCGCTGACAGCGCGCTCAAGGATCTCGCGCTGATCGGCGTCGCGATCTTTGCCGTTGCCCTAGCGGTATTTGTCGGCGCCCTGGCCGCGCCCGATGCGTCTGAACAGCTGATCGGCCGGCTCTGCCGGCTGCTTCCCGCCAAGCTTCGAGACAAGGCGCGCGATCTAGCCGTGTCGTTCGTCGAAGGGCTGCGCTCGTTGCGCCACCCGGATGCCTTCGCCTGGGTAGCCATCACGTCGGTCGGCGCCTGGATGCTGGAGGCCGTGGTATACGCCCTGGTTGGCCGTGGGTTTGGCATCGACGCTGGCTTTGGCTCCTTCGTCATGGCGGTAGGCGCCGGCAACCTCGCGATCACAGCGCCGTCGTCCCAAGGTGGCATCGGCCCGTTCGAGTTTTTCGTCAAACAGGTGATGATCGGAGCGGCTGTCTCCGAGTCAGTGGCCACGGCGTACAGCTTTGCCGTTCATGCCGTGATCCTCGTCCCGCCGACGTTGCTCGGCCTGTACTATCTGTGGGCGCTTGATCTTTCCTTCAGCGTCCTGCGGCGGCGGTCCCAGCCCGTGCTTGAGCCGGTGCCTGCCGACCGCCGCGACTAACAGAGGGCGCTCGCCCGCACCAACCACGAGGCAGCACCAATGCACGTGGCAGTACTTGGCGGTGGGATCCTTGGTCTGACCGCCGCACTGCGGCTGGCGCAGGCAGGCGCGCGCGTGACCGTGCTGGAGCGCGAAACCGAGGCAGGCGGGCTTGCAGCGGGGTTCCGTGTCGGTCCTGTCTGGCTGGAGAAGTTCTACCACCACATCTTTCGCTCCGACCGGGCGATGATCCGGCTTACCGAGGAACTGGGGCTGGATGACCGGCTCATCTGGCAGGCGCCGCGCAATCCCACCTTCTATCAGGGCGAAACCCACCGGCTGGACTCACCGTTGACGTTGCTCCGCTTTCCGCCGCTGCGCTTGGATGAGCGGCTGCGGATGGGTGCGGCCATGGCCTACCTGCGCCTGCTGCCGCCGCTGGGCATGGAGGGTAAGCCGGCTGCGCCCTGGATCCGGCGGTGGATGGGTAGCGGGCCGTACCGGGTATTATGGGAGCCGGCGCTGCGTGCCAAGTTCGGCCCGCTGGCGGAGGAGATCGCGCTGCCCTGGTTTTGGGCGCGGGTGCATGACCGTTCGGTGGAGCTGGGGTATCTGCGCGGCGGCTTCCAGCAGGTGTACGAGCGCCTGGTAGAGCAGATCCGCGCGCTGGGCGGCGACATCCGCACCGGAGTCTCCGTCGAGCGCGTAGCGTGTGAGAGCGGCCGCATGGTTGTGAACACCAGTGCCGGGCCGTTGCCGGTCGAGCGGGTGCTATCCACGCTGCCGCCCCGTGTCACCTCCGCCCTGGCGCCGGAACTGCCAGAGGACTATCGGACCCGCTACGCCTGGGGGCAGGCCTACGGCGCTCACTGCCTGATCATCGCCACGGACCGGCGCTTGACCGACGGCTATTGGATGAACATCTCCGATCCCGGCTTTCCCTTCATGGTGCTGGTGGAGCACACCAATCTGATGCCGGCCGGGGACTACGGCGGCCGGCACCTGATCTATCTCGGCAACTACCGGGCGATGGATGACCCGTTGATGCAGGCAGAAAAAGAGGATGTGCTCGCGCAATTCCTCCCCCACATCTCCCGCATCAACCCAGCGTTCCGGCCTGAGTGGGTGACGGAGAGCTGGATGTTTCGCGCGCCGTACGCACAGCCGATCGTCACGGTGGACTACCGGGATCATATCCCGCCGCTGGATACGCCCGTCGCAGGGCTCTATCAGGCCAGTATGTTCCAGGTGTACCCGCACGACCGCGGCCAGAACTACTCAATCCTGCTGGCCGAGCAGGCGGCCTCGCGAATTCTGTCTTGAGCAGCTGCACTTCACCCATGCCGGTCACGCCGTTACACTCGTGAGAGACAGCACAACCATACCTGCGCCCCGTAGGGAGTACCGCATGGCGGAGCAAGCATCGCGCGCCCGGTATCGCGAGTTAATCAAGGACTTCAAGCCCGATTCTGGGCACCTGCTGCACGCGCTCCACACCATCCAGCACCATTTTGGCTACATCCCAAACGACGCGGTGCCGGTAGTCGCCCAGCAACTGGGTATGCAGACAGCTAAGGTCTTCGGCGCGATCACGTTCTATGCCGAGTTCCGCACCAGCCCGCCACCGCGCACCGAGATCAACTGGTGCAGCGGGCCGGCGTGCCGGCTCAAGGGCGGCGACAACATCCGCCGCGCTATGGAGTCGGTACTAGGCTTTGGTGTGGAAGGCACCACCGCCGATGGTACGGCCGGTATGCATCTGCAACAGTGCGACGGCAGTTGCGAGTACGCGCCGCTGGTGTGGGTGCGCTCGTTCACCGGGCACGCGGACGGAGCCGATGCCACACTCCAGGACGAGCGCGGCGTCGTGCACGGCCTGCTCACCGTTCCGGCCGCTATCGAGCTGGCGCGCGTGATCAAGTCGCGGGAGGGGAGCGCATGACGGCCTACGATGTCCTTCGCCAGCAGGCCAATACTGCCTGGCAATCGTACCTGCGACCGCAGCGCACGCGGCTGGATGTATCCGTCGCCACCTGCTCCCACGCGGCGGGCGTGTATGACACGTTGGCGGCGCTGGCTGACGCTGTGCGCACCCGCAACCTGCCGGTGGATATCGCCACCACTGGCTGTAATGGCTTCTGTTTCTTGGAACCGCTGGTCACGGTGTCGCGCCCCGACGGGCTGCGGGTGCTCTACGGCCCGGTGCATGCTGAGGACGTGGCCGATCTGCTGGACCAGGCGCTCACCGGCATCTGTGCGCGGCTGGCTGCCGGCGTGGTGAACGGTGACAGCGACCGGGCCGCGCAGCTGGCGGATCACCCATTCATGAAGCACCAGGTGCGCCGGCTGATGGCCAACTGTGGGGTGATCAACCCGGAGGACATCGACCACTACCTTGCCCGCGGTGGATACGAAGGGCTCGCCAGGGCAGTGGCAATGACCGATGAGGCCGTCATCCAGCAAACACTTGCCTCCGGCCTGTGGGGGCGCGGTGGCGCGGCCTTCCCCGCCGGGCGCAAATGGGACTTCCTGCGTGGCGCCCGCAACAAGCCGAAGTACCTGGTGTGCAACGCGGACGAAGGCGACCCCGGCGCGTTTGTCAACCGTATCCTGCTGGAGTCGGACCCGCACCTGATCATCGAGGGCATGGCGATTGCCGCACAGGCCACGGGCGCTGAGTACGGCTACCTGTACATCCGTGATGAGTATCCGCTGGCGGTGGAGCGTTGCCGCCATGCGATTGACCAGGCGCGGGCAAAGGGGCTGCTGGGCGCCAACATCCTCGGCTCCGACCTCACGTACGATATGGAAGTCGTGCGTGGCGCCGGCGCGTATGTCTGTGGCGAAGAGACGGGCCTGCTCTCCTCAATTGAGGACTCGCGCGGGATGCCCCGCATTAAGCCCCCATTCCCGGCCAACGCCGGCGTATTCGGCTTGCCTACGAACGTCAACAACGTCGAGACGTACGCCAACGCGCCCATGATCTTCCGCGAGAGCGCGGAATGGTACCGGCAGTACGGTACGGAGAAGAACCCCGGGACGAAGATGTTCTCCTTCACCGGCGACATCACCCGCGTGGGTTGCGTGGAGGTGCCGTTTGCCACCAAGATGGGCGACCTGATTCGCGATAACTTCGGAGGCACGCCGGACGGGCGGCCGGTGAAGGCGATCCAGTCCGGCGGCCCGCTGGCCGGCATCATCCCCGGTAAGTACATCGACCTGCCGCTGGAGCCGGAGCCATTCCGCGAGCAGGGCGTGCTAATGGGCGGTGGCGGCATCATCGTCTGCGATGACACCACCTGCATCGTCGATATGGTGCAGTACTTTGAGTGGTTTGCCGAGGATGAGTCGTGCGGGCGCTGCACCACCTGTCATGGTGGCACCCAGCGGCACGTGGAGATCCTGCGCCGGATCCAGGAGGGCAAGGGCCGCGTCAGCGACATCCAGCTGATGGAGCTGATCAACGACTCATTGCGTTGGTCGAACTGCTTCCACGGTCAGGGGGCGCCGGCGGCGGTGCAGAGCCTGCTGCGGCACTTCCGCGATGAGCTGATGACCCATATCCGCGACAAGCGGTGCCCGGCCCAGCAATGCGCGGCACTGATTCGCTATGAGGTCGTGCGCGGACGCGAGCACGATGCAGACCCGAGCGCCGCCATTTGTCCAACGAATGCCATCCGCCAGCACGACGACGGCCGGTACTTCGTGGATGACGCGCGCTGCATTCGCTGTGACGCCTGCCGTCAGCTGCAGCCGGATGTGCTGGCCGTGACCGATGCGGTTGCGCCGCCGAGGCCCGCCGGTATGCCGGTGGCGGCAGGCGGCTGAGTATTCTGCGCAAGCGCGCACGTGGCCGGTTCTCGAGAGAGACGAGTGCGGAACCCCACGCGGTGACGGCCGCGATGCCTGCGGGCGTCGTTGCCTATCTGCTGAGCCGCGGATCGGCGCAATCTACGAGATCCGCAGGGACGCGCAGCGTCGTCTGCAGTCTCCCGCCGCGAATGCCCTCGGCGTCCTTCAGCCTCTGCCACTCGGTTTCGGGGTTGTCGGTCAGGCAGCCGGTCAGCGTGTCACCGGTGGAGCGGACCTCGTACACCACCCGTTGCCGGGCCTCATCGCCGGAAAGGCTGGGCAGTTCGACCCGCTCGCCGGGCGCGACGGTGACCGGTGGCCCCAGGATCGGGCGGGTGCGTATGACGGCAACCGGCGCAGCCGAGGAGTTCTGAACGACAAGCTGGTATTCATAGCCGGCCGGCCGGCAGCGGCCAAGATACAGGGTTGCGCCCAGGAGCCCGCCGATGGCGACGATGAGAATGGCCCAGCGATACCAAACCGAGCGACGTCGCGATGTCGGCGGCATAGCCGGCCGGGTGTGAGGTTGCGGAGCGCGGGCGTTACTGCGCTTGGGACGTCGCGTCATGACCTGGACCGCCGGCCACGGCCGGCCCGCGCCGGCACGGCGGGGTAGCGGAGCGGCGGGCTAGCCACGAGCCGGCCGGAACTTTGGCAGGGCGACGGTGTCGGAGACGGGCTCGAACACGGCCTGGACGGGCATCCCGATGTGGATGGCCTCGTTGGGGCAGTCAACGATGTTGGTAGTGAGACGGATACCTTCGGCCAGCTCCACTACCGCGACGTTGTACGGCACCTCCCGTGCAAACGCCGGATGGTACACCTGGTGCATGAGCACGAAGGAGAACAGCGTCCCCTCGCCGGAGGCCTGCGCCCACTCCGTCTCCGTTGACCAGCAGCGGTCGCAGCGGTCACGTGCCGGGAAGCGCCAGGCGCCGCACGCAAGGCAGCGCATCAACATCAGCTTGCCGTCGCGGGCGCCCTCAAAGTACGGGGCAGACACCTCGTCCGGGACGGGCGCCGGCCGGGCCGGTTCGGTCTGCGTGGTCATATTGCGTCCCACCTTCGTACGTGTGGTGCGAGCTCAGGAGGCGTTGGGGCTAAGGATCATGCAGCCGTGATAGTTGAGGATACCGCCGTTGCCGGTGACCATCACCAGGTCATGTTTTTCTACCTGACGGTCACCGCCCTGGCCGCGCGCCTGGATGATGCCCTCCGACAGCGGTGTCATGCCCCACATGTAGTAGCCGGATAGCTCACCGCCGCCGGTGTTGGTGGGTAGCGCCCCCCCCGGCCGAAGTTTGCCATCGGACACGAACGGTCCTCCCTCGCCCTTGGCGCAGAAGCCGTAGTCCTCCAGGGTTACGAGCACGGTGTAGGTGTAGCAGTCGTACAGCTCCAGCACATCGATATCGGCCAGCTCCACACCGGCCATCCGGAATGCCGTGTCCTTGGCGATGGTGGCGGCGGTATGCGTCTCCGGCTCCCAGCCGCCGCGGTTCGTGGTGGCGTGGTGCCCTTGGCCGATACCGAGTACGTACGCCGGCGGCTGCCGGAGGTCGCGCGCCCGGCTGGCTGAGGAGACGATCACCGCAACCGCGCCGTTGGAGACCAGGCAGCAGTCGAGCAGGTGGAAGGGCTCCATGATCCAGCGGGAGTTGTGGTAGTCCTCTAACGTGATCGGCGATCGCATCTGTGCGCGCGGGTTGCGCTCGGCCCACATGCGCGTGCTGACGGCGATCTCGCCAAGGTGATCGTTGGTGGTGCCGTACAGCGCCATGTGGCGTTGGGCCGCGAGCGCGTACTGGGCGTTTACGCTGTAGAGGCCATAGGCCGGGGCGAGACTGGCCATACCCCGTGGTGGTGTCGGGCGGGCGTAGGCAGCGGCAGACGGGCCCGGTGTTTGCAGGGGCGCATCGGCAAACACGCAGACGACGTTGCTGGCCATCCCCAGCTCGATGCACATTGAGGCGTACATCACCATCTGTGCCGCTGTTGATCCGGCGGCGTTCATGTGGTTAAGCACGCGCAACGCGTCGAAACCCAGGTACGGCGCCAGGCCGAGCGACAGCGCACCCGCGGTGCCGACGCCGTTGTTGATCAGCAGCCCATCGATGTCCGCCTTCGTGAGCCCGGCATCCTCCACTGCCAGGCGGATGGCCTCGCCCGCGAAGTACATGGCGTCGTGGCCGAAGATCTTGCCCATGGGCGTGATGCCCAGGCCGGTGATGGCGGCCTTGCCCTTCAGCGTCGTCATGGTGGTGCCTCGCTGGTGCGCCTTCACCGAGGGCGCTGCTAGTAGATGACCTGGCCGATCAGCAGTTCGGCAATGCGCTCGTCGCTGTAGTTGAGCACCTCGCGCAGGACATAGTCGTTGTGTTCGCCGATCAGTGGCGCGGGGCCACCCAGGGCAAACGGCGCGCCGGACATGCGGAAGCCGGGTCCGTCATAGGCGCTGCGGCCGGTCTCCGCATGGTTGATGTACTGGTAGAAGCCACGCTCGCGCAGATGCTCATCGTGGTCGAGCACGTCGCGCGCCGACTGCACCACCCCGGCGGGTACGCCGCGTGCCTGCAACTGACGCATTGCCTCTTCGGCGTTGAGCGTGCTGGTCCACGCCTCGATATGGGTGTCCAGCTCGTCCTCATGGCGCTTGCGGCCGAGGAAGGTGGTGAAACGCTCGTCCTGTGCCCACGCCGGCCGGCCCATCACATCGAGCAACCCTTCCCATTGGGCGTCGTTGGTGATGGCGATAGCCAGCCAGCGATCCTCCAGTTGTGGCGGTGGCGAGGCGCTCGCGGCCATCCTCAACGTGGCAGCGACCGGCAGCGGCAGGCCATCTTGGCAGCGATAGGCGCCGTGCGGGCAGGCCCAGGCAACACGATTGCCGCTGCGCTCGGGAACGCTGTCGTTGACCGTATACTCCAGCAGGAACGGACCGAGTGTAGCGGCGACCGATTCCACCTGCGCCAGTTCGATATGCTGGCCGTTGCCCGTACGGGCGCGGTAGCGCAACGCCGCCAGGATGGCGACGACCGCATGACCAGGGTTGATTACATAGTCCGGGTAGTTGACGCCCATGCTGGATGGCAGCCGATCTGGCCAGCCAGACAGATGCGAGTAGCCTGCCACCGGAGCGATCACAGCACCGAAGCCGAGGAAGTCGCGGTGTGGACCCCAGCTGCCCTGCATCGGCATCTGGGCGTAGATGATGTCCGGCCGGACCTTGACCACCTCGTCATAGGTTAGCCCCCAGTTCTGCACTACCCGTGGTGTGTAGTTCTCAATCATCACATCGCTGCGGGCAAGCAGATCAAGCGCCACCTGGCGCGCCTCCGGCCGGCTGAGGTCAAGAGTGAAAGACAGCTTGCCGGCGTTGTAGTTATTGAAGTAGCCGGAGACATTGGGGCTGCCCTCTTTGCCGGGCGGAACGGGCTGCGTCATGCGCAATCCGTCCATCCGCGCCTGCGACTCAACGCGGATCACCTCGGCGCCGAGCGTGCGCAGCATCAGGCCGGCAATCGGTCCGGCGCCGAACCAGGAGAAGTCGGCGACGCGCAGGCCGCTCAGAGGTAGTTCACCGCTCATCTAGATCACTCCCGCGCCCATCAGCATCGCCGTCTGCTCTCGCGTCAGGCCGAGCTCACCTTCCAGCACGTCCAGGGTGTGCTCTCCCAGCAGCGGCGGCCGTCGGTGGATACGCCACGGGGTCTGGGCGTGCCGGTACGGCGGGCCAGGGTAGGTATAGCTCCGGCCCTGCTCGGGATGCTCGACCTCCTGCCACCAGCCACGGGTATTGAACTGCTCGTTGTTGCGAATGTCGCGGGCGTTATTGAGCGGGCCGATCAGCAGCCGCCGGTTCTGACCAACGACGTACAGCTCTTCTTTCGTGTGAGCGGCGTAGAAGGCGGCGATCAGCTCCTCGATGTGCGCGAGCCGGGTCATCATCTCTGCCAGCTTGTCGGGCTGGGTCAGCAGCGCGGTCAACTGGCGCAGGTCCATCCCGCTCAGCGCCGTCTGCCATTCCGGCTGCATCAGATCGCCGGCCATCCCCTTCTCGTTCATCCACTCGAATAGCACCGGCAGAGGTGAGCCAAAGCCGCCGACGCCGATCATGGAGTAGACATAGCCGTCAGCGCAGGCGTAGGTGCCAAAGCCCGGCAGCAGCTTCTGATTGCCGGTCCGGCGGCGCAACTCTCCACGCATATCCCAGGTCTGCATTGCGGTTTCCTGGGTGATGGACATGGCTTCCTGCTGTGACACCTCGATGTGCTGTCCGGCGCCGCTGCGGTCGCGCGCAAATAGCGCGGCCAGGATGGCGCTGGCCGCCTGAATGCTGCCGCAGATCGCAGCCTGTTCCCCGGGGGGCATAACCGGCGCCCGATCCGGGTAGCCGGCCAGTGTCATTAGCCCGCTCATCGCTGAGACGACCATGTCATCAGCCTGCCAGCCGGCGTGCGGTCCCCACTCGCCGAACGGGGTGATGGAGCAGGTGATGATGCCCGCATGCAGCGCCGCCAGCTCGGCATGGCTCAGCCCCAGTGACATCACTTCGGCTTCGCTGTAGGTGTGGATCAGCACGTCGAACCGCGGCAGCAGGCGGCGCAGCAGCGCTCTGCCGTCCTCGGTGGCAATGTCCAAGCATATCGAGCGTTTGCTGGTGTTCCAGTACCAGAACGCCAGCGACGTGTTGGGACCGGGCACATCACCAGCAAACGGCGGCCGGTTGCGCGCTGGGGAGCCGGCCGGCGGCTCAATCCGGATGACGTCGGCGCCCAGGTCGGCCAGCAGTTTGCCAGCGTACTGGCCGGGCAGTCCGGTAAGGTCCAGCACCCGTAGGCCCTCCAGGGCGGCAGGCGGCGATGGGTTCGCGGTCATACGAGCCTCATGTGTGTAGCGTGGCTTCGGGGAGCGCGGCGGCTAGACGGCGCTTTCTGCTGCCGCCGCAGCACGAACGCCGCCCGGCAGGTCGCGCGTCAGCACCTGTACGGCGCCGGCCACCATCTCGTCGATCACCTCTTTGGCGGACCGCAATCCGCTGATCATCCCGGCCGCCTGACCGGCGGCGTTCATCAGCAGCTCGTCTTTACCGGCGGCGCGCGCACCGGTCACGAGGTCGGCGATCAGCAGCCCCTGGAGGCCCATCGGCAGTGCCTTGATCCCGGACGCCTCCCAAGCCTGCGCCAGTGGGTTGGTGATGTTGCGCATAGTCTTGCCGCTGTACAGCCGGGTGACGATCGTATCCTCCTCGGTGGCGTTGAGGATACGTTGCTTCTGCCACTCGTACAGGTTGGCCTCGTGGGTGGCGAGGAATACGGTGCCACACCACACTGCACAAGCGCCCAATGCCAGCGCTGCCGCCAGCCCGCGGCCGTCGGCGATGCCGCCCGCCGCCGCCACCGGCACCGGAGCGGCTGCGTCGACCACCTGAGGTACCAGCGCAATCGTGCCGATCCGGCCGGTATGACCGCCGGCCTCGGTCCCCTGTGCTACCACCAGGTCAACCCCGGCAGCCGCGACGCGCCTTGCGTTCTTGGTGTTGCCTACCAGGGCGATCACCTTCATCCCCAGCTCGTGCGCGCGCGGCACGAACGGGGCGGGATTGCCCAGCCCGGAAGCCAGCACCGGTACCCGCTCCTCGAACAGTACCTCGACCTGGTCGTCGACCCGCCACAGGCCGCGGGGGGCGGGCCGGTCTTGCGCTACATCTGGGATGCCGAACTCCTGCTTGATCCGGCCGATCGCATCCCAGTATTCCTGTGGGATCAAGGTGCGTGGGTCCGCCGGTGTGCCTTCATCGGACAGCCGGACGGCGTTCGATGGAAACAGCAGGTCCACGCCGAAGGGCTTGTCCGTCAGCGAGCGAATCCGCCGGACCTCCGCCCGCAGCGCGTCCGGGCCAAAGCCGGCGCCGCCCAGCACGCCCAGGCCGCCAGCGTTCGACACGGCCGCTACCAGTTCTGCCGTGGCTGCGGAGCCGCGCCCGCCACCGGCCGTCGGTCCCATCCCCGCCAGCAGGATCGGGTACTCAATGCCGAACATCTCGCACGCCGCGGTGCGTAGCACGTTGCTCGCCATGGCTCTCCCTCCGGGCACTGATCACGCCACCCGACCGGGCCGGGCTACCGTCAGCGCATTCTAGCCCAACTGTCACGCAGGAACGAGCGGGCAGAGTGAGCGAACGGGCATGGGCTGCGCTATCTTTAGGGGAGTGAGGGCGCAGGCGGCCACGCAGGCGCACCTGAGGTCGGGGGGCGAAAATGGGTAAGGCATGGCGGCTGGCGGGTACGAGCACGTTGATGCTGGCGGCATCGGCGGCGGCGTGGAACGCGTTGCGCGCCTGGAGGCGTCCCTCCCTTGCGCCACCGCTGGACGTCGACGTGCAGACGCTGTTCACGACGGATGGTACCGTCGCCTACTATTCACGCGGTCACGGGCCCACGGTGCTGCTGCTGCACAGCTTCAACGCGGCGGGGACGGCTTACGAGCTGCGACCGCTGTTCGAACGGCTGGCCATGGACCACCGCGTCGTGGCGGTAGACTGGCCCGGTTTCGGCCTGGCCGATCGTTCGCCGCGCTGGTATACCCCTGACCTCTACCGGCGCGTGCTGGAGCGGATGCTCGATACACTGGCGGCCGGCCCCGTGGATGTTGTGAGCCTGTCGCTGCCGTCGCAGTATCTCGCTCTTCTGGCCGCTGCGATGCCGGCACGGTTCCGGCGGCTGGTGATGATCAGCCCGACCGGGCTGGAGCCGCGCGGCGCCGGCCGGCCGTTGCGCTGGCTCGCCCTGGCAACCCTCCGCACGCCGCTGGCCGGTGATGCGCTGTTCAACCTGCTCACGACCCGCCTGCTGGTGACACGGTATTTGCGGCGGCTGTTTGCCCGGCCTGTGCTGCTGCCGGCCGGCTATCCGGACTATGCCTGGGCCACGGCCCAGCAACCGGGAGCGCGTTATGCCCCCGCCTCGTTCCTGTCCGGCGTGCTGGACGCCCCGGATGCCGCCGCGGCCTTTCGTGCGCTGCCGGTGGAGACGTTGCTGATCTACGGTGACCATCCCCGGGTCAGCGACCCAGATGCGGCGCGTGCCGCGGTGGCTGCCAACCCCGCGCTGTCGCTGACCGTGATCAATGACAGTGGCGACCTGCCGCAGTGGGAGCAGCCGGAGACCACCGCCCGTGCCGTTCGGGAGTTCCTGCTCACTGGGGCGGGTGAGCGGCGCCGTCATCCGGTGGGATAAGCATCGTATCTGGTGCTAACCCGTCTCAGGGATGCGCGAAGACCGATAATCCCTGCACGATATGTGTCAGCACGACCCTCCGCCTCTCGGGTTTCGCGTCGTGCAGGGAGGAACGCGATGGGATTGCTGAACCGGATTTTCGGCCGTGGAGACGGCCACCAGGCGCCGCTGGAGACGGCATGCCCGCACACCGCGCTCACACCACGCTGGGACAATCTCGACGACATGGGCAAGGAAGACCGCGCAGTGCGGTTCCATTGTGAGGGCTGTGGAGTCGACTTCTCCGGTGATGAGGGCCGGCGGTTGCTGCACTAGCTGCGGCACACCATGCACAAACGCCGGGGAGCAGGCGCCGCCTGTCCCCAGCGTTCGTGTGCCCGCTGACCGGCGCGCTTAGGGCGACGCGGTCAGCCCGGCCGGCAGCATCCGCCGGGACTCCCCGGCCAGCTGCAACGCCTCAGCGGCGGGCAGGTCCAGCAGGTTGGACGTGTAGGCGCGATAGTGATCCTGCAGTTCGGTCATCTTACGGTTCATCTCGAGCTGTAGCATCGAGGTCATCGAGTCGTCGCCCTCGGTGATGGCATCACGGATGCGCGAGAACAGCGAACGGCCAGAGGCGGTGTCCTTCATCAGCTCCAATCGTAGGTCTTGGACCGCGTCCCAGGCGCGATCATCCGCCCCATCGGCATCCTCCGCGTGCAGGCGGCGGCACTCGCGCACGATCTCCACATTGGTAGGGATGATGCGCTGGCTCAGCTCCAGCCGCCATTTGGCCAGCATCGCATCGCGGTACGATTGGATGATCGCTGGTGTGAAGACGCCGCTGTCGCAGAACAGCCGGTCGCGGTCCGGGTAAGCAGCCAGGTTGTCCAGCGTCTCAGCGACCGTAGCCGGCGGCCTGCCAAACAGCCGGTCGCGCTCCTCCTGGGTGAAGTGCTCGAACACGTCATCCTCAGAGCGGTACTGGCGGTCGATGCGCAGGTAGGTGGCAGCATCACCAGCGCCCTTGGAGCACTCGCTCTCCAGTTCCTTGGTGCTGCGGCCACCGGCCAGCGCCGCCTCGATGCCGTCGAGCATGCTCAGGTAGATGCCGGCAATCGCCAGGTAGCTGTTGGTGTGCGGGTTAGGGGCGCGCACCTCGAAGCGGGTGGCAAGCGGGTTCTCGATATCGCGCACCAGACCGGCCAGCACCGAACGGTTGCGGGAGGGCAACGTGACATCGTGGCCCAGGGAGGTGACGATGCACACCGGCGCCTCGAAACCGGGCTTGAGCCGGTTGAAGGCATCGGTGGAGCAAGTTACGAGGGCGCCCGTTGCCTCCCAGTGCTTGAGCAGGCCCATGATCGCACCCCAGCCGATCTCGCTGAGGAAGTCCTGCTCCATCCGCGCCGGCGCAAACAGGTTTTTCACCGACCCGTCGCGCAGTCTGACGGCCATGCCGACATGGGTGTGCTCACCGTTGCCAGCCACACCTTCAATCGGCTTTGCCTGGAAGGTGACCTCCAGCCCGAGCGCGGCAAAGGCGCGGTCGATCATGGTGCGCGCCAGCAGCTCGTTGTCCGCCGCCTGAAGCGCGGTGGAGAAGCGCCAGTCGATCTCGATCTGCTCCATTACATCCGCGCCGCCGCCGCTGACGCGGGCGCCCACGCCGCCTACTTCTTTGTGGCCCATCTCAGGCTCAAGCCCGTACCGGCCCAATAGGTCGAGCGAGTTCTCCAGGCCGGTGCGCACGTCGCCTTTGGTCGGCTTCCAGTACTGCTCCTGGAGCGCCTGCGATACCGCCAGCCGTTCAACCTCGACGCGGGAACCCGGCGTGCGCACCCAGAACTCGAGCTCGGTTGCCGCCGTGAGCGTGACCCGCTCAATCTGATTCGGCCGGATGCCGAGGGAACGCGCGACCCGCGGGTTCGCCGCCAGCAGCTCAGCCATGCGCGCGCCGATGTACTCCTCGGCCCGGCGCAGCACGGAGCGGGAATCAACCCAGCGCGTCTCGTGCCGCAGGAACGCCGGGATCATCACGGTGCCGACCGGTAACCCCGTCTCCTCGTCCAGGTTGTCATCGTTGTAGTCGACATACCAGCGGGCGGCAGCGTCGGCGAAGAGGTCAACCTTAGCGTTATTCAGGGTGGCGATGCCCGGCAGCGCCACCGACGAGCCGTCGGTCTGCACGCCGCCGGTCAGAAGCTCGTGCGCCTCGCGCGCTGAGCGCGGTGCGGGGATGCGTTCGTCGGTCTCATTGCCGCCCAGGTCCACGGCCAGCAGCGAGATGAAGCGGATGTTGGGATGTTCCAGCACCAACCGGCTAAGCCCCTCGGCGGTGCGCTCCGAGGCGGGAACTACGTATGGAAGCGACCCGCGCTCTGATGCGGCTGGCATATCCATTTCTCCTTAGTTCTGGCGTTGACCACCCAACAATACGGCCCAACGGCGGACCGCGCCACTGCAATACACCATATCGTTACCAAATAATCGGTCAAGTGTGTGTTAACAGTATGTTTCGTGACCGCTGGCCGTCTCCAGCGCCGGGTCGTGGCCCGCAGCCCTACACACCGGGCTTGGTGGCGCCGGGCCGCCTGCTCTGCTAGAACAGCCGCTGCTGCATCGGGTCTCGCAGCGGAGTCGCATCGTAGCCGTGCGCGCGCAGGTCCGCCGCTAGTTCGCCGGCAAAGCCATAGATGGTGTGTACGCGCCGTGGGTTGACGCGACGGACGTACTCCAGCAACTCGTCATAATCAGCGTGATCGGACAGGCAGAAGGCCGCATCGACCCCCAGCCGGTACCGGGCCGAGCGGTCGACCGCCCAACCGGAGACGTAGGCCGTTCGCATGCGCCGGATTCCGGCCAGCGCCGGGCCGCGTCGCGCTTGTGCGGGGACGATTACGACCTGGCCGGCGCCGTCACCTCCCGCCAGCCTCCGATATGGCGGAAACCGAGCGCCCAACGACTCGTACACGGCGCACACGCCGTGCGTCGTGTCGTGGAGCGCCACCTCAAAGCCACGGCCGGCCAGCCGTGCCAGTAATTCCTGCCCCTTACCCAAGGAGTACGCAAATAGCACCGGGGTGGCGCCTGCCTCCACCGCCGACCGGCAGAAATCAGCGATCTCCTCCATCACGAACTCGGCGGGTGGGAAGCGGTACCGTGGGTTGCCGAACGTGGCCTCGGTGATGAGCACTTCTGCCTCCGGCACCTCTGCCGGCTCGGCAGTGAAGGAAGGAGCAAGCTTGAAATCACCCGAGTACAGCAACCGTTCGCCGCCGTGCTCGACCAGTACCTGCGCCGAGCCGCGCACGTGCCCAGCGGGCAACAGCGTTACCGCGAACGATGAGTACTCCCGCCGTTCGCCGCACTCCAGCTCCTCGAACCGGCCGCTGCGCCGGTAGCGATGCGCGATCAGCCGGGCGGTGCCCGGGGTCGCCACGGTGCAGCCGTGGATTCGTACGTGGTCGCTGTGCGCGTGGGTGACGATCGCTCGCTCGCGGCGGGCGGTGGGATCCAGCCACACATCGATGTCAGGCAGGTAGATACCGGAGTCATACGAGACGCGCATACGGGGGCCCTTCATGGAGCTTGCCCGAGCGCGGTTTAGCACAATCGTTCGGGCGCGACCCCATCGTATGCCAGGGGGGTGAAGCGCCGCCACCGGCACCGCCGCCCAATTGACGCCGCCCGCGCGACCGATATGATCAGGTCACGGAGCGAGGGCAACGTGAACTACCTGCTGGTTGCCGTGCTGTCCTACCTGATCGGCGGGATTCCGCTGGCGTACCTGATCGTGCGCATCGTTTCCGGGCGGGATATCCGTTCGCTTGGCACCGGCAATGTGGGAGTGATGAACACCGCCCGCCAGGCCGGACTTCCAGCCGGGATGCTGGCGTTCTTGGGCGAAGGTAGCAAAGGCATCGCGGCGCTGGGGGTGGCGCGCTGGCTGGCCGCCAACCCAGAGGGTTATGCCACGGCCGGGCTGGCGGTGCTGATCGGCGTTAACTGGTCCGTGTTCATGGGTTTCCGTGGTGGGCGCGGCACCACCGTGACCGCGGTCGTTGCGGCGATCTTGTTGTGGCCGGTGGTGGTGCTTGCGCTGCTGATCTGGCTGCTGGTGTACCGGCTCAGCCACGACAACTTCCGTGCTGCACGGGTGGTGATCTTCACGCTGCCGTTTGTCACCGCCGCCATGGTGCTGCTGTTCGACGAGAGCTGGAGCTACGTGACCTACGCCGTGCTCGGGTCACTGATCGTGCTGTCCCGGCATAAGCGCGAGACCGATGACCATTACATCGCTGCCACCGAGCGCGCCGGCTCACGACATTAGCCACCCCACCGGCTGCGGTGGATCACCTGTGCTGCCGGCCGCCGCCCCCGGGCCAGCGAGCCCGAGGGCCGGTCTGGCAGTGGATAGCCGGCGGCAATCGCCCCAATCGGCTGGAAGTCATCGGGCACGCCGAACGCTCGGCGCAGGGCAGCCTCCTGCACAATGCCAAAGAACAGTGCCCCCAGCCCGAGGTCTACCGCCGTCTGCAAGATCATCAGGGTTGCGAAGGACGTATCCACCAGCCAGAACGGCACCGGCCAGCGACCCTCGTCGCGATCGGTCCAGCCCTTATCCGGCGCGGCGTAGCGGTCCAAGTATGCCTGCTTGTGCGCGCAGGGCACGATGATCAGCGGCGCATCGAACAGCCCGGGCCAGGGAAACCCCTCCCGGCCACCGGCAAAGGTGGCCTGCCAGAAGCGCTCGGTCTGTGCGTAGCCTTCCAGCACCAGGAACTCGAAGCCCTGGCTGAACCCGGCCGATGGCACGCGCTGGGCGTTCGCCAGCAGCCGCGCGACCATCTCAGCCGGCATCTCCCGCCGCTCGAAGGTGCGTACCATCCTTCGCCGGCGCACCACATCCTGAAACTCCATCGGTCCCTCACGGAGCCGGCTTTAGCTTGCCGTCCTGGTAAACCGGCGCCAGATACTCAGTTGTGAACGCCTTCTTGACGTCGATCGGCTTCTGGATGCCCTTGTACTCGACCAGTGCGTCATGGAGCGCCTGCCACTGCCGTTCTTCGGTCCAGCCTATGCCAAACCGTCGCGTCAGGTCGCTCTGCGCGGCATCGAGCTCGATATCGAGCATGTACCGCTGGTGGGCCCGCTGCTCCTGTGGCGCGTAGCGCATGACAATGTCGATCGCCGCGTCACGGTTCTCCTGTGCCCAGGCCACGGCCCGCATGGTGGCCCGCAGGAACGCGGTCACCATCTCGGCGTTCTTCTCCGCCCACTCGCTATTGACGACATATGTTACCCCCAGGGTGGGGACGCCGTAGTCCGCCGGGTCGAACAACCGCACCGGGAAGCCCAGGTTCTGCAGCGTGTCCGGCTCATTCGAGCGAAATACCGGCAGCACATCGACCTTCTTCTCCATCAGCACGCGCGGGTCAAAGCCGACGGCCACCTCGGTCAGCCGCGAGCGGTCGACCCCTGACGCCTTGAGCATCCCCAGGTACTCCGGCGCGGGAAACACCTTGTAGCCGACCGTCTTGCCCTCGAAGTCCTTGGGGCTGCGTATGGTGGAGTTCTCCGCCACCGCGAGCACCGTATCGCCCCGCTGGCCGAACAGCGCGACGGCCTGAACCGGTACGCCGCTGGTCGCCTGTTGCTTGAGGATGGTGCTGGCCACCGTCGTCGAGAACTGAATGCGGCCGGACGCCAGCAGGGCAAGATGGGCGTCTTGTCCAGAGGAATGCTGAATCTCGACCTCCAGCCCCGCCTCCTGGAAGTAGCCCTTGTCTTTGGCGACATAGGCGGCGACAAACGGTAGGTTCGCCTGCGCCTTGAAGCCGGCCTGGAACGTCACCTTGACCAACGGCTTGGGCGTTGCGGTCGCCGCTGCGGCGGCCGGGGACCCGGCCGGCTGGGCAGGTGCCGGCGTGGCGGCCTGCTGATCGTTTCCCCCGCACGCGCCCAGGGCCACGACAACCATCACCCCGAGTATCAGCCGAACGACGGACTTCACGGTGAACCTCCCTAGCGGCTAACGGGGACGCGCGCCGGCGCGAAACGACTCGTGCCAAAACAGCAGGCGGCGCTCAATCAGAGACAGCACCGCGGTCAGCGTGATACCGAGTGTCGCCAGAGTGAGGATGCCGGCGAACAGCGTGGGCATGTCTAGGTTGCTGTGCGCCAGCAACACGACCCGTCCTAAGCCGCGACCGGCGCCGCTCCATTCGGCGACCATCGCGCCGATCAGCGCCAGCGTGGCTGATACCTTCAGCCCGGACAGCAGGTACGGCAACGCACTTGGCACGCGTAGCTTCCAGAACACCGCCCAGCCGGACGCGTTCAGCGCGTGCATCAACTCAAGCGCCTGAGGATTGACGGCGCGGAAGCCAACGATGGCATTGATCAACAACGGGAAGAACGTGACCAGTGCCGCGATCAGCACCTTGGGCAACATGCCAAACCCGAACCAGATGGTGAACAGCGGCGCCACCGCCACCACCGGCGTCACCTTGACGGCGATAGCCACCGGCAGGACTCCGCGTTCCAGCGGGCGTGAGTGCGCCACTACTGCCGCCAGCGCCACGGCAATGCCACCACCCAGCACGAGGCCACCTGCCGCTTCGCGCATGGTGACCAGGCCCTCGCCGTAGAAGAATCCCAGGTCACCTGTCCACCGCTGCCACACCGCCAGCGGAGACGGCATGATGTAGGGCTTGATGTCACGCAGACGCACATACAGGTCCCAGGCGAGGATCGTCAGGATGAGCACGGTGAGCGGTGGCGCTGCTGAGCTTACTCCCCTCGCGAGCAAGGCGACGTTACGGGACGACGCGGTCTGCCCCTGGCGGTGCGGCGCTTGTGGCGTGGTAGAGAGGCGCCGAGCGGTGTCACGCATCGCTGTCCTCCCGCAGCAGCGACCTCAGCCGGCGTACGTAGCCGAGAAACTGGGGCGCGTCCTCGTTATCCGCGGTCCGTGGCCGCGGCAGATCGATGTCGATGACCGTGCGGATGCGTCCGGGCGCGCCGGACATGACGGCCACCCGGTCCGAGAGCAGTACCGCCTCAGCCAGGCTATGGGTGACAAACAGCACGGTCTTTCGGGTTTGGGCGGTGATGCGCAGCAGTTCGTGACGCAGCTCCGTACGGGTGATCTCATCGAGCGCCGCGAACGGCTCGTCCATCAGCAGGATCGGGGGATCGGTGACCAACGCCCGAGCCAGAGCGGCGCGCTGCTGCATACCGCCGGATAGCTGGTGCGGATAGTAGCGATCGAAGCCTGACAGGCCAACGAGAGAAAGCAGAGCCCGCGGATCGACCGGCGTGCCTCGCCGGCGCTGGACCTCGAGCGGCAGGCGAACGTTTGCCAGCACGGTCCGCCAGGGCAACAGCGCCGCATCCTGAAACGTGATACCGAAGGCGCCTGCCTGCTGCGCCCGGCGCGGCACAGCGCCGTTCACCTGCAGCGACCCGGACTGCAGCGGCAGCAGCCCTGCGACCAGGCGCAGCAGCGTCGACTTGCCGCAGCCGGATGGGCCGATGATCGACAGGAACTCGCCGGAGCGGATCTCGAGCGAGACACCGTCGAGGGCAGTGCGCGTCTCTCGGGCGGTGCGAAAAGCATGGCTGACGTCGCGCAGCGCGATCTGCGCGGCTGCCGGGGCAGCGATAGTCGTAGACAGCATGTGCGGCTGTACTCCAGGGAACCGCCGGCGCGCCCGGACGTCCGGCTGGCGGTGTGCCCGCTGGTATCGGTAGCGGACAGAACACCCCGGGCCGGTCCCTGGTATGCTCCCAACTGCGTGCTGTGGCCCCGTGCAGTGCGCACGGGAGCAGGCAGCGGCCCTATACTCTCGCAGCCGCGTGGCTGCATTCTAGAAAGGGCGCGCACCGGAAGCAAGGGGCGCCGGCGGGAGGGAACTGGTGAAGATCGCGATCCTGGGTGGGACCGGCGACGAGGGGTTGGGGCTGGCGATCCGATTTGCGCTGGCCGGCAACGAAGTGATCATCGGCTCACGCGCCGCCGACCGTGCCGAGACGGCGGCGCAAGCCGTGCGCGACAAGGTGGCAAGCGCCCGCGTCTCCGGCACAACGAACGATGTCGCTGTCGAGCAGGCCGAGTTGGTGATGCTGTCGGTCCCGTTCGCAGGGTTGCGTGCCACCGTGTCTGCCCTTGCGCCAAAGCTGGCCGGCAAGATCGTGGTTAGCCTGGTGGTGCCGCTGCAGTTCGGCAAAGGCGGCCCGCATGCCGAGCTGGTGCCGGAAGGGTCGGCGGCAGAACTGACGCAACAGCTCGCGCCTGAGGCAAGGGTCGTTGGGGCGTTCCAGAACTTATCGGCGCACGAGCTGTTGGAGCCCGATCACGACCTCGGCTGCGATGTGCTCGTGTGTGCCGACGATCGCGACGCCCGCCGCTCAGTGATGACGCTGGCGGAGACGATCAAAGGCGTGCGCGCCATCGATGCCGGGCCGCTCGCCTACTCGCGCTACGTCGAGGACATGACCGCGCTGCTCATCAGCCTCAACCGGCGCTACAAGACGCAGACGGGCATTCGCATCTCCGGCATCGGCTGATATGCCACCCGTTCACGGTCCTCTCATCTGCCAGTGATTGCCGCGCAGCAGCGCCAGTCCAGCAGTGGACATAGCTAATACATAGCCAGCAGCTAGCATAGGAGAAAAGCGATGTCCGGCGAGATCCGTATTATCCCTGTCCGCGGCATCCCGGAGATCCGGCCGGGTGATGATCTCGCCGCGCTGACGGCCGCGGCTCTGCAGGCCGGTGGACTAGAACTGGCCGATGGTGACGTGGTGGTCGTGGCCCAGAAGGCGTTTTCTAAGGCGGGCGGGCACCTGGTGAAGCTGGCTGAAGTGACCCCGTCGGCGCTGGCATCCTCGTTCGCGGAGCTGTACGCCAAGGACGCGCGACAGGTCGAAGTGGTGCTGCGTGAGGCGCGCCGCATTGTGCGGATGGAGCGGGGAGTGCTGATCGTCGAGACCCGCCACGGCTTGGTCTGCGCCAATGCCGGGGTGGATGCCTCAAACATCGAGGGTGAGGGAGCTGTCTCGCTGCTGCCACCAGAGCCGGATGCTGACTGCGAGAAATTGCGGTCTGCGCTGTCTGCGGCAGCGGGCGGTGTGCGGCTGGCGGTGGTGATGTCTGATACCTTTGGCCGGCCATGGCGCGAGGGGCAGACAAACATCGCCATCGGTGTTGCCGGGATGGACCCGATGCGCAGCTATGTGGGCCAGGTCGACCCTTACGGCTATGAACTGCGCGTCACGAGCTTGTGTGCCGCGGATGAGCTGGCGGCGGCGGCCGAGCTGGTGATGGGTAAGACCGATGCCGTGCCAGTGGCGATCGTGCGCGGCTACCCATTCACCAATGGCGATCAGGGCGCCCGTGCGATTGTCCGGCCGCCGGAGCGCGATCTGTTCAGGTAGGGCGCCGCCCACCTCCACAGCAACCCTCGGCGCCACTGCGGCGAAGTGAGCTCGCCCCCAGCCCCGCTGCCTGCTACCGCGTACGGCTGGCCGGAATGCGCCGGCCGGCACGGTACGAGCGAGCGGAAGACCGGTCTTCGCCTGGATTGTGGCCCGAGCGGGTGCCGCGCTATCCGGCCAGGTGGCTTGTTGCCGCCGAAGCGAGGGACAAACAAAAACCGACCGGAGACCGGTCGGTTTGTCGCGTACTCCCCGGTTCGCGGACGTTACGATGTGGGACCACCCCTCTCCCACATCGCACGCGCGGCCGGATCATCGCCGCGGGTATGGCTGTTCAGTACGAGCGTAGACTACTCCCTCGCGGCAGACGTGTCAAGGGATTTGTCGCTGTTTCGGAAAGCGTTTGTACCCTGGACAAAGCATCTGGCATCATCGCCACCGCGCTGCAAAGTCTAACCGAAGCGGCTACCATTGCTGACTGCGAGGATCGCTTGTGGGAGCACCGTTCGGTGCCTCAGTCGATTCCGGTGACGGGGCGAGCCTGCAAGACGTACAGCTTGCCCTGGTGAAACGCCCACTCGACATCCACCGGCCGCTGATAGGCGGTCTCGATGGCAAGGCACAGGGCGCCAAGTTCGCTCAGTTCGGCCTGTGTCAGCGCGGGTTGGGCGGCGCGATACGCAGGGACGGCGAGCTCCACGGTACCGGAGGCGCCGCTGGGGTTGGCAGCCGTTCGCACGTCCTTCGGCGCGATCTCCTGTTGCACCACCTTCAGGCCTGCCTTGTCGAGCAGGAACTGATCGGGTGTCACCCTACCCGAAACGATCGACTCGCCCAGACCCCAGCTGGCGTTGACGGTGATCTGGTCGTGATTGCCGGTCAGCGGGTTGAGAGTGAAGGCAACGCCCGATACATCCGCGTCAATCATCGCCATCACGACGACCGCCATCGCTTCCGGGGTCGAGTCCAGCCGCTTGAATGCCCGGTACTGCACCGCGCGCGGTGTCCATAAGGATCGGTAGCAGCGCAGCACTCCATCCAAGACCGCTTCCACGTCTCGCAGGTTGAGATACGTCTCGTACAGGCCCGCGGAAGAAGCCGCTGCCGCGTCCTCGGATAGTGCGGAAGAGCGGGCGGCGACCACCACCTCTTCGCCGCAGCGCGATCTTAGCGTTGCGTAGCCGTCTACGAGCGCTTCAACCACATCCAGCGGCAGAGCCGCCTCATGCATAGCGGCCGTGAGCGGTGCACATGCCTGCCGTGCGACTTTTGGGAAGCGAAGATCAGGGATGCTCAAGAGCTGGTCGATAACCGGTGTGAGCTGGTTGACGGCGATAAAGCGCCGGTATGCCTCTGCCTGGACGCAGAATCCCAACGGGACCCGAAAGCCGGCACGGTGCAGTGTGGCGAGGCTGGCGCCCTTGCCGCCGAACCAGCGGAGATCCTGCGAGGCGTCATCCAGCCAGCCGATGTACCGCATACTCTTCCGTCTCCATGGAACCCCGTGCCGTCGTGGGGGCCAAATTGTAGCATGCGCCCCATCCAGACTCTCCGTCTGTCGAGCTGCATGCCAATCCGAAGCGGCGGCGAGCGTCCTAGCGGGCTGCCGTTGGCTGCGATGCTGGGCCGGCGGTGGCTGCAGGTGGCGATGGAACCGGCGCCGGCGTCGCAGTGGGCGTGGCGGTGATGGTCGTCGGTGCCATGGCGGCAGGCGGCGGAGTCGCTGCTCTGGTTGCCGGAGCGGCCGCCTCGGTGCCGGACGGTGTGGCCACATTGACCGGTCCGCTCCCCGCCGCGGGGACGGGTGGCGCCGCCGCGGCGCCGCTGGCAGCCGGCACAGGCTGGCTGCCGGTCACAACCCGCGTTGGTGCCGGCGGCGCGGATGTGGCCGCGGAGCGAGGCGCAGCTACGGGTGTCGTGGCCGCGGGACGAGCGGCAGGCGAGGCTGCGACGCGCGGCGCGGCGATCGGCGGTGACGACTGCACCATCAGCGCCGGCGGCGGCGGCAAGCCGAGGGCGAGCGCCGAGGCGTGGACTGATTCAATCAGCGGTGTCAGCGCCGCCTGAGTGGCGCAGCCACCGGCAACACAGGCCGCAAGGGCGGCGCCCAGCCGTCCCACTGCCGTCGCGACGACGGCATGCTCACCGCCGATATTCAGCGTTGATGCGCTGGAGAGGAGCACAGTTAGTTCCGCGGACTGGGCAGCGGTGATGACGCCTGCGCGCTCCGCCGCCGCGGTGGTGGAGAGCAACTGAACAAAAACGCCCGCGTAACGAGCGGCCGGCGCGTGCCCGGCTGGGGCGGGGAGCTGGCTACTGGCCGGCGGCGGTGCGGCTCGCGCTGCCTCTGCGGTGCTCGCGTCACCGCTCTTGGCCACCGCCAATGCTGGTGGCGTCTGGCTACCCAGCCGCGCCAGCAACTCGGATACCGGCGCCGCCGTCGCGCCGGTGCGGTCACGCAGTGCCGCCAGCTCAATGACCTGTGCTGCCGCCAGCCGCTGGGCCGCCTCGGCCTGCACGGGTGGCGCGGCCGCAGCCGCCCGCAGCAGCGCCTGGTGCTCTGCTTCGTAGCGCTTGGCGGCCTGCGCGCCGTTCACCGTGTCTCCACGCTCGACGAGGGCACGCAGCTCAGCCAGGCGGCGCGTGCTGAGGCGCTGGTGCTCGGTCAGCGGGGCGTCACGCCGAACCGCCATCTCTGCCCGCTCCGTGGCGAGCCGGACGCCGTACAACGTGTCACCTGGCACCGCTTGCTGGGCCGCAATTCCGGCGCCGGCGAACGCGATCACCGCAAGCACCACCATCGCTACCGCCGAGCCAAGTGCCAGGCGGTACGCTGCGGGGGGGAAGATGCGGCTCCAGAGGGGGGCCCGATGTGTCGCGAGCAGCTGGTCCAGGCGCCGGTCGATTCGCTGCCGCGCGTCGGGGCGGGCAGCCGGGGCAGTTTCGGCAGTCATGCGCTGGGCGAGCACGAGCAGCGGCTTCAGCTGAGCGGCATGCTGTGGGTGTGCCGCCAGGCAGTGCTCGATGGAGTCGCCGTCGCGCCGGATGCGGGTGATGCAGTCGTCTAGCGCCTGTGCGAGGGTATGCCTCATGGCCGTATCCCCCGCTTGCTGAGATCATCGCGCAGCGCGGCCAGCGCCCGAAACAGCGTGACGCGCAGGGCACCCGGCTTCTTATTCATCACGCGGGCGATATCCTCGTACTCCATATCCTCGATCAGCCGAAGCGAGACGATGAGCTGGTGCTCCGGCTTAAGCCGGCGAATCGCGGCCGCCAGCTGCGCCTGGAGGTCAGCGTTGACCGCCGCCTCCTCTGGGTTTTCGGTTGTGGCCGCATGTCGGGCCGGATCAATCCCGGTGGTAACCCGCCCACCGCGACGGTGATGATCGACGATCAAGTTGTTGGCGATGGTGAACAGCCACGCCAGAAACGGCCGCCCTTCTACCGGGCGGTAGCGGTCGATTGCCTGCCAGGCACGCAAGAACACCTGCGCCGTAATGTCCTCCGCTGTGTTGGGATCAGTGACGCGGTACCGTACGTGCCGGTGTATACGCTCAACGTGTGCTTCGTAGAGCGCTCCGAACGCGGACTGATCCCGTGCCATCGCCCGGCGCAACGTGCCATCGATCACCGTTCCGCCGGTGGCCGGTGGCTCATCATCCTTAACGTCCAGCAGGCGATCCTGTTGCATGGGCGGGCGCTCCGCGCCCCATTTTCTCATGCTCGTGGCTGGCGTGGGGCGCTGCGTCACCGCCGTGGATTGCGCCGATCGGGCGACGGACCCGAACAGCCGGCGGTGCTACGCTGCCATCGCAGGCGCGCGCGCCTGTCATGGACGTGAAGAGAAAGGCGCCCGGTGATGCTTCAGGTGCTTGACGTGAACTTTGCCGCCGTGATTGTTGACCGGCAAGGCTTCCTGGACGGCGGCCGGACCTATGTGCTGGAGGGGGAGGGCCAGCCATCACAAGGCTGGCGGATCATGTGCTCGGTGCGCTGGCCCATGACGAGCGAACAGGTCCGCGAGGGTGATTTGACGCTGGTGATGCCCGGCGGTGACGAGCTCTATGGCACTTTGCAGTCCGGCACGGCGGCGGAAATCACGGACGATGATGGCCTGGTTGCCGCCGCACGGCTGGATCTGCGGTTTGCTATCACGGCCGGGGAGGGGACACTTGCCGCCGCGACGGGCGCCGCACGCGTCACCGGCACAATCGCCGGGGAAGGCGAGGGAACGGGCGGCACCTTCGAGGGCGAAGGGGCGCTGCTCACCGTTCACCTGGAGCTGGAAGGCATACCCGATCTGACGCCGCACCGTCCGGAGGCCCAGATACCGCCTCTGGATCGCTAGGCCATTTGCCGCCGGCTTGCCGCCACTCCCTGTTGGCTATTGCGGCCCTTACCGATGAGTACGGTAGGGGCCACGCCGTTTCAGGCGTGGTCACACACGCCGTATGCGAGGTGGGGCATGACTCCGGTGGCGCAGGCCAGGCGCAGGATCGACTGGTGGTGGCTCGTCTCCACGTCGTTGCTGGCGGGTGCACTGCTGTTCTTCGCGCTGGTGCACTTTGAGAAATGGCGGGCCACGGGCAGGCCGGTGGGACTGGGGCTGATGGCGCAGGAGACGGTAGCCGCGCTGCTGATCGTGGTCCGGCGGCGGCCACGTGGCACCAGCGTCGATCCGGTTGCCTGGCTGGCGACCGGCATTGGCTCCTTTGGGATGCTGGCGGCCCGCCCCGGTGACCATGCGCTGTTCGGGCTGGAGCCCGCTTGGGTGCTGGTGCAGACCGGCGGTGCTGTGCTGGCTGCGCTCAGTCTTGGTTCTCTCGGACGCTCGTTCGGCCTGGTGGCGGCGAATCGCGGCGTCCAGACGCGTGGCGCGTATCGCGTGGTGCGACACCCGGCCTATGCCAGCTACCTGATCACGAATGCCGGATACCTGCTGGAGAATCCCACGCTGTGGAATGTCCTAGTCATGCTGTTTGCCAGCACCTTTCAACTGGTGCGGATCGGTAAGGAAGAGGCTTTCCTAAGCGCCGACCCGGCATACCAAGAGTACCTGCAGACCGTGCGCTACCGGCTGGTGCCGTTTCTGTACTAGCAGTCAGGTAACTGCGTTTCATCAGCAGCTACCCCTATTGCTCAGCCCCGAATCTCCGAAGTAGTGAGTGTCAGGGTGACAAGGTCCAGCCGGAATGCAGCGCAACCGAGCATGGATCCCGACCGCAGCCGGCAGACGGCAGGCGGAGCAACCCGAGGAGGTGGCCAAAGAGGAAGCGAGACGCAGCGACTGGTTGTCAGGTTCTCTTCCGCCGCCGGAGCGCGGGAGACCGCCCATACGGTGAACTACAGTCAGAAGCCGCCGACCGCTACCGCGGCGGCCCTCGATCAGTCACTGGAAGCCATCACTCCATACCACACTAAGGAGAGGACACCAATATGACGCGCATCAACAACAGCATCCTGAGCCTGTATGCCCGCATGCACTCCCTGCGCAACCGCGAGGAAGGCGCCTCCATGGCTGAGTACGGCCTGCTCGTGGCCCTGATCGCGGCCGTCTGCATCGCCGCCACCACCGCGCTCGGCGAGGGTGTGTCCGACAAGTTCCAGGAAGTCGCGGACGCCATCTAGCTCAGGTCACATGACGAGCCCCGACGCCCCGCTGGTTCATGGCCGGCGGGGCGTTTCGGCTTTGCTCCCCGCAGCTGGTAACCAAACTGCTGGGCCGCCGGTCTAAAGCGGCAGTGGCCCTCCGTCGATACCACCGGTAGGGGAACCTCTGCACGCTGTAGTTGGAGGCGTGGACATGCGCCAAACATCCGGAGCGGCTTCCTTAGGCGGGTGGGGGACGCGACGCCGGCACGGCCCGGGCGAGCGCGGTACCGCACTGGTAGAGTTTGCACTGGTCCTGCCGTTGCTGGCGGTGCTGGTGTTCGGCATCATCGACTTTGGCCGCATCTTTCAAAGCTGGGTGACGCTGACGAACGCGGCCCGTGAGGGCGCCCGGCTGGGCACCACCGGCGCCAGCACGGGCAACATCTGCGCGCGGGTGACCTCCACGTCCGGTGTCAGCGGCACCACCTGTACCGTTACGTACCCCGGCGGCAACGTGCCCGGTCAGAGCGTGCGTGTGCGGGCGAACGCCAACGTCTCGCTGATCACGCCGCTCGGTAGCCTGCTGAGCCTGCTGGGTGGTGGCGGGATGAGCGGCTCGTTCGCGCTCTCATCAACCGCAGACATGCGCATCGAGTGACCGCTCACAGCGCCTGGGTGGATGACGGCCCGCCGATGTCATGGCTCTGTGCGTGCGGCCGGCCGGCGAGTGGCACGCAACTCCAAAAGTCGCGGCGGTCAGCGCTCATCTTCCCCGCTCAGGTAGCCGACAAGAGTTACAGGGGGCAACGGGCCCCATGGTGAATGCGACCACGACGCGAGGGTTCTATGGCAAGCACTGCGCTCAGCGCCTCCCGCAAGTCCACCAAGCGCGCGTTGTTGCTGTCACTGGCGTTCGGCGCGATCAGCGCGGTGCTCGTGGTGACATATCTCAACAGCAGCCGCCAGGAGGCCAATCAGCCGGTTGTCACTGCCTCCGTGGTGTTCGCCGCGCGCGACATTCCGGAGCGGACGGTGATCAAGGAAGGCATGCTGGAGGTCCGGCAGGTGCCGGTAGATGCCAAGCACAACCTGGCCATTCAGGAGATGAACCGGGCCGTGGGCCAGATCTCGCGCGTGCGCATCGCTGCCGGCGAGCAGGTGCTGACGAACAAAATCGCCGACCAGGTGCGTGATGTCGGCTTCTCCGCCACCATCCCCGATGGCAAGCGCGCCGTGGCGGTGGGGGTGACCGAGGTGATCGCCTCCGGCGGCCATATCGCCCCCGGCGACTACGTGGACGTGATCGGCGTGTTCGAGGTGTTCGTGCCGACCGATGGCAACGGCAAGCCAACCACTGGCGGGTCTAGCAATTCGCTCGGCGGTGGCCAGAGCGACAAGCTGAAGGCCTATAGTTCGCTGACCATTCTCCAGAACATTCAAGTGCTGGCGGTTGCCGAGAAGTCCGACACGACGCTGCAGAGCGAGAAGGAACGGGCGCAGAAGGCGTCCAGCGCCGACCAAGCCAAGAGCGTCACGCTTGCTGTGACGCCGGAGCAGGCGCAGAAACTGTTCATGGCAGAGGAACTGGGCAAACTTCGGCTGTCCCTGCGGCCGTTTGGTGAGGATGAGCATCGCAGTGTGACACCGGCCAGCAATACGCTCGCCGACCTGATGAGCGGGCAATAGCGGCGCACATCCCCCGGGGGCAAGGACGCGACCAGGAGGCCGCAGATGTCGAGGAATCCGAAGGTCATTATCGTTGACGGGAGCCTGGAAGGGCGCTCGGAGCTGCACAAGATGCTGTCGCTGGCGCACGTAGCGGTGCTGGGCGAGGCTGGCTACGGCGTCGATGCCCAGACACTGGTGGAGGATGCACAGCCGGACGTAGCGCTGGTCGGGATTGAAGAGCCCGTCGCGCGCGGGCTGCAGACGGTGGAAGCGCTGGCCGCTTCATACCCGTCGCTGCCGCTGGTGGTGTACTCGTCGCTGGCGGATGGGGGATCGGTGCGGCGGGCGATGCTGGCCGGCGCAAAGGATTACCTCACGCAGCCGGTCGATTCGGAGACCGTCACCAGCTCCATCCGCATGGTGCTGGACCAGGAGGACCACCGTCAGCGACGGATGACCGGTGAGGTCCCGCAAGCGCAGAGTGCGGGTGGCACCGTGATCACCGTGTTTGGCGCCAAGGGCGGCATCGGTAAGACGACGATCGCCACTAACCTTGCCACGGCACTGCATCGGGAGACCGGCCAAACCGTGGCGCTGGTTGACATGGATACCCGCTTCGGTGACGTCGCGATCATGATGGATGTGCCGGTCGACCGGAACATCGCCGACCTCACGCGGCGCATCGACGGCATCGACCGCGCCAACATCAAGGATTACCTGGTGCGCCATTCTTCAGGCGTGGGCATCCTTCCCGCTCCCAGCCACCCCGGGGATTGGAACGTGGTCACGCCGGACCATATCGAGCAGACGGTGCGGCTGCTGGCGCAGACCCACGACTTCGTGATTCTGGATACACCGGGCACCTTCAACGAGATGGTCGCCGCCGCCCTGGAGATGGCGACTGTCGTATTGCTAGTGACCAGCATGGATGTGGCCAGCATCAAGGACACCGTGCTGGCGCTGAACATGCTGCGTTCCTGGTCCTTCCCGCGGGAGAAGGTGAAGCTGGCAATCAACCATGCCAATGTCGCCAACTCCGTGAAAGAGAAGGACGTGGTGCGCACGCTCGAGTATGACGTCTTCTGGCAGATCCCCTACGACGAAGCCGTGACCAAGAGTACCCAGCTCGGCCAGCCCATTGTGCTGACCAAGCCCGGCTCGCGGGTGGGCTCCAATTTGATTGACCTCGCCCGGATGATGGGCGGCGTGCGGCCGCGCCAAAAGTCCGTGTTCGACAGGCTGCTCAAGCGCGGTGCGTAGCAGCGCGGGCACGCCGGGCTCCGCCGTTGTGATCAGCCGGATGCAGGTATCCCGGGGGCGGACCGCTGTGTCCGCCCTTTGCACCACGATCCCCGACCTGGGAGCAACCGAATGACGCAGCAAAACTGGCAGTGGCCGCGGCGGGTTCCCACCAACGGCAGCGGCCCGGGGCGGGCGGCGGAGCCAAAGCCAAGCGGCGAGGCACCGCCATCTGGGGGCGGACACCCGCGCAGCACCGCCGGACGTGAGCCGGTGATCGTTCCTGGCCCGCCGCCGGCCGACGCGAATGACGAGATCAAGTTTCGCGTCCACCGCCGCCTGATTCAGGAACTGGAGACGGCCCGGCTGGATCGCATGCCGGCCGCGGAGGCGCGAGAAGCGGTCGACGCGGCGGCCCGCCAGATCCTGCAACAGGAAGCGCCCGGTGTCTACGGGCTGGCGCGGGATGAGTTGATCGCCGCCATCGTCGATGAGGTGCTGGGCCTTGGCCCCATCGAACCGTTGCTGCGCGATGCCACCATCACCGAAGTGATGGTCAACGCGCCTGATGTCATCTACTACGAGCGGGATGGCAAGCTGCATCGGGCGCCGGTCCGCTTCCGGGATAACGTCCACATCATGCGCATCGTCGAGCGCATCATCTCGCCGTTGGGCCGCCGGGTGGACGAGTCATCGCCAATGGTCGATGCTCGCCTGGTCGATGGCTCACGCGTTAACGTGGTCATCCCGCCGATCGCGCCCAAGAGCCCATCCATCACCATCCGCAAGTTCCGCGTTGACAAGCTGAAGGTCGAGGACCTGATCAACGTCGGCGCGCTCACGGGCCCGGCTGCGATCTTCATGGATGCCTGCGTCAAGGTGAAGCGCAACATCATCATTTCCGGCGGCACCGGCTCTGGCAAGACGACGATGCTCAACGCGCTCTCTGGGTTCATCCCGTATGACGAGCGCATCGTGACGATCGAGGATCCAGCCGAACTGAAGCTGCAACAGGAGCATGTGATCACGCTGGAGGCACGACCACCGTCACTGGAAGGGCGCAATGAGGTATCGCAGCGCGAGCTGGTGCGCAACGCGCTGCGCATGCGCCCCGACCGCATCATCGTGGGCGAGGTCCGCGGTGGCGAGGCATTCGACATGCTGCAGGCGATGAACACCGGCCACGAAGGCTCCATTTCCACCGTTCACGCGAACAGCCCGCGCGATGGCCTGGCGCGTATCGAGAACATGGTGCTGATGGCGGGGATGGAGCTGCCGATGCGCGCCATCCGCGAACAGGTGGCGTCGGCCGTGCACATGCTGATTCAGGTGGCACGCTTCCCGGACGGCTCGCGCAAGGTTACCCATATCTCGGAAGTCACCGGAATGGAAGGTCAGATGATCACCATGCAGGATATCTTCAAGTTCGACCACCAGGGGATCGACCAGGATGGCCGTATTCTTGGCAAGATGATCCCCACTGGTATCCGTCCTTCGTTCTTCGAGATGTTTGAGATGGCCGGGATCAACCTGCCACCGGATATGTTCGCCCCCACGCGCTGGCAGGCGGCGTAGGAGCTGAGTATGGAGATTCTGATTGCGCTAAGTGTCTTTGCCGCCGTGTCGGCCGGCATGCTGGCCTTGATTCAGGGCGTGACTGCCAACGCCACCGCCACCCAGGCGCGGCTGGCGAAGGTGGCGGGCCAGAGCCTGATGCCGGAGTGGCAGCTGTCTCAGGCCGTTGCCCTGCGGGCGAACCGCATGTCGTCCATTGGCTGGGTAGAGCGCACCCTCTCTGGCCTGGACTTCGCCAAGGGTCTGGACTTGCAGATTATCCGCGCCGGCTGGCAAATGCGGGTGAGCGAGTTCCTGGCAACGTGCGGGCTTACCGGTGGTGTGCTGTTCATGCTTGGCGCCCTGCTGCTCGGGCACTTGGCCATCGGCGCTTTGCTCGCTGCCTTCGGGATCTACATCCCGTACTTCCTGCTGCGTCGCGCAGCCAAGAGGCGCAAGGCCAAGATAGAGCGCCAGCTTGTCGAGATGCTGGTGATGATGTCGAGCGCGCTGCAGGCAGGGTTCTCGCTCCTGCAGGCGGTGGACCAGGCGGCGCGGCAACTGCCCGAGCCGATTGCCGGCGAGTTGCGCCAGTTCATGCGTGACACCCAGGTCGGCTCCTCGGTGGAGGAGGCAGTGATCGAGTTGGGCCGGCGCATCGGCAGCTACGATCTCGACATCGTTGTCACCGCCGTGCTGGTGCAGCGAAACGTCGGCGGCAACCTTTCCGAGATCCTGGACAACGTGGCGCACACGATCCGCGAGCGTGACCGGATCAAAGGTGAGATTCAGACCCTGATCGCAGAGCAGAAGATGACCGGCATGGTCATCTCCCTCATTCCGGTGGTGATCGGTGTGATCTTCTTCCTGATCAACCGTGCATACATGACGTTGCTGTTCACCGAGCCGATGGGACGGGTGATGCTGGTCGGCGCCGTGGTGCTGGAGGTCTGCGGTGCGCTGATGATCCGCAAGATCATCAACATCGAGGTCTAAACCACAGCGCCCGTGATGTGAGGAGCGGACGATGGAGCTGATCATCGCCATCAGCGTCTTTGTCAGCGCCGCTGCGCTGATGATGGCGATCCTGACCCGACCTGCTGGCACGATCCAGCGGCGGCTGCAGATGTTTCGCGCCATGGCCGTCGTTGACGACGACAGTGAGCGCGACCCCACGTTTTCGGAGCGGGTGCTGCGGCCGGTCGTCACCGCGTTCATGCGGACCTTCCGCGTGGTGATGCCGGCCAGCGTGCTGCACAAACTCCAGTGGCGGCTGACGGTAGCCGGGGACCCGCTGTCGATCACCGGCCTGCTGGTCATGTGGGGTCTGTGTGCTGCTGCGCTGCCAGGCGGCCTGTTCGTGCTACTGTCGTCGACCGGCGGCCTCACCAGCCAAGCGATGCTGCTGTTGGTCGCCTTTATCGTGCTCGGCGCCTACCTGCCGCACCTGTGGCTGAAGAACACCATGGAGCGGCGGCAGAAGCACATCCTGAAGACGATGCCGGATGCGATTGACCTGCTGACAACCTGTGTCGAAGCCGGGTTGGGCATTGACGCTGCGCTGGCACAGGTGGCGGAGAAGGTCGGCGGGCCGCTGGCCCGAGAACTGAAGCGCGTCCTGCGCGAGATGGCGATGGGCAACGCCCGCCGCGACGCGCTCAAGGCAATGGCCGAACGCACCCAGGTAGGGGACGTCCAGACCTTCGTCAACGCGCTGATTCAGGCTGAAGCCATGGGCGTGAGCCTGGCCCAGGTCATCCGCGTACAGGCGGACCAGATGCGGATGCGCCGCCGCCAGCGCGCAGAGGAGCAGGCGCACAAGGCACCGGTGAAGATTACCATTCCGCTCGTGCTGTTCTTCTTCCCGACGATCCTGATCGTCATCCTGGGGCCTGCCGGCCTGCGCCTGTCCGAGATTTTCGGCAGCGGCGAATGACGGCACAGCGACTGGCCAGACCGGGTATCAGCCGCGACCGGCGCGGGCGCCGCTTCGGCCGGCGCGCCGCCGGAAGTAAGCGACCAGCGGCTCGACATATGACCGCCCGGTCGTCAACTCGATGCGGTCGACGTTCATTGCAGCCAGCGAGCGGCGGCACTCATCACGCATGATCGTGGCGCGGGCGGCGTAGGCCTGGCGAACGCGCTGGTCGCTGGTGTCGATCAGCCGGAGGGCGCCGGTCTCTGCGTCCTGGACCTCAACAAGCCCGGCCGCCGGCAGCTCCGATTCGCGCGGGTCGTTGATCGTGATCGCCGTGACGTCGTGGCGGCGGGCCAGCACACGCAGCGGCATCTCGTAGCCGCCATCAAAGAAGTCCGAAATCAGGAAGACGACCCCACGTCGTGGCAGTACTCGCCGCAGAAACTCCACCGCCTCGCGGATGCTCGTGCCGCTGCCTTCCGGCTGCAAATAAAGCAGCTCACGCACCACCCGCAAGACGTGACGGGGGCCCTTCTTCGGTGGCACGTAGCACTCGATCCGGTCACTGAACGCAATCAGTCCGACGCGATCATTGTTGCGAATCGCGGAGAAGGCAATCAGAGCGCCTACTTCTGCGGCGATCTCGCGCTTGGTCTGGCCGCCGGAGCCGAACGCCTCCGATGCGCTGACGTCGACAACCAGCATCACCGTTAGTTCGCGCTCCTCCACGTACTTCTTGATGAAGGGAGAGCCCATGCGTGCAGTGACGTTCCAGTCGATGGCGCGCACGTCGTCGCCTGGCTGGTAGTCACGCACTTCTGAGAACTCGATGCCGCGGCCGCGAAAGACGGCGTGATAGTCACCTAGGAACAGATCATCCACCAGCCGCCGAGCGCGAATCTCAATGCGCCGGATCTTGCGAATCAGCTCCGGGGGAATGCCGCCGGTACCGGAGGGAGGGGCAGACTTGGGCTTCGGTAACAGACGCACGGCCAGCTCCCCGGGACCGGTGTTACGGAACCGGTACGCCATTGAGAACGCGGGTGACCACGTCGTCGACGCGCATGTCCTCCGCTTCCGCTTCATACGTGATAATCACGCGATGGCGAAACACGTCCGGTGCAATCGCCTTGACGTCCTCGGGTGTGACGTAATGCCGGCCATCCAGGAAGGCGTGCGCCTGTGCGCATTGACCCAGGAAGATGGTGGCGCGTGGCGACGCACCGTGGGCGATCAGCGTCGCCAGATCAGGCATGTTGAATGACCGCGGCTCGCGCGTGCCCCGGACCAACTGCACGATGTAGTCCTTAAGCCGGTCATCGATATACACACCGCGCACGGCCCGGCGGGCGGTGAGGATCGCTTCGCTGTTCGCGACGGCGTGGACCGTCGTGTCTTCTCCCGTCAGACCCCGGTCGAGGATGACTCGCTCCTCCAGCCGGTTTGGATAGGTGATTACCGCCTTCAGCAGGAAGCGATCAAGCTGCGCCTCGGGCAGTGGATATGTGCCTTCCTGCTCAATTGGGTTCTGTGTAGCCAGCACCATGAATGGCTGTTCCAGTTGAAAGGTCTTGCCACCAATACTGACCTGGCGCTCCTGCATCGCCTCCAGCAACGCTGATTGGACCTTGGCCGGTGCGCGGTTGATCTCATCGGCCAGGACCACGTTGGCGAAGATCGGCCCCAACTGAATCGAGAAGTCGCCCGTGTGCTGGTTGTAGATACGCGTGCCCAACAGGTCGGCAGGCAACAGGTCTGGGGTGAACTGGATCCGCACGAAGCGCATATCCAGCGCGTCGGAGAGCGTGTGCACCGCGAGGGTCTTGGCCAGCCCAGGCATCCCCTCAATCAGGATATGGCCGTTGCACAGCAGCGCGATCAGCAGCCGGTTGACCAGGTATTCTTGGCCGACGATCACCCGTCCAACCTCAGCGCGCACGGCTTCGATCAGCCGTGTCAGTTCGCGGAACTGCTCGTCGGCCACGGCGGGATGCGTCACGCGGTTTGCTCCCACAAACAGAAATGGAGGGACCGGGATCGTTGCGCCCGGTGACCCTCCGCACGCCAGTGTAGCGAACGGCCGGGACGCTGAGAAGAGCGCACCGGCTCAGAACCCTATCCAATCGGATTGGCGGTGCAGCCGCCGGTAGAACTCATCGTACAGGTCGTGCGGCGCCTCTTTGCCAACCCGTGCCAGCAAAACGTTGGCTTCGCCGGATAGGATTTCCGGATCGTCGGTGGGGAACACCTCAAACCCAGCCGTAGCGAATAGCTTGATGATCTGCTCGCGATAGGTCCAGGCGTCCATGCCGGTCCCCTCCAGGTCCCAATGCCAGCTAATGCCCTGCGCGATGACGATCAGCCGTTCGGCAAACTCTGGTTCGAAGGTGAAGCGCAACAGCGTCTCGGCCAGCCCGGCCCCGCGCCAGCCCGGCGCGATCTCGATTGCCGCTTCGTACAGGCTGTCCAGGCCCAGCCAGCGACCCTCACCCGGGGCGAGTGTTACCTCGCCCACAATCTCGCCTTCAGCCGTGTGGGCAATCACCAAGTTGTTCTCGGGTCGTTCGGCAATCCGGCGCAACATCGCCGCTTCGCGCTCAGCGCTGCGCGAGAACGCCTGCATTCCCTCAGCGACATGCATGCGCTCAATCAGCGATCGCGGGCAGCGATCCCGCAGGTGCACGGCGCCCTTTGCGGTCTCGGCTACGGCCGCCCGGCCGGTCGGCAGCCAGGGAAACGTCGATGGGGTCCACGGCCCCGACGGCCGGTACGCCTGCCGCAGTTGAGGCGACAGCGCGAGCTCGCGCACACGGGCGACAGTGGAGGCGTTCTCCTGCTCGATCATCGGCCGCCGTGGGATCGTCCCCGATATTTCCGGCAGATCGACCATCCGCTCAGGCATGGGACCGTAGGCGTGCGGCTCCCAGGTGGTGATCCAGGAAACCGGCAACGCTTCCGGTAGGGTGACGCTGGCCATCTCCGCCCACACCAGCGCCCACGCCCGTGGCACCACCCGCACCGGCTCATACCCACCGCCGCCGGTCGCCAGCCAGCGGCCGCTGCAGTGCTCGTGCGCCAGCTCATGCATCAGGGCGGCGGCGCGTGCATAGGCTGCGGTAGTGAGGCGTAGATGCGCCTGACCGTCCCAGGTGTGCCCGTCGCAGCCGAACTGGGAGACGATCAGGTCCGGCTGGAACCGCTCTACCAGCGCCGGCATCAACGATTCGACGCTGGCTATCCAGGACTCGTCCTGCGTGAATGCCGCGAGCGGGACGTTAATGCTGTAGCCAATTGCCGCGCCGGTGCCTAACTCCGTGACGCCACCGGTTCCCGGGAATAGATAGCGGCCGGTCTCGTGCAGTGAGACGGTCAGCACGCGCGGGTCGTCGTAGAAGGCCGCCTGCACCCCGTCGCCGTGATGGACATCAAAGTCGACATACAGCACCTTCGCCTCGTGCTCTTGCACGACGGCGGCGATGGCGACGGCCAGATCGTTGTAGACGCAGAAACCCGATGCGCGCGCCCGGTGCGCGTGGTGCAGACCGCCGGCCGGATTGAAGGCGTGCAGGGTTTCGCCGCGCATGATTGCCCGTGCCGCCGTCAGGGTGCCGCCGGCGATCAACGTGGCCGCATCGTGCATCCCTGCAAATGCCGGGGTGTCGCCTTCGCCCAGCCCGAACATCTCAGCGCGGATGCGGTCCTCCGCACCGGTGCTGAGGCGGCGGACGGCCTCGATATATGCCTCGCTGTGAGCCAGCAGCAATTCGCTCTCTGCGGCGGCAGGCGGCATGACCGTGCGCACGTGGCTGCCGTCCAGCGCGCCGGTCCGGCGCAGGAGGTCATGCAGCGCCAGCAGCCGTTCCGGCCGCATGGGATGTTCCGCCCCGAAGTCATAGGTGCGGAATTGCGGAGACCAGATGAAGTCAGAGCGGCACGCTGCCACAGTGCTACCCCTCAGCGACAGGCTCGGGAGTGTGAACCTCCAGGCCGCGGGACCGCAGCGCCGCGATCACCTGCGGTCCGCGAATCGTGCCGAACCGCACGATCACGGTACGGTGCCCGGTCTGCGGATGGCGCTCCGTGAGAATCGTGGTGATGGCGGCATGCTGCTCGCGCGCCACCGCCGCGACCGCTTCCAGCGTCGCTGGCAGGTTCTCAGCGCCGAGTTCCACCCGTGTGCCTGGGTCGACCAGTCCGGTGATGCGCATATACGTGTGGAAGACGTCGCTGCTGGTGATGATGCCAACCACCCGGCCGTCGCGCACCACCGGCACGGCGCTGATCTTGTTCTCATACAGCAGCCGGGCGGCGTCCTCCAGGGTGTCATCGGGTGCAACGGTGATCACGGGAGAGCGCATCACTGAACGGATACTGCGACCGCTGAAGATGCTGCGCTGTTCTTCGGTGAGCCCGTGCGGCGGCCGGACATCACGCTCGGACAGCATCCCTACCAGCCGGTCAGCGTCGCACACGGGCAGGTGGCGGAACCGGCCCCGGAGCATCACCCCCTCGGCGTCCGCCAGTGACTCGCCGGGCTCGATTGTCACGACATTGCGGACCATCGCGGCTTCCACCAACACGTGGTTACCCTCCGCCACTCATTGTAGCGTGCAGACAGACGCGCCTGCCGTCGGGTGTTGCCGGTGTTTGCGTACCTCCTGGCGTTATGCTTGCCGTAGCATAACGCCAGCAGATAGCATGCGTGACGAAACTGGGGAGGTCGCCATGAAACGCATCTTCGCGCTGCTGCCTGCGCTGCTCTTGCTTGCTGCCTGCGGGAGCGGCGATGAGAAGCAGTCTGCCACTACCGCAACGGTGGCCGCGACCACCGTTGCCACCCAAGCGGCCGTCGCGACCGCGGCCCCGACCGTGGCTCAGGCAACAGCTGCCCCCCGGCCACCTGCCAACCCCAGGCTGGTGCTCGCAACCACGACCAGCACGGTCGATAGCGGCCTGCTCGATGAGCTGCTCCCTGCCTTTGAAAAGGCGAGCGGCTACAAGGTCGTGCCGCTGTCGCTCGGTTCGGGCCAGGCGCTGGCCACGGCGGAGCGGGGTGAGGCCGACGTGTTGCTGGTGCACTCGCCGGATGCCGAGCGGACGTTTGTGCAGGCCGGCCACGGACTGGACCGGCGATTGGTGATGCACAACGACTTCATCCTCATCGGTCCCGATAAAGACCCCGCGCAGATTAAGACCTTGAAAGTGGCAGCAGACGGGCTGACCCGCATCGCCAATGCCTCTGCCGCTTTTGTGTCACGTGGTGATAACTCCGGCACGCACGCCCTGGAACTGAAGCTGTGGAAGCAGGCAGCAATCACCCCGGCCGGGCAGCGCTGGTACACCGAGGCCGGCGCTGGCATGGGGCAGACGCTGCAAATCGCGAATGACCGGCAGGCCTACACCATATCTGATCGGGCAACCTACCTGGCGCAGAAGAAGAACCTGCAGCTGGCGGTGCTGATCGAGCGCGACCCGGCGCTGCTCAACATCTATCACGTCATCCGAGTGAACCCAAGCAAGAGTGATAAGATCAACTCGGCCGGCGCGGTCGCATTCGCGGACTTCCTCGTCAGCCCTGCGGCGCAAGCGATCATCGCCGGGTACGGCAAGGCCAAGTACGGTGAACCGCTGTTCTTCCCGGATGCGGGTAAGGACGAGACCAAGCTCGGCTCCTGATGTGCGTCCGCCATGCTACTGGCTGAGGCCCTGGGTATCCAGGACGGAGACGTCGTCGCGCTAACCGGTGGCGGCGGCAAGACCACGGCGCTGTACCGCCTCGGCGACGAGCTAGCTGCCCGCGGCGGGCCGGTTGTGCTGACCGGCACCACGCGCTTCACCGCTCCCGTGGGCGGCTCGCATCCCAACCTGCGGTTCATCGGGCCGGATGCATCGCCAGAGGACACCGTTGTTGCCGGCCCGTGGCCTCTGACATTGGCAA
>CAUJGQ010000031.1 GCA_963170165.1 Chloroflexota bacterium | reverse complement strand
GCCGCGGCCATCGCCAAACTTGTTGTCGCGCCACTCCAGCGCCGCCTTGTGGCCCTGCTCGCGGGAGATGCGGCCGAACTCCTTGACGGCTGGCGCCTGGTGGGCACGGGCGTCAATCTCGGCGGCCAGCCGCTGCATGGTGCGGGCGCCCATTAGCTCCAGCGCCAGGTTGCAGGCGCGCTTGTTGGCGGAGAGCAGGTGCGGGTCAATCATGCACAGCTTGGCAGCCAGCGCCTCGACGGTCTGCTCGAGCTCGGCCGCCGGCACCGCCTGCATCACCAGGCCAATGCGCTCCGCCTCTGCGCCGGTGATGCTGTCGCCCGTCAGCAGCATCCGCTTGGCCTGCTGCGGTCCCACCAGATAGGTCCACATGTGCGCCGGCGGCCCGCCCATGGCCCGCACCGGCGGGAAGCCGATCAACGCATCCTCTGCGGCGATCACCATATCAGCCAGCAGCGCGACATCGGTCCCCCCTGCCAGGCAGTAGCCGTGGAGCTGGGCGATCACGGGCTTGTGCATGTCGAAGATCGCCATCCGCAGCCGCTGCGCCTGCTCCAGCCGCCAGGCGTCATCATCGATCTCCACGCGGCCGCGATACACCTCGGCGTACGGGTCGGCCTTGCGCGCCTGGGCGGAGATGTCATACCCGGCGGAGAAGGCGCGACCCGCCCCGCGCAGAATCACCACGTGCACGCGCGTGTCGTTGTCCGCGCTCCACAGCGCGTGCGACAGCTCTTGTTGTAGATCCAGCGTCAACGCGTTGAGCTTCTCCGGGCGGTTGAGCGTGATACGCGCCCGGCCATCGGCGACCTCGTACAGAATATTCTCGTACTCCACGGTCATCCTCTCCTTGGCGTCCTTGGCGGCGGCCCTTCCGCCGGCCCGTTTCCCGGGACAGTCTACTGCGCCGGCCGGCATCCGGCATCCCGGCGCCCGCTACGCCCGCGGCCACATCCGTGTTAAGAATGACCCACCACACCCACGAGGAGCACCGCCATGCCACTCGCCGCCGGCGCCGTAGGACTGCCGTTGGGACCACGCACGGTAGCGGTGCTGCCCTGGCAGGGGGCAGCCTATGCCGCCGCCACCGGCGATCTCAACCCCGCCTATCTCGACGGCACGCGGCCGGGTGGGGCAGTGGCCCCGCCGCTGTTCGGCGTGGGGCTCGATTGGCCGCTACAGGCGGCGCTGCGCGGACAGCCCGCCCTGGGGCTAACGGCGGCGGAGGCGGCGCGCGGGGTCCACGCCACCCATGACCTGCTGTTTCACCGGCTGATCCGCCCCGGCGACCGGCTCACCACCACCGGCCGGATCACCGCTATCGAGCCTCGGCCGCCGGGCGCCTATCTGCTCACCCGCTACGACACGGTGGACGCGGGGGGCGCGGCGGTGCTGACGGTGTGGTACGGCTCGCTGTTTCGCGGGGTCGAGGTGGCCGGCGCGGGGCACGCCATCGATGCGCCGCCGCCGCTGCCGGTCGCAGAGGTGGGGCCCCCGCCACGCTGGACAGCCACGGTAGACATCAGCCCGGGGCTACCCCACCTGTACACCGCCTGCGCCGGCATCTACAACCCGATCCACACCGAGCGGCAGGCGGCGCTGGCGGCGGGCCTGCCAGACATCATCCTGCACGGCACCGCCACCCACGCCCTGGCCGCCCGCGAGCTGGTGGCGCGTGAAGCGGGGGGCGACCCGGCGCGGCTGGCCCGCATCGCCTGCCGCTTCGGCGCGATGGTGCTGCCGGGCACGGCGATCACCATCCGCGCACTGGGCGAACGGCCCGGCGCCGTCTTCTTCGATGTGCGCACCGCAGACGGCGGCCCCGCCATCCGCGACGGCGTGGCGCTGTTCCGGCCACAAACGCGGTAACCTGGTACGCTGCCGGGCAACAGCAGCAGGAGCAGGGCGATGCGACGTGGGGCGGCGGTGCTGGCGGTGGCGATCGTGCTGCTCACCTGGGGCGCAGGCGCCGCGCGGGCCGATCACGGCGCCGTGCTGGAGCGCGACGACTTCGACGATCCGGCGGCCGGGCGCTTCCCTGCCGCAGCCACCGACCCGCGCCTGCGCACCGGCTACCTGGCGGGCGAATACCAGATCGCGATTATCGATCCCAGCTACCAGCAACTGGCCACCGCCCGCGTCACCAGCGTGCACGCCGATGTGGCGCTGGCGGTGTCCGTGCGGTTCGAGGGGCAAGCGCGCGACCGCTACGCCGTCGTCGCTTGCCGCGCCGGCGCGGCCGGTCACTACCGGCTGAGCGTGGACCCGAGCGACGGCAGCTTCCGGCTGGCGCGCTGGCGCAGCGGGGTAGAATCGCGGCTGGCGGGCGGCGCCTCCCCCCTGATCCGTCGCGGGCTGGAGAGCAACCGCCTGGAGATCGCATGCACCGGCAGCACCATCGCTGCCATCATCAACGGGCAGCCCGCTGCCAGCGTCACGGACACGGCACTGACCGAAGGTGAGCTGTTCTTCGGCGCCGGCGCGTATGCCGGGGAGTCGCTGACGCTGGATGCCCGCTTTGACCGCTACGTGCTCACCCGGCCGGGCGGCGAGCCTGCCCCCTCTCCTGCTCCCACACCGGCGCCACCGGCGCCGGGCAGCCTGCGCGTGGCGGGAGCGCTCACCATTGAGGGAACGCCCGCGCCGCCGGGGACGGCGGTCCGCGCACTGGTGGGCGAGCGTGAGTGCGGCAGCGTCCGCGTGACGCAGCCCGGCCGCTACAGCCTGTTGGTGCTGCCCGAGAGCGCAGCGGCGGGCTGCGGGCGTGACGGGGCAGAGGTGCGGCTGTCCGTTGTCCCGACCTTCGGCAGCGGCTGGCGCCAGCCGGCTGGCTTCCCCTTCCAGACCGGCGGTGTGCTGGCGCGTGACCTGATCGTAGATCTGCGCCGGCTGACCGGCGACGCGAACAACGTGCCCTGGACGGCGGCTTGGTGGGACAACCCGCGCGGGATGAGCATCGGCATCTGCGACGGCATCAGCGACAGCTCGGCCCGCGCGGTGCTGGCTGGCTACCAGCAGTGGGTCGATGCCTATTACGACCTCGGTTTCGTGCTGGAGCTGGTGCACGATGATGAAGCCGCCTGCGTGTCGGACCTGCCGGGCATCATGTTTATGGAGCTAGATCTCGGCGACGACGACACTATCGCCGGCAGCATCAACCTGATCGCGCCAAACGACGCCTGCGAGCGCAATGTGCCCTGCTGGAGCGCCAAGGCGGCGATCGTCATCAACCCCGGGCCGTTCGCGCAGGTGGACGCACAGGAGCAGGCCAACATCATCGCCCACGAGATCGGCCACGCCCTGGGGCTGGGGCACTCCCGTGCCTGTAACGGCGGCACGATCATGTGGGCCACCACTGCCTGCCGCTTCCCCATGACGCACATCGGCGTCGATGACGTCGCCAGCCTCAACGCCAAGTTCGCGGTGGTGGGGTTCACGGGGGCCAGCGCTGGCGATGACGGGTGGCTCGCCAAGAACCGCCGCGCCCCGCGCCCGTGGCTCGCCGCCGGGCGGCTGCCGGCGCTCCTGCAGGAGCAGGGTGAGCCGCGGCGGCGGTAAGCCCATCACTCCCGCGGGTACAACACCAGTTGCGTGCAGCGGAACAGGGCGATGACCTTGCCGGTAGCGGCATCGCTGACCTCTGCGTCCCACACCTGCGTGGTGCGGCCGCCGTGGACCAGCGCTGCCTGGCAACGCACCTCCCCCGGCGGGCGAACGGTGCCCAGGTGATTGCTCTTGATCTCGATGGTCGTGAACCCCGTCCCGCCGGCGGGCAGATTGGCGAGGGTGCCGTAGCCGCAGGCGGTATCGGCCAGCGCCACCACGCTGGCGGCGTGCAGATAGCCGTTGGCCGCCAGGTGCTGGGCAGTGACCGGCATCCGGGCTACCATCCGCCCCGGCGTCACCTCGGTGAAGAGAACGCCCAGCAGCCCGGCAAGGGTGCCCTGACTGCGGATATTGAACTGCTCAGCGGTGATCACGCGTGGCTCTCCGTATCCGGAAGGTGCGGGCGGCGCGGGCCAGCCCATCTGCCAGCATACGGGGTTCCTCCGGAGTATATGCCGGTCGGGTGCGGCGGGCGGCCACATCACGCGCACCCTCCACCACGCCGAAGACCGAGCCGCCGCCGAGCATCACGGCCGCCGCCTGCATCCAGCTCAGCTCACCGGCCAGCGCCGCCGCCAGCGCGCACAACGCAGGCAGGATGAACGCCGTCCACAGCGGCCGGCTGGTAAGGCGGCGATACAGATCGGAGCGGATATCTGGCAGGCCGTCCGCCTCCAGCGCAGCCAGCCGCGCATCAACCTGCGCCAGCGTGGCCGCCAGCCCCTGGATTGCGGCGGTCGTGTCCGCCCAGCGCTGCTCGTCCGGTGGCAGAGCGGACCGCGCTGAAGCCGGCGCCCCCTGTACCCGAGGCTGCTCGTGCGGCGCCTGGGTGTGCATGGTTGTCGCAGTCATACGTGTGCTCCTTTCACGGCAAGCGGCCGGCAGCGTGCGCGACGGATAGGGACCAGGACCCCCCCGCGCGCTCCGCGCGCGACCCCCCTGCTGGGGGGACCAGGACCCCCCCGCGCGCTCCGCGCGCGACCCCCCTGCTAGGGGGGGTTAGCGAGGGGGGCGCGCTCACGATCCTCCTCTCTTCATCCTCCCTGCCAGGGGGTTGAACGAGGGGCGCGCGCTCGCGCTCCCCGTCTCTTCATCCTCCCTGCCAGGGGGTTTAGCGAGGGGGCGCGCTCACGATCCCCCGCTCTTCATCCTCCCTGCCAGGGGTTGCACCGGCGGGGCCGCCCTCGCTCGTCATCCCCCTCGTGATCCGCAGCCGCGATGCCATTGCATAGGGGGTTGCACCGGCGGGACCGCCCTCGCTCGTCATCCCCGTTGGGCACTCGCCCAGGCTTGCCACATGCGGGCAGGTTGCACCGGCGGGGCCGTCCTCTCTCGTCATCCCCCTAGCAGGGGGATGCCCGTAGGGCAGGGGCCCGGCTGTCTGCGCTCCACTTACCCCACCAGTTTCGCCAGGTCGTCACGCGCGGCGCGCATGGCCTGCGGAGAGCCATCCAGCACTTTGCGGATGATGCCCAGCTGCACCTGCTCATACGAGGGCGCGGGCGGCGCGAGCGGCAGCGGCTCCGGCAGCGTGGTGACGGCCGCCCGCGCTGCTGCGCCGATGGTGGCGAGCTGCCCGGCGGTAGCCGGGCCGAGGGCGAAGCCGCACAGCCCCTGCACCTCACCGGCGATGGCCCGCGCGAAGGCCGCCGCCAGATCCGCCCGGTCGGCAGCGTACAGGGTGGCGTACGCCTCCACCGCCAATTCGGCGGTCAGGGCGCGGAACCGCGCGGCCTCCACCGCCACATCGACCCAGTTCACCCCGCCCGCCACCCAGCCCACGTAGTGCTGCGCGCAGATGGCGTCGTAGCAGCCGCGCGTCTCGCGCACGCGGGCCCCGGCCAGCCCCCAGGGGCGCGGGTCCGGCTGGTTGATCAGGAACGCCTCGGTCTGCGCCCGCAGCCGTGCCCAGTAGGCGGGGAAGAAGCGGCCGTGCTCGATCTCGACAAAGCCGGGGTAGGGCTCGGCATCGATCATCAGCACGCCACAGTGACGGGCGATGGCGGCATGCTGCTCGGCCTGCTGCTCCGGCGCGGGCGCATCCCCCGCCCAGTAGCGCGGCACCACCACCGGGATGAACGCCTTGCCGTGCGCGGCACAGCTATCGCGCGCGGCCGTGAGATCCGCCGGCCCGGTCAGCGGTGTGCCGTCGCCCGCCACCTCCGCTTGCCAGCGCACGCCGTCCATCACCTTGTGTGCCAGCGCCTGGCCAGAGCCGTACGCCGTGATCGTGTGCAGCAGACGCGACCAGTAGCCCGCCGCCCCCTCGCCGCCGCTCAGCGCGGCCCGTCCCTCCGCCGTGTCCGATCCCTGCCGCACCCACCAGGACAGCCGTCCGCGCTGGGCGGCGAATCGGGGATAGTCCGCTGTCATCCCCCACCTCCGGGCGTGGATTGCATCACCGTTGCGCTTCCAGGTCGCGCAGCACGCGGCGGGCGCCGGCCGCCTGGAGACGATGGGCCGGCCAGTGGCTGGTACGCGCCTGCCGGGCGATCTGCTCCACACTGTCGCGCGCCACCGCCAACGCCCGCTCGTAGCCGCTGGTACCCGGCGCGGGCAGAGGCGGGGCGGTCACTGGCTCGGCAGTGACGGCAAGGAAGCTCCAGCACAGATCGCCCGTCAACACCGCCAGCGGCACGGCGAAATCGCCCGCGCGCATGTGCGGGTGCAGCGCCGGGGCCTCCGGGGTCCAGGCCGGCGTCCAGTGATTGCCGCAGAAGGCCAGACCCAACCGGAAGGACAACCCCCAGATCCACCAGGCGTGGCCACCGCCCGTGCCGCGTGCCGCCTCCTCCGCCACCAGCCCGCCCACCGGGGTGAACCACGCCGCCGGCCACTCCGAGGCGACCGCCACCGGCATCCCGCGTGATAGCGCCAGCGCCGCTGCCTCAGCCGCGTCCAGCCCGTCGTTATCGCGGCGGTAGAACGGCCGGTAGGACAGCACGTAGTCGGCCCGTTCCGCCCCCTCCACCTCCGGCGGCGGCACGTGCGCGGCATCGGCCAGGTAGACGTTGGGCCATTCGCCCGTGGCCAGCACCCCACCGGGGGCATCACGCAGCAGGTCGAGATTGTCTTCCACGTAGGAGCCGGTGTCTGCCCCCGCCGCCTGGCCAAAGAAGCCGCGGCGCGAACGGGCATGGTAATACAGCCACGTCTCATTGAAGCGGGGTACGCCGCGGTGATCCTGCCCGGCCTGGGTGAGCGCAGCCGCGCGGGCGGTGCGGGCACAGGCAGCCGCCGCCCACGCGGCGCAACTGCCGGCGCCGCCCTGCCCCTCCGGGTCGACCGGCGGCCGCCAGTCCCACCCTTCGCCGCACAGGAAGTAATCGATATCGCGGCGGACAGGCACGGGCGGTAGCGCCCGCGTCAGCCGGTACGGTTCGCTGCGCGGGTCATACGGCCGCGGCAACGCGCCGGTGGTGAGTATCAACCCGTCCGCGCGCAAATGCTGTTGCGGGGTCATGGGGAACCTCCTTTGAGAACGGGAAGCGGCCCCCGCTCGCCGCGCCGGCGACGCATGAGGACGAGGACCAGGCCCCCTGCTCGGGGGTTGAATGCGAAGCGGGCACTTGCGACCATCCTGCTCGGGGGTTTCACCTGGCAGGGCCGCTCCCGTCATCATCCCCCTAGCAGGGAGGATGCCCGCAGGGCAGGGGGTCTCACCCCGGCGGCTGCCTCGGTCATCCCCGCGAGCAGGAGACCGGCTGACTCCCGGGCGCCGCTCACGCGGTATACAGTGCCCGCCGCTCCAGCGCGCCGCCCAGGGTGCGGAGCTGGGTGCGCCAGTGCTCCAGGCGGGTTTCGGCGACGCGCAGATGCTGGTAGGTCTGGGGGGCGACGGTGGACGTCTCCGCCGTGTTGGCAGCGCCCATCGCCCGGGCAAGGATGGCGAACACCGTCGCCCCTTCAACGATCACATGCTCGTGTGCCGCGGCGATGGTAGAGCCGCTGCCATCCACCAGGTGCCCCTGGTCATAGCACACCCGCACGGTGTAGCCACCAGCGGGCGGGGCAATATCTAGCGTGACGGTGCTGCCCCACACGGAGAAGTCCAGCAGCGCCCGCGGCCACTGGTCTGGTGGGTACTCCACCGTGCGCACCCGCACCAGCCGGGCCAGCGCAACCGTCGAGAAGCTGCGCGCCCCGCCGGCCACCGCGATATCGGCGCTGGCCTGAAGCGGTACACACAGCGAGAACTCCTCCACCGCCTGCTGTGTGTGCTTGTCGATGCTGTTGTTGTCAAATCCGCGCTCGGACGACGAGCCACCGATGCCCAGGGCATACAGCACCCGCGTCCGGTAATCCGCGATGGTCGTCATGGCTGTGCTCCGATGCGTCTTGCGACCGCATCCATCCGGCCCTGCCGCCCGTCTCCGGCGGCCGGATGCTTGTCTATGCCGTTATGGTTCCGGCGATACCCAGGTCAATAGGGACGCCGGCGGCATGGGATTCGGCGAGCGCCTGGCCCACAGCAGCGCGGCGCTGGGCGGTGGTGAGCGGCGCCAGCGCGCTCCACCACAGCTCGGCGCGCACGGGGCTGCCGTCAGCCGCCTGCGCCTCCACAATCACCAGGTCCGCCGCCGCCACCCGGCGCACGCGGCTGAGGGTAAATGTCTGGGGCATGGGCTTCTCCTCTGGGGGGTGAGGCCCCCCTTCACTCCTCCGTGTACAGCACGGCGCCGGTGACGGTGGCGCTGGTGGAGACATCCAGCTTGAGCGGATCATTCGCCAGCCCGGCCACCAGGCCGTTGCCCAGCCGCTCGATGATGACCGGCTGGTCTGCCCCGGCCTTGGGCAGGCGCAGCAGAAGTGTGCCCCCCGCGCCGTACCTGAGCAGCACCGCACACGCCGCCGAGGCGCTGAGCGCCACGCCCAGCACTCGCAGCTTCTTGCCCGCCGCCGGAGTGACGAGCGTCACCGGCGTGCCGGCCGTGACGGCGGTGTTCACCTCTACCGCCCGATTCGCCTCCCGCTGCCGGTCCCAGCCCGTTCCCGTCCACACGTGCGGCTGGTTCACTACCCACAGCCCGTGCTGGGTGTAGGGCACGCCGTCGCTGCCCGGCTGCATCTGCACCCGCACCGGCACACCGCCGTAGTCTTGCCACAGCTCCACCGGCCGCACCTCGGCGCCGGTATCCACGGTCCTCGCACCGGCCATACAGGTCACCCCTTTCTCGGCACGGCAGCCGGAGACGAAAGCCAGGGGCTGCCGTCAACACCCTGCGCTCGTCCCCGGTCACCGGATGCCGCTCGCTACGGGATAATCCCCTTCAGCCGGGCCACCGCCAGGTCGGAGAAGATGGCGACGTTCGTGTACCACTTGATACGCCAGCGGACGGCGTCTTTGGTCTCCAGGGCGCCGACCTGCTCCACCTGGAGGCCGCCGGCCCCTTGCAGGCCGGTAAGCCGGCCCTCGCCGAACTGAAAGGCGTAGATGCTGCTGGCGTTGCTCGCCCCGCCCTGCGTCTCCGCGTCAGAGAGGAAGTCGGACACGCCGAGCGGCACGCCGGCGTAGTACTCCTGGAACATGCCGAAGTCGTTCTGGCGCGTCTCCATGAACGCCCCCGAGGCGCGCACGAGCTGGTTGAGCGCCCGGCGGCTGCGCTTGCTCATCAGCAACAGATCGGGGCGGCCGGGGCGCACCTTGTCCACCAGCTCATCGAGCAGCGCCAGGGTCAGCTGGGCGCCGTTGGCCCCGGCGGTGATCGTCTGCCCGGCTATCACCTGCTTGGCAATGCCGTCGAACGACTTGGGGTCCACGCCGGTATCGCCGGAGATGAAGGTCTCCTCGAACTTGTGACGGACCGACTTCGCCTTCAGCTCCAGCACCGCCGCCTCGATGTCCTGGACGTTGTTGCGGGTGGTGGCAAGGTAACGGTCGACATCCGCGTCACCGCCGAGGATGACCAGGCTGGTGGTGAGCTGCGTGAAGGTGGGGGTGCTCTCCGCCCAGCTGTCTCCCACCTGGTAGAAGGCCGCCGTCGCCGCCGCGTTCTCGCGGTTGTACGTGATGGCATTGCCGGTGATATTGATGAACGGGAGCCGCTGGAGCAGGGGCGAGTCCTTGACGACGGTCTCGATCACCCCTTGCAGTACGACATCGTTCGAGAGTTTCGCCGCTTCCGTCAGTGTCAGCGCCATCGTGTGCTTCCTTTCTGGTTCGTGTGGAACGCATCAGCGGAGGTTTGTCCTTACCCCTGGCGGGCTCAGGGGATGGGCGCTGGCCGGCCGCTTCTGCTACCGCTGGGCCAGGCCGTACCGGATCTTCTCGGCGGCGCTCATGGCGGCCGGGTCCGGCCCGGTACGCGCCGGGCTGCCGGCGGGAACGGCCGGGAAGGCGGTGTGCGCGCGGACGTGCTCCACCGTGGCGCGCGCCTGCTCGACCGCCGCGTCGATCTGCTCCAACGTCTCGCCCTGGACCAGCCCGGCGGGCAACTCCGGCGTGGCTGCGAGCAGCACCTCTCGATAGCGGCTGACCGCCGCGCGCCGGGCCGTGTGCTCCTGTTCCAGCTGATGACGCAACGTCCCTGCTGCCTCCTCCAGGTGCAGCGCCCGCGCCTCGCGGTCGGCCAGTTGCTCCGCCAGCCGCTCGCTCTCGGCCCGCGCTTCCGCGAGCTGTTCGCGCATCTCCTCCATCAGCACATCCGGGTGCTTGCGCACAGTGGCTACCTCCTGTCGGTGAACTAGACAGAAGCATGGAACAAACGTTCTCTGCATGGCAACCAGTTTAGGTCACATGTTCTAAAGGACAGGGAGTGGCAACGGGCGAGGGGATTGGGGAGTGAGGGCCAGGCCCCCGTTCAAACCCCCTCGCAGGGGGTCGCGGGCGCAGCGAGCGGGGGACCTGGCGACGACGAGCCGCAAGCAGCGGGGGAGCGGGGCGTTAGCTACCCCACGCTCACCCCAATCAGCCGCCCGACGGCGTAGGTGATGGCGGCGGCGCCAGCGCCGATCAGGAGCATGCGCAGGGCGCCCATGAGGGCGCTGCGGCCGGTGAACAGGGTGATGGCGGCGCCGGCGGTGGCCAGCCCCAGCCCGGCCAGCACGGCGCTGAGCACCACCGCCGGCGCGCCGCTGGTAAACAGATACGGCAGCACCGGCAACAGTGCCCCCAGCGCGAACATCACGAAGGAGCTGCCGGCCGCACCCCAGGGGGAGCCGAGGTCGTCCGGGTTCAGCCCCAGCTCCTCGCGCGCCAGTGTGTCTAGCGCCACGGCCTTATCCTGGATAATCCGCGCCGCCAGCTCCTCTGCCTGAGCGGCAGGGATGCCCTTGGCCTGGTAGATCAGTGCCAGCTCCTCCTGCTCCTCCTCCGGGTGGATGGCCAGTTCCTCCCGCTCCAGCGCGATCTGCCGCTCGAACAGCTCACGCTGGGCGGTGACGGAGACGTACTCGCCCGCCGCCATGGAGAAGGCCCCGGCCAAGAGCCCGGCCACGCCAGACAGCAGCACAAACCGGCCGCCGGGATCGGCTCCGGCCACACCCATCACCAGGGACAGGTTGGAGACCAGGCCGTCGTTGACGCCGAAGATGGCGGCGCGCAGCGAGCCACCGCCGTCGCGGCCACGGTGCCAGCGCTCACGCGCCATGATCCGCCCGGTGACCGCATCGGTGGCGCCGGGCCGGGCCAGTTCGGTAACGGTGTGGGAGTGCACACGCTCATCGGCGGCCAGGTTGCCCGCCTCCGGTTCGGCGGCGTAGGCGTTGCCGTCTTTTAGCTCCAGCGCCTGGGCGATGGGCAGCACGGACCGGGCGCCGAACCGCCGCGCCATCGAGCCCAATAGCCGGGCGGAGAGACCGGGACGGAGCACCGGCACGGGCTCGCCCAGCGCCGCCAGCTTGTCGCGCCAGTGGGCGGCGTGGCGCTCTTCCGTCTGTGCCAGTTTGCGCAGCACCCCGGCGCGATTCTCGTCCTGCTCGCCGTCCGCCATCGCGTGATACAGCGCCGCGCCGTCTACCTCGCCCTGGAGATAGGCGCGGTACTTGTCTGCTGGCGGCGGCTCCTTGCCCTCGGCCATGCATCCCTCCCCCCGGTGTTCCACCTCCTATCCTATCCGGGAAGACGAGGAAGCCGGACCCCCCAACGCAGGAGCGCGCGGGGGCCGTCACCCGGCGCGCGGCGGTCCCACGAGCACCATCAGCCAGGGATGGGCAGTCAGCCGGCCGGCCAGGGCGTGCAGGCGGACGGCCAGCCACAGCGCCGCCAGCGCCAGCGCCATCCCGGCGATGCCATCGACGATGTAGTGATTAGCGGTGAGCACGATCGCCGCGTACATCGCGATGGGCATGACGGCGCCGAAGATGCGCACCGCCAGCACCCGTGACTCGCGCAGCAGCATCAGGCCGATGATCAGGTTCCAGCCCAGGTGCAGGCTGGGGACAGCGGCGTACTGGTTGACAAACTGCGGCGGCTGCAACACGCGGTAGGCATCCGAGTAGCGGGTGACGGTATCGATGATGTCCAGCTCGGCCAGCCGCGGCGGCGCAACGGGAAACAGCGCGAAGATGACCAGCCCGACGGTGCCGGAGATGAGGAAGGTATTGCGCACCAGATAGAACGCGTGCGGGCGGCGGACAAACAACCACACACCGGCGACGATGATCACCGGCCAGTGCCACCAGATGTACACCCAGTTGAAGAAGGTGACGGCAGACAGGTGACCGGCGATGCGCGCCTGTAGCTCCGGCTCGATGAACAGCCCAAGCGCCCGCTCGAAGTCCACCACCCGCTCGGCGTTGACCAGCGCATCGGCCAGGCTGCCTTCCGTCAGGCCGCGCACGCCGAAGTAGACGGCATAGCCGGCCGCGAAGACGGCCAGCTCAAACAGCGCTTCCCGCCAGGAGGGCCGGCGCGCGGTCTGGGACGCGGCAGCCGGCATCCGGGGTGACGCGTGGCGCTCCTGATCCTGCTCGGCCCTCACGCCTCACCCCTTGTGGCCCGGCATCCGGCCGGGCGTCCTTCGTATCACGTATGCCACGTGCGGTCATGCGCGGGTTCACGCCGAACGGCCGCGTCTTCGGATGCCGCGCTAGTCTCCGCTCAGCGCGACCTCGGCGGGGACGGGGACGGGGAGGATGGTGTCAGGCGCAGCGCCGGCAGCGGTCCGAGCGCGCCACTGCTCCAACGCCAGCAACAGCCCGAGCCCGGCCGCGCCCACTGCGCCCACCGTTGCCCCGGCGCCGGCGATCTGCGTGCCGGCGCCGATGGCCATCAGCGGCAGGATCACCACGGTGTGGCTGAAGGTCGCCTGTGCGGCGAAGACCCGCGCCTGGCCGCCGTGGGGGGCGGTGGCTGTCAGCACGGCGCGGGCGCCGATGGGCGCCACCGCCAGCGACAGACCCAGGATCACCGTCAGCGGCGCGGCGATCACCAGCGCCGTCCGCGAGGATTCGCCCGCCGCCATCAGCAGCTCAACCTGGCTGAGCGCGGCCAGCTCGGTGAGGCCGCGGCCGAGCAGCACCAGCCCCAGGCAGGCGCCGACCATGCCCACCATGGTGAGGCGCATGACGCGGGGCGCCGCCTCCGCACCGAAGCCGCGGCCCGTCCAGCCCAGGCCGATGAGCACGCCCAGCCCGCCCATCACCGCCAGGAA
>CAUJGQ010000030.1 GCA_963170165.1 Chloroflexota bacterium | reverse complement strand
GGAGTGCTCGGTGATCGCAGCGGTGTCACCGGCGTCGTCGCCCGCAGCGCCCGCGGTGAGGAGCGGATTCCCGCTCGCCTGGTGGTGGCAGCCGACGGGGTACACAGCGTGATCGCCCGCCGGCTACACCTGGTCCGGCCGTACGGCTCAATGCGCCGGATCGCGCTGGTCGCGCACTTAGATGGAATCTCCAATCTCACTGACTATGGGGAGATGCACGTCACCGCGGGTGCGTACTGCGGCGTCGCTCCCCTCGGCGCCGGCCTGGCCAATGTCGCGGTTGTCATGCGGCCACCGCGGGGCGCCGGAATTGGCGCACGGCCGGAAGCGTTCTTCTGGGAGCAGCTCGGCCGGTTCCCGAAGCTCGCGCCACGGCTGCACGCCGCCGTTCTCGCAGGCCCGCTCTTGCGTACGGGTCCGCTCGCTCACCGCGCAGCGCAGACGGTAGGCAACGGCCTGCTGCTGGCGGGCGACGCCGGCGGGTTCTATGACCCGTTTACCGGTCAGGGCATCTACAAGGCATTGAGGAGCGCCCAACTGGCCGCGCCCGTGATCGTCGCGGCGCTGCGCGATGCAGACACCAGCAGGAGCCGCTTGCTGCCATACGAGCAGCAGCGCGCACGGGAGTTCCGCGGGACGTTTGCCGTTGAGTGGTTGGTGCAGCGCTTTGTCGGGCGGTCACGAGTGCTGGCGCACGCGCTGCAGCAGCTCGCCCGCCACCCGGCGATGGCAGACACCCTGGTGGGCGTGACCGGCGATGTGCTGCCCGCACGCCGGGTGCTCAACCCCGCCTTTCTCGGCCGGCTAGCGCTGTAAGCGAGGAACCGATGCACAGCACCATCGCCATCGAAATCCAAGCACCCGCGGACGACGTGTTCGCGCTGGTTGAGCGCGTTGAGCACTGGCCGGAGTTCCTACCACATTACCGCTGGGTTCGGCGCAAGGGCGTCGCCGGTGGGTCGCGCATCCTGGAGATGGCCGCGTGGCGAGGATGGTACCCGGTGCGGTGGACCTCACGGGTCAGCGCTGAGCCGGCCACCCGGCGGCTGCGGTTCACCCATATCGCCGGACCAACCCGCGGCATGGAGGTCGAGTGGCAGATCGATGCCGGTGAATGCGGCGCTCGCGCAGCCATCGTGCACGACTACCGGTCATCGCTGCCGCTCGCCGGCCGGCTGTATGAGTGGGTAGTAGGTCACCTGTTTATCGATGCCGTGGCCGGACGCACGTTGCGCCGGGTAAAGCAGGTGGCCGAGATCCCGTATGGCCGGCGTACGCCCCGCACCGGCCGGGAATAAATCGCCCGCCCAGGAGACGGCCGCATGACGCCGGAGCATGCTTGTCGCACCAACGATGCCCGCCGGCCGCCACGGGTGTTCATCACCGGTATCGGCGCGATCACCCCAATCGGCAGCGGTGCCGCTGGGCTGTGGGCCGGGGTGCGCCGAGGCGAGACGGCTGTCAGACGCATCACACGGTTTGACCCATCACCTTTCCCGTCCCAGATCGCGGCAGAGGTCGATGGGTTCGATGGTCGCGACTTCATCGAAGGGAAAGCGCTGCGCCGGCTCGACCGCTTCTCCCAGTTCGCCGTTGCGGCAGCGCGGCTGGCGCTTGAAGACGCTGGCCTCTCGCTTGTCGGCCAGCAGAACGACACCGGCGTGTACCTGGGCTCGGCGCTGGGCGGTATTGCCTTCGCAGAGGAGCAACACCACCGTTACGTCACGGGCGGTCCCCGGGCCGTCAGTCCGGCGCTGGCGTTGTCGGTGTTCGGTGGCGCCGGTGCGACCAATATCGCGATCGCGCTGGGCATCACCGGACCGACCATCGCCAACGCCAACTCGTGCGCCTCGGGAGCGGTTGCCATTGGTGAAGCGCTGCTGGCCATTCGCAGTGGCAGGGCCAGCGTCGCGCTGGCCGGGGGCGCGGAGGCGCCACTAGCGCCGCTGACGTTCGGCTCCTTCGCGCTGATCAAGGCGATGTCAACCGCAAATCACGACCCTGCACATGCCTCGCGGCCGTTCGACCTCCGTCGCGACGGGTTTGTCATGGCTGAGGGCGCGGCCGTGCTGGTGCTGGAATCGCAGGAGCATGCCGAGCAGCGGGATGCTCCGGTGTATGCCGAGTTGCTCGGCTATGGCGCCAGCGTCGACGCCTACCACATGACCGCGCCGCTGCCGGGCGGCGAGCAAGCGGCACGGGCCGTCACGATGGCGCTGGCAACGGCCGGGGTGCCGCCCGGGGCTGTCGGCTACGTCAACGCCCACGGCAGCTCCACACCGCTCAACGACCGCACCGAATCGCTGGTGCTACACCGAGCGCTCGGGAGGCGGGCGCGGACGGTGCCGGTGTCAGGCACCAAGGGCCTGCACGGTCACGCGCTGGGCGCCACCGGCGCTATCGAAGCCGCCATCTGTGCACTGACATTCCGGCACGACTGGCTGCCGCCCACGGCCAACCTCGAGCAGGCAGACCCCGCGTGTGACCTTGCCCTGATCACCGGCGCCGGGCGGCCCGCGCGCCCGCGGTACGTCTTGTCCACATCATTCGGGTTTGGCGGCATCAATGCAGCCCTGGTGCTCGGCCGGGCCTGACGGCGAGACGTTGACGGACGGCGGCAGACCGGCAAAATGGGGTCAACACCGCCAGGGAGGTTGCACATGCGGACGCTCAATCGCGATGGGGTGGCGCTCTACTATGACGAGGACGGCGCCGGCGATCCGCCAATCGTGCTCATCCATGGCTGGTGCTGTGACCACACGTACCTTGCCCCGCAGTTTGACCATCTCCGCACCGAGCATCGGGTGATCGCGCTCGACCTGCGTGGGCACGGCCGCAGCGACAAGCCGGACCAGGAGTACAGCATCGCGGGCTTTGCCGGCGATGTGAACTGGCTGCTGGGCGAGCTAGGCGTCAATGGCGCCGTGGTGATCGGCCATAGCATGGGCGGCCTCGTCGCGCTCGAGCTGGCAGCACGTCACCCTGAGCGGACGGCTGGGGTGGTCACGCTCGACTCTCCCCTCTTTCGACCAGAGGCCGCCCGCACCAGGATGCGCGACCTGGTGACGGTGCTGCGCACGCCGGAGTACCGTGCGACAGCGGAGCGCGTCGTCAGTGGCATGTTTCTTCCCGGCATCGATGACCCCGATCGCAGGGCGCGGATCATCGCCGCTATGTCCGCTGCCCCCCAGCATGTCATGGCCGGAGCGATGCAGGCCATCGCCACATTCGACGACGAGGGGGCAGCGGCGGCGTGCAAGGCGCCGGTGCTGGCTATCGCCGCCGCCGGCTCAGCGACCGATGTGGAACGTTTTCGCTCCCTCTGCCCGTCGCTCACAACCGCTCAGACCGCCTGCGCCGGGCACTTTCACCAACTGGAGACGCCGGACCAGGTGAACGCGATGATTGACCGCTTCCTGCGCACCAGCGTTACGGCTGCGGCCGTCCTTCGATGAATCCGGCGGAGTGGCTACACGGTAGTTAACCACAGTCATGCCAGGCTGGCGGCTACTTGACGCGTACACGCATAGTCCGGATGATGGAAATGGCGGTCTGCCTTACGGCGGGCCCCGGCAGGCCCCGCATGCGAACCAACGTCCACCGGCTGCTGCCTCTGCTTGCGCTGATCCTGTGGGTGCTCCCCTCCGCTTGTACCACCGACGACGGGCGCGACCGCAGCACGGCCGCGCTCTATGTCGCCATCTCCGCTTCAGACGGTATTGGTACTGGCGCCTCCAACCCATCGGTGGATGGCTGGGTGCCACGCCTGCGGAGCATGATGCCTGCCGGTACGCGCCTGGCAAACCTCAGCATCCCCAGCCTCAAGGTGGAACAGGCGCTTGACCAGGTGCTACCGGTCGCGGTCGATCTGCAGCCGTCCGTCGTCACTGTGTGGCTGTGCGTCAATGATCTTACGGGAGGGGTGCCGCTGGAGGTCTACCGCACGGGCCTCGATGCGCTGCTCGGTGCCCTCGTCACGCAGACCACCGCGCGAGTGTATGTCGCAAATCTCCCCGACCTGACCCTGCTGCCCGCGTTGCACGGGATGGACGGCGGCGCCCTGCGGTCGACGGCAGTGGAGTGGAACGCCGCGATTGCCGGGGTAGCCCAGACCCATGGGGCCACCGTCGTGGACTTGTACACAGGCTGGGCAGAACTGCGCTCTCACCCCGAGTACATCAGCCGCGATGGACTGCACCCTTCGACACTGGGTCATCAGCGGCTGGCTGAGCTGTTCTGGGGTGTGATCAGTGGCCTGTAGCTTCCACCACCGGTGGCGTTCGCAGCGATGAGCGAGCTATTCGGTCTCCCGACTGTCCTCCTTGCCAGGTCCGCAACGCTGGTGCTGGCGTGTGTGCTGATGGCGCTGGCAGTATTGGCGTGGCGGCGGCCGCTGCTCGTGCAGCTGGGCCTGCGGGCGGCGCCGCGGAGACGGCTGCGCACCGCGCTGATCGTGCTCGGACTCACCACCAGCACCGCCGTCATCACGACGGCGATCGGCACAGGTGAGACGATGGCGCTGACCGTCCGCGCCCTGGTGGCCGGTGGCGTCGGGCCCGTGGACGAGGTGATTACCACCTCGGTGCGCGGCGCCGGCGCGTCGCTAGGGATCGGTGATCCCGGCGCCTTGCTGTCCGGAGGCGATCTGGCGGCGGGTGAGTTCTTTCCCCTGACGCGGACGGAAGCGCTACAGCAGTCGTTTGCGAACGATCCCGACGTGGCGGCGCTCGTGCCCGCCCTCCAGCTCCAGGCAACGGCCATCAGCCGGCAGACCGAACGGGCGCGCACTGGGGTAAACGTCATCGGCCTACCGCCTGGCGCCCCGCGGTTCGACCGCTTCTCGCTACGCAGTGGTGAGCCGCTCAAGCTCAGTGCGCTCCAGGATGGCGAGGTGCTGGTCAACGCCGAAGCAGGGAGGCTGCTCGGCTTGGCGGCCGGTGTACCACTGACACTGCGGCTCCCGGGAGGAGCAGAAGCCGTCCTCGTCGTGCGTGCGGTGGTGCGCGATGGCGGGCTTACCGGGACGCAGCCGGCAGCCGTCATGCCGCTCGCTGCCCTCCAGCGGCTGGCCCGCCGTGAGGAGCAAGTCAATCAGGTATTGGTCGCCAACCGCTCGGGCGGCGACGAGGCCGGACGCAGCCGTGCCGTGACCGGCAGGTTGCGGCTGGCCCTGGCTGATCCAGCGCTGATGACAGAAGTTGCCCATGGGCTGGCGACCGAAGCCGGCCAGAGTCAGTTGCGGGCACTAGAGGCGCGCGTTCGGGCAGACGTCCGCCCCGCGGTTCGGCGGCTGCGGGAGGTGAGCCGCAGCGGTGTGCCCAGCGCTGAGCTGGCGTACTTTGTTGCTGACCCGCTGCTCACCACCGAGTATCGCTGGATCATCAACGCCGCGGCCAACCAGCCGGCCCTTCGGGGACGCCCGGATGCCGCACAACGGCTGGCGCCGTTGACCGTGCTGGAAGTGAAACAGCGGGCGTTACAGGCGGCAAACGAGTATGGCTCCGCTGTGACTGCTGTCTTCATGGTGCTTGGCCTGTTTTCCATCGCGGCAGCGTTGCTGTTGGTATTTCTTATCTTTGTGATGCTGGCCGCCGAACGCCGCACAGAGATGGGACTCACGCGGGCGGTGGGAGCGCACCGCCATCATCTGGTCGCCGCCTTCGCCATCGAGGGCATGGTCTACGATCTCGCCGCCGCCCTGGCCGGACTGCTGCTCGGACTGGGCACCGGAGCGCTGGTCCTGCGTCTCTTGCAGCGCGCGCTGGAGCGCTGGGATGTCGTGCTCCAGGGCCACATCAGCGCCGGGGGGCTGCTACTGGCATTCTGCCTGGGTGCACTGGTGACCTTCGCCACGGTGCTGCTGGCCGCCTGGCGGGTCAGCAACGTCAACATCATCGCCGCCATCCATGGGGTGAGCGCGCCGCCACCAATCCGGCGGCGAAGACGTGTCTTGCTGGCTGCCACCGTGCAGCGCGCCGGGCAGGTCGCTGTGCTCATGGTGGGCGGTGGTGGACTGGCCGTGCTAGCACCGCATGGCGGGGTTATGCGTGCAGCTGGCGGCGCGCTGATGGTACTGGCAGCGGCGCAGGCGGCGCGGCTGGCTCTCCCCAGGGCCCGTGTGCCGGTACGACATGTGAACCGGCTGGTCGCAACCGTGGCTGGTGCGCTGATCGCGCTGCTGTTTGCTCTCTCTCCAGATGCACCGGCCTCGGTCCGGGGTGATGATGCCCTGCGCTCTGGCACTGCCGGGTTCGTGCTGGCTGGTGTGGCGATGGCGGTAGCGTTGGTCTGGGCGGCGGGGGCCAACCTCGATGCGCTGCTGGCGCCACTGCGGTGGCTGGCCCGGCCGTTCGGCTCGCTGGCGCCCGCCACACGCATCGCGGTCGCCTATCCGCTCACGCACCCGTTTCGCACCGGCCTTACCGCCGCCATGTTTGCCTTGGTGTTTCTGACGATGGTCACCGCCACCGCACTGCTGCGCTCCACCGAAGCAGCCTATGTACGCCGTGACGGCGGCGCGGGTTTCGACATCCGCATCGCCTTCGGCCGGCCACCCGAAGATGTGGAGCAGGCAATCGCGTCCTCAGATGCCGTACGGCGCGACGACTTCGCGGTCATCGGCGCACAGGCCTCAAGCGCCGTCGAGGCGCTGTGGCCAGGCGCCGACATCGTGGTGTGGCGGCCGGTTGAGTTGCGTGTCGCCGATGCCGGTCTCCTCTCGGGGTCATCCGGGGAACTGGCAGGGAGGGCACAGGGCCTCGACAGCGATCGAGCGGTGTGGCAGGCGCTGAACGAGAGTTCCGGACTGGCGGTGCTCGCGCGGCGGGACATCGACATGGTGCCGGGGCTACGCACCGCCATCGCGCGCGGCGGCCGGAGCGCCACGTTTACGCCGGCGCCGGTGTGGCTGCGCGACCCGCGCGGCGGCGTTGCCCGGCGGGTGACGGTGATCGGTGTGACCGCCGACGGTTCGATTCTGTCGCGCGGGCTGCTCACGGGACAGGCCTCCGTTGAAGGGATGCCGGCGGCCACCCAACCACCCGCGGAGTACTTCCTGCGCACTGCCGAGGGCGTCTCGCTGCGGACGGCCGCGACCGGAATCGAGCTGACGTTTCCTGGCCGTGGCATCCGTACGCGCATCCTTGGCGAAGAGGCACGTACCGGTCACGAGATCCGCCGGTTGCTGGACGCACTGATCAGAGGCTTCCTCGGCATGGGGCTGCTGTCAGGCATCGCGGCACTGGGCGTGATCGGGATGCGCTCCGTCGCTGAGCGCCGTCAGCAGATCGGGATGCTGCGGGCTCTGGGCTTCAGCCGGCGCTCGATCCGGACATCGTTCCTGCTGGAGGGCTGCGTCGTAGCAACGCTCGGCATCGGCGCCGGCGCCGTCAGCGGTCTCGTGCTGGCACAGAACATCGTGAACTTCCTGGCACGCGACTTCACGCAGCTGCGGCTGCTGATCCCCTGGTGGCAGATCGCCAGCATCGGCGCTGCCGCGTATTGTGCTGCACTGATGAGCGCGCTGGCTGTGGCGTGGCAAGCAGGGCGTGTGACTCCGGCTGAGGCGCTGCGATACGAGTAGCTCGCTCAACCGAAGTAGCGGAACTCCGCCTCCTCCATCGAAAGCGGCTTCCCTTGACGCCGAACCCCAGCCTCGACCACCTCGCCCAGGAAGAGCACGTGGCTACCGGCGTCCAGCTCGCCGCGAACGCGGCACTCGAGATAGCCGAGCGCATCCAGGAGCAACGGACAGCCGGTCACACCCGGTTCCGCCGGCACACCGGCGAACTTGTCCGGGTGCGTGCGAGAACGCCGGCCCAGCTGACCAGCAAGTTCCCGCTGGCCGCTTTCCAGCACGTTGATGGCAAACACGCCCGATTCGCGCATCAGCGGCAGCGCCTTGGCGTCGGCTTCGACAGTGATTGAGACCATCGGCGGCTCGAATGCGGACTGCGCGACCCAGTTTGCGGTGTAGCCATGACCGCCGTCGGGACCGGGCACAGTCACAACAACCAGGTTGTAGTTGAACATGCGTAGAACGGTCTTCTTTGCCTGCTCATCCATGTCTGCAAGCACCTTTCTTGGTTACGTTTCGGAGGGCACGCGCGGGCCACGGGCCGGGTGCGGACGGAGAGCACGCCACGAGAGCAGGTGGAGTGCCAGCGCGGCCGACGCAATCACCGCCGCAACGAGGAAAGCGCTGCGAAAGGCACCCTCGTGAAAGGCGGCGGCCGCCGCCCCTGGCGGGCGAGCCGCAGCGTACACCGCTCCCAGCACGGCCACACCGCTGACGATGCCGAGCGAGCGCATCATGCCCAGCAGGCCGCCCGCAGCGCCGTATGCCGACGGGGGAACCGCGCCCATAACAATGCTCTGGTTGGGTGCGGCGAAGATGCCGAGGCCCGCGCCGAGCAGCATCAGCGCCACCGCCAGCAGAGTGAGGCTCGATCCGGTGGCTGCGATCAGCGCCAGTGCCAGCACCTCCAGCCCAAGCCCCGCCACCACCGGCCAGCGCGATCCCAGCCGGTCTGCAACCCGCCCGCTCAGTGGTGCGGTCGCTGCCATCGTCAGCGGCACGATCGCCAGAAACCAGCCGGCGGCCACCGGGCTGAGTCCGCGGCCGTCCACCAGCAGGTACGGAGCCAGCAGCCACACGCCAAACGAGGCCAGGGCACTGAGCAACGCCGCGCCACCGGCTGTCAACATGGCGGCGGTGCGAAACAGGCCGATGTCAATCGCCGGTGTGGGACTCTGCCGTTCCCACCAGATCATCACCCACAACAGTACCGGCCACGCCAGCATCAGCCCTACGGTGCCCGCCGCGCTCCAGCCCCACACCGGACCGCGATTGAGCGCCAGCAGCAGCACGGTCGTGACGAGCGCCGCCAGCGCCGCCCCCTGCCAGTCAAACGCCCCGCTCTGCCGGGCCGCAGCGCCGCGCGGCAGCAGCGCCGCTGACAATAGCGCGGCTCCCAGGGCCAGCGGTACCCGGGATAGGAACACTCCCTGCCAGCCGAACACGTCGACGAGCACCCCGCCGGACAACGGCCCGACAGCGGCGCCCAGCGAGCCACCCGCGGCGATCAACCCTAGCGCCCGCCCGCGACGATCCGGTGGCGAGGCGGCAGTTACGAGGGCGGGACCGGTGGCGGTCACCATCGCCATGCCGGCCGCCTGCAGCGCCCTTCCGGCCACCAGCGGAGCAAGCGAGGACGTCAGCCCGCAGGCGAGCAGACCCGCCGCCAGCACCGCTAACCCTGCGATCCACATGCGCCGCCGTCCGGTCAGGTCGGCAAGCCGGCCGCACCCCGTCATCAGCGCCGTGCCGGTCAACACATAGGCGATGATCACCCACTGCAGCTGGGAGATCGGCGCGTTAAGGGCACGCGTGATCTCCGGCAGGGCGACATTCACCTGCGTGTCGAGCGCCAGTACGAACATGCCCAGCGATACAGCCAGCAGTGTACGGGTCGACGGTGAGATGTGAGGGAAAGGCATGCCGGGATTCTACGGTGCAACCCGCCACGATGTCCCGCAGATCCGGCAGAAGCGATCGGCGGCGGCTGCGCGGGCGCCACACTGCGTACAGAACTTGATGCTCAACGTGATCGCTCCCAGTGGGGCGAAGAAGGGAGGAGGGCGCTGGAAGGGGCTGGCAGCCTGCGCCTGGTGCAGCATGCGTACGCCGGCCGTCCACAGCAGTATCATGGTGCCTGCCAGCACTGCGAGTGCCGCCACAAGGACATCGGCGGTCACTCCTTGCGGGGCGAGGAGCAGCGGGAAGTCGTACAGCCCGTGGGCCAGCACGGGCGTGGCCAGTCCCAGCGCCAGCAGCCGCCGCCGGCGCCGGTGGTCGGGCTCAAACTTGGCACGGCCGGTGAAGTGTCCCATCACCACGCCAAACAGCGCATGCGCCGGCACCGACAGCAGGGCACGGAGGACGGCGATCGCGGCGCTGCCGGCCAGGCTACCAGCCAGGAACACATACGCGAGATTCTCCACTGTTGCAAAGCCCAAGCCAACGGCGACGGCGTAAAGGATCCCATCGTATGGTTCGTCGAAGTACGAGCGCCGGTAGACCAGTGCCATCAGAAACAGGAATTTTGAACCCTCCTCGGCGACGCCCACCACGGCGAACGCGATTAACGCAGCGCCGGCGAGCGTCTCCTCCGAGGCGCCGTTGACCAGCGCGCCTGCAGCCAGTTCCCCTACCAACGCGGGGATCACCGTGAAGAAGCCGGCGAAGTAGACGAGCAGCACCGCCCGCAGTGGCTCACGCTGATACTTGTCCCGCACATAGACGAAGTGCAGCATGAACGCCGCCGGCGCCACGGATGCAAGCAGCAGTAACAGCGCGACAATTGCCATAGCTTAGCTAGCGTAAGGCGCGTAGCACCCACGGCCCTGGCTGGGCCAGCCCCTGCAATGGGAAGCCCTAACCGCAGCCTGATGCCGAGAGGTTGCTTCAGCTTCGCGGGGGGCATTGGTCACGGTCACGTTAGTAACGATTTCGTTTCGTGGTGGACGATCCAGGCGGGCCTACCGCTCTTGGGGATTCCTGCGTAGACGATGAATACAGTAGGCTACGGGTAGCCTGCTGGGGTACGCACCGTGACTGCCGCATCCGAGCATCGGACGATATTACTGATAGACGACGACCGCGACATTCGTGCAGCGCTCGCGGCGATGCTGGCAGATGAAGGATACGAGGTACTGGCCGCGCCGGATGGCTTCGACGGCCTGGCCTCGCTCGACGGTGCCGTGCCGGATGTGATCATCCTCGACTGGATGATGCCGGTGATCGATGGCGGCAAGTTCGTGCGCGCCCTGCGCAGCGAATGGCGGTTGACGACACCCGTACTCGTGATCACCGCCGGCCGGGTAACGCGCAGCGATGCGCTCGCGGCCGGCGCGGATGACTTTCTGCAGAAGCCGTTCGAACTGGACGAATTGCTGGACAAGGTCAACGACCTCGCCAGCCGTTCGCATGCTCCTGCCTAGCTGGACGGAGCCTGAGCGCACCCGCCGGCCGGCGCTGTGATGGTCCCAGAGATCCGGGCCATTCGCAGGCTGCCGGCCCGCGGTCCGCTCCGCCAGTGAGGCGAGCGGCCCGCGGTGATGGTCAGTCGGTCACCAGCAGACTACGCCGGCTGCGCCGCCGCGCGGCCCGCCACTTCCAGATCGGCCGGTGGTGGCGCGGGGTTGGGAACACCGGCCATCAACTGCGACGGCACATCCCGCTCCAGTTCCTCCAGTGTCCACATCCCCGGCTTGAAGATCGTCCGGTACGGCAACGGGTGATGCAGCACCGAGACGCCTCCGCCCGAAACCAGGAACCCCTGGCCATTGATGTTCCATGCCTTGTCCGAGGCGAGATAGACGCACATCGGCGCGACCATCTCCGGATCACGCAGCTGTAGCGGAGCGGCCGGCGTCTGTGGCGTCGTCGCGGTGGCGATACCGGCCCGCTGGCGTAGATCGCGCGAGGCCTGCGATACCGTGGCCGTCATGCGGGTGGCAGCCGCCGGTGCAATGTAGTTGGCCGTGACGCCATATCGGCCCAGGTCCTTGGCCAGCACACGGGTAAGCCCGGCCACACCCGCCTTGGCAGCGCCGTAGTTCGCCTGGCCGGCGTTGCCGATCAGCCCGGAGGTGGACGAGAAGTTAATGATGCGGCCGTAGCGCTGCTGGCGGAAGATGATACTCGCCGGCTTGCTCGTGGCGAACTGACCGGTGAGGTGGACAGCGATCACCGCGTCCCACTCCTCCGGTGCCATGTTGAACACCATGCGGTCGCGCAGGATACCGGCGACGTTGACCAGGATGTCCAACCGGCCGAAGCTGTCCAGGGCTTGCTGGATCATCGCCTGGCCGCCTTCCATCGTGGCGACAGTGCTGGTATTGGCGACGGCTTCACCGCCTGCCTTCTTGATTTCCTCAACGACCTCAAAGGCCGGCCCCTCCGAGGGAGCCGTGCCGTCTACATTCACGCCGTAATCGTTGACGACGACCCGCGCCCCTTCCTGCGCCATCAGGAGCGCAATGCCGCGCCCGATGCCGCGCCCGGAGCCGGTGACGATCGCGACCTTTCCTTCCAGCCGGTTGCCCATTCCGTGGCCTCCTGTGCGTTGCGAGCCTCAGTCTGCCCTGTGGCCGGGTGAGGGTCAAGCGCTACTCCGCTACAGCAGGGTGCGCAGCGCCCACGCCACCCCACCGGCGTCATTGCTGGGCGCGATGTGCCCCGCCTGCGCCTTGACCGCGTCGCCGGCATTGCCCATCGCCACCGAGACGCCGGCGATGCGGAACATCGCGGTGTCGGATTCGGCATCGCCGATGGCCATCGCTTCCGCTGGGTCAATGTCGAGCAAGTTGCACACCAGGGCCAGGGCCTTACCCTTATCCACCTCTGGATGGTGCAGGGTGAGGTGATCGGCCGTCCCTGAGGTGCGGTTCACTAAGAACGTGACACTTCCGCCAAACCGTTCGCCGAACTCCCGCGGTATCACGTCAATTCCGGCCGGGTCGAACACCAGCACGCTGGTAGGTTCGACGGTGACCACCGGCAGGAAGGCCGTCACAACGTTGATGTCCGGCGGAAGGCGGGCCGGATCGAGGCCGGCCCGAGGACGCATGTACGTCACCGGGCCGACGGTCACGTTCGCCATCATCTGGTGCGCATCCATGAACGCAGCTAGTTCCCGCGCCGGCTGCAAGGGCAAGCCCAGGTGAAGCAGGTCGGTCTCGGGCTGCTGGCGGGTGACGCGGGCGCCGCTGTGACTGATAATCGGCGCCGTGCTCCCCAGCCGCGCTGCCCAGCGGCGGGCACTGCCATACCAACGGCCCGTTGCCAGGACGATGTGCACGCCGCTGGCCGCCGCAGCACGCACCGCCGCACCGGTTTCCTCGGTCAGTTGATCGCGGCTGTCGAGCAGCGTGCCATCAATATCGAGGGCAATCAGCCTGATACGGGACATGATGAGCCTTTGCGGTTGAAGCTAGGATGACGCTGCTCACACTCTAGCAGAAGACCGCCCGAAGCTCGGGTGATGAAGGGGACGGATGGATGGGTGTTCGTGCAGTGCGAGTCCAGATCGCCGGGATTTCTACCCTTGAAGATGCGCTGGCCGTCGAACAGGCGGGCGCCGACGGTATTGGCTTCACGATCGGCCTGCCCGGTGGCCCGCACAACGGTCTCGATGAGCACAGAGCGCGCACGATCATTCAGGCGCTGCCTCCGATGATCACCCCGGTGCTGATCACTTACCACTCCACGGCAGCGGAAGTGGCGCCGTTGTGCCGGTATTTGGGCGTCCTGACAGTGCAGTTGCACGGTGGTGCTGAGCATGAAGAGGTGCGGGCGATGCGGGCCGCCCTGCCAGGGCTGAAGATCATCCGTGCCGTACACGTCACCGGTCCGGCTGCCCTCGATGCAGCTCGGTTGGCAGCACGCGACGCCGACGCCATCATCCTCGACACCTATGACCCGTTGACCGGCCGGCACGGCGCCACTGGCCTCACGCACGATTGGTCCATCAGCCGGGACATCGTGGCATCGGTGGCTGTGCCGGTGATCCTGGCCGGCGGGCTGGGCCCAGGCAACGTCGCGAAGGCTATCGCAATGGTACGTCCCTGGGCCGTCGACACGCACACCGGAGTGGAGCGGTCCGACGGCAGCACCGATCATGCGCTGGTGCGGGCGTTTGTGACCGCCGCTCGCTCCATCCCACGCGACCCGGCTGATCAGTCGGTTTGACCGGCGGCCCCGATGGAGTGCGCGCCTGCCCGGCTTCAGCCACCTCTGGATTCTGCCGATAACGCGAATCAGAAGCAGCCGCAGAGAGTGTCGTGCCGCACGCGTGCGACGGCTCGCGGGAGTGAACAGGAGTAGCACGGTGATGTGGAAGGATGGGTCGGTCAGCGTTGCGACCGCCGCCGAACACCTCGGTGTGCCCTGCTCTGCAGTTTGGCACCAGATTCTGGAAGGGCGGCTACGCGCGTACGCCGAACCCCACGGTAGCCGCGTCTACACGCGCGTTTTGCTCACAGCCGATGATGACGCCGGCGCGCCGCTGGCAGCCGACGGTACGCCGTTGACCGCCCAGGTCGCGCGGCTCACCACCACCATTGAACGGCTGACGGCGATGCTGCAGAGCGCACGTTGCGATGGCGAGCGCGCCCCGGGCAGTGCTGGCAACGGCCGCCACCGGTCCACGCAGCGGCGGCCTGCGGTCGAGCGTCTGCCTGACCATACGGACGGCACTGCTACTGAGATAGCGTGCGGGGCCGACGGTGCAGGCATCCCACCACTCGAAGCATTCCTAAGGGCAGGAGGCGGGCCACCGCAGGCGCTCCGGCCAAACCCCATGACTCATCCGGTAGAGGAGCTGGCGCTGTCGCGGCCGGACTCACGCGATGACCTGCTGGAGCCGGTCCGGCAATTGTTCGAGCAGCATCAGCGGCAGTGGTGGCAGCGGCTGCCGCTGGTGTCTCGGGGCTAGAGGAGGTCACCGTGCCTCGCACCACCCGGCCGGTTGCCGGCCAGGAGGCGACCCGCCTGGTACAGACGGGCGACGCCCGTATCGCTTACCAGGTGCTGGGCGATGGCGACGTAGACGTCATTGTGCTGCAGCCCTTCTGGTCAGCGATTGAGGATGCCGTGCGTGACCCGCGCACGTTCATCCATCAGCTCTCGCGGTCATTCCGGGTCATCGTCCACGACCGGCGCGGCACCGGCCGGTCTGAACGCAACATCGAGCGCATCTCCACTGAGGCGATGGTTGAAGACGTCCTCGCCGTGATGACGCATGCGGGCGTGCACAGCGCGGTCATCGCCGGCATGGGTGAATCGGCGCCACTGGCGCTGCGGATTGCGGCGCAGGCGCCGGAGCGCGTGGCCCGGGTGGTACTGGTCGACCCGGCGCTCCGGCCGATCAAGGGCCCTGGCAGCACGATGCTGCTGCATACCCTCACCTCGCGGCCGCGAGCCGGCCTGCGGGCACTGGCGCGCACCATCGTCGATGACGATATCCATGCCGCCGAGCTTGGTACGCTCATGGCGCGGACGGTCGATGGCCAGACCGCGGCACGGCTGTACGAGGCGTATCTTGACGCCGATGCGCTGGCGGTACTGGATGAAGTGGCCGCCCCCGTGCTCCTGGCCTACGGAGTCTACGACCGGCTCATCTCCGATGACGAGGCGCGTGGCATTCACGCAAGCCTGCGCAACTCCCGCCTCGGGATCGTCAACGGCCCGGCCGGCGGCGAGGCCACGGTGCGTGAGGCGTGGGTGCAGATGCGCGACTTCCTCGCCGAGCAGGCTCCACGCGGTCGCGCCGCCTCTCCCGCTCCGCGCAATGGGGACGTGCCGGAACCGGCGCCGGCCGCGGTTCCGGCGCGATCTCGTGCCCGCGCTGCCCGTGCACCGGCGCCTGCGCTGGTGGATTATGTCCCGTCCGTGCCACCGCCTCGCCACGTCCCTCCCCCACCTTCCAGCGATGTGGTCTCGCCGGCTGCGGCAGCCGTACCAGCGGCCGCAGCGGGTATCATGCAGACCGGCATGATGAAGGGACTGGCGGGAGCCCACCCCGTCGTTCTTACCTGGGGGCCGCCGCCGGATATCCCGGAGGAGGCGGTGCGTCTCAACCGCCAGGCCATCGACCAACTACTGATGGGTGAGATTGAGGAGGCGTTGGCGCTGTTCCAGCAGGCAATCGAGATCGCCCCGCACTACGAGGACGCGACGATCAATCACCGCGAGTTACTGTCCCGGCTGGTGCAGCGGCGGGTGGCGGAGTGGCAGGCGCGGCAGGCGGAGGAAATCATGGCCGACTCCGAGCGGCGGGCCCACCGTCTGGCACAGCGCCAGCAAGGCCGCCGGCGCCGTCCCTTCGGCTGGCTGCTGCGCGCGGGCAAGGAGCCGGCATAGGGCACCGGCCTACGGATCCGGGAACGTCACCAGCGAGGTCGTGCTCTCAATACCCGGGATGCGGCGAATCCGCTCCCCGAGGATTGGGGGAATGTGCGCCAGATCGGCCGCTTCGATCTCGCAGACGATGTCGTATGGGCCCATCACCTCGTGGATCTCGACGAGCTCCGGGATCTGCTGCAGCGCCTGGTAGATGTCGCGCGTGGCGGCTGGATCGGTGACGATCAGGACATACGCCTTGACGCTGGCCATGCTCAGTCCTCGTGCCCGGTGCGGGCTGGGTCCAGCCGCGCCGCCTCCATGGCCGGCCACTCCCATTCCTACCGGCTGAGCGGCCCGGCCGTCAACTGCCGCACGACTTGCCGCTAGAATGCCGGTATGAAGGCAGACACCACGGCACTCACTGCCCTGTTGCGGGAAGCGCTGGGAGACGGCGCCGTCCACACCGACGGCGGGCTGCTTGCGGAGACTGCCCGTGACCAATTGCGCCCTCGGCGATCTTTCCGGCTTCCAGACGGCGTGCCCGCCCGGCCCATCGCCGTCGTTCAGCCACGAACAACCGAAGACGTTGTCGCCACGGTACAGGCAGCCCGCCTGTTCCACGTGCCGGTGGTGGCCTACGGCGGCGGTACCGGCCTGATGGGTGGCGCGCTTAGCCTCCGCCCTGGCATTGTGCTGGACACGCGGACGATGGACCGTGTCGTCAACGTGGCGGTCGAGGATCGGATGGTCACGGCCCAGGCTGGTATCGTACTGGCAGCGCTCAATGCGGTGCTCGAATCCTGCGGGCTGATGACCGGTCACGACCCATGGACGCTGCCAATTGCGACGGCCGGCGGAGCACTGGGCACCAACGGGCTTGGGTACTTGGGCGGACGTTACGGCGGTATCGCCGATCAGGTACTCGGTCTCGAGGCTGTGCTGGGCGACGGCACGGTGTATCGCACCCGTGCGGCGCCCCGGGCAGCCGCCGGCCCAACGATCGCGCGGCTGTTCGCCGGCGCGGAGGGCACTCTTGGCATCGTGACCGAAGTGACCTTGCGCACCTTTCCGCTCCCCGAGCGGCGGGCATTGCTGGCGCTTGACTTCCCGTCGTTCCTGCACGGGCATGCGGTGGCGGCCGAGCTCTTGGCCAGCGGCCTGAATCCAGCAATGCTCGACTTCGGTGCACCACCGGGAGAAAGCGGGCGCATGTACCTGGGCTTCGACGGGCCGGAAGAGGTCGTCCAGGCTGCCGTAGAGCGCGCGTTGCGCGTCTGTGCGGGTCATGGCGGCCAGAGACTCGGTGAAGAAGTGGCGCAGTCGTTCTGGCTGGGCCGCCACGTACCGGCAGATCGGCTCCGCAGCTGGCGGCAGGCAGAGCAGGAGGAACCGCTGCCCGGCGCACCCGGCAGCAGCGTGTTCGACTACCTGCATGTGGCGCTCCCAGCCTCGCGCGTGCCTCCCTACATCGAGCGCGCTGAGGCGATGTTTGCCGAGCGCGGGGTACAAGTGCGTGAGTGGGGATTGTGGCACGGACCAGAACTGCTGTCCGTGGCGATCTCCCGTACCACCGATACCCCGGCCGAGGTGGCCCAGGCCGCGGCAGCGGCCGATGACGCCCTGACGCTGGCGCAGGATCTGGGCGGGAGCATGGAGTATGTCCACGGCGCCGGCATCCGCACTGCACACCTGATGGAGCGCGAGCACGGTGAAGGGTTACGCCTGCTGCGTGCGATCAAGCGGGTGCTCGATCCGGACGGCATCCTCAACCCGCTCAAGCTAGGGCTCTAGCGGCCCGCTACCAGCATCGAGCCGGTGTATCGCAGGAGCACCGCGCCGGCCGACACCGCCGGCGCCGGCTCGCCCGAGTCGACGTTTCGCAGGCGCACCGTGTCGCGGCCATACAGCGTTTCAGCCACGGCCTCCAAATAGAGGGCGTGAAATGGGCCGGACCATGGTCCATCCATAATCACCACCTCGCTGCCTGCTGGCGGCTGCGGGACGGTCCGCCGCAGCTCGTGCACCAGCAAGAAGTAGGAGTCAGCCTCGCGGGTGCGTACGCGGTTCTGGCCGGCCGTCAGCCACGCCAGCAGCGCAGCCACTATCGCCAGAGCGGCCAGCCCAACCGGCGCCCGCGACTGGCGCAGTGGGAGCCGGCGGAGCAGCAGCCATCCACCCCAGGCGCAAAGCATGGCAAAGGGCGCCGCTGCCTGATACGTGAACCGGCTGAGCATCATGTCCGGCCGCCACAGGGTCAGCGGTGTCATGGCAATGACCATCCAGGCAACAAGGAAGCGGCTGGCAGCCTGACCGCGCACCGCCACGATAAGGGCGGCAGCCGTGACCGCCACCGCGCCGGTGTGCGCGGCGGCGCTGATCACCGGCCCCTGCCCATTCCCCACCGGCCAGGCCAGCCGCGCGACCATCCACCACAGGTTTGTAGGAACATGCCAGCCTGGTGCGTAGAGCATCCGCGTGATGCCTGTTGGGTCCTCAGTGTCGGTGATATAGGTGAAGGCAATGTACGGCAACACGAGCAGCCAGAACGGCGCCACCGCCCGCACAAAGCGCGCGGCCTGCCGGCCAGGCAGGTAGACACGCAAGAGAAACAGCACCGTGAGGGTACCCGCCGCCGATGCCGTCGACTCTTTGGACAGCAGCGCCAGCACGAAGCACAGGACTGCCGCACCGTACCAGCGGCCGGCGCCCGGCCGGCCCCGCACCTTCAACCAGTACAGTGCGGCACACACGCTGCCCAGATACCACACGACGCTGAACAGCTCGACCGTCGACGATATCTGCGCAACGGTCAGGGTATGCGCCGCATGGACACCGAACAGCAGCCCGGCCGCCAGCGCTACGCCGCTCTGCCGCAGCAGCAGACGTGCGGCCACTGCTACCAGAGTCACATTGGTGAGATGCAGCCCCAGCACCACGAGATGATATGGCATCGGGTTGAGGCCAAAGCCGTGGACGTAGAGGGCGTACAGCGGCGTTACCAGGGGCCGCCAATAGGGAATGTCATCACGCATGACAAACGCTTTGGCGGTCACCTCCCAGGCGCCCATCCGGCCAACCGGACCGATGACGAGGAAGTCATCGCCGGCGAAGTAATCGTTGAGGGTGGGCGCATAGGCCACCGTAACGCCGAGCTGAACAATCAGCAGGCCAAGGAGGAAGCGCCGGCGCGCCGTCATGGCGGCTCCGTGGGCACTGCGTGCGGATATTTCCCCGCTGCCAGTATACCCACGGCGCCGCAGCCGGTGGGCTACGGCGCGGGACGCAGGAGCGCCCGCAGCACGTCACCGGTAGGGGACCGCCTACCTTCCAGCATGGCACGGTAAGCCAGTTGATTCGCCACGCGTGTTAGCTCGGGCGGGCTCAGCTCAGCGGTGCGCTCCTCATACGGCACGTAAGCGAACAGATAGGTCATCCAGAAGTACGAGACGAATTCGAATCCGTGTCCGCGCCCCAACGTCGCGAGGGCGGCGATGAATCGCTGGTCGAGCGGCGCCCAGAAGCCGAAGGCGTCTCGGGCGAATACCGCGGCTTCGGAGCCGGGTGTGCCGCCGAGTTCGGCCGCGCCGGTCTTGTACAGCCACGATTCGCCGATGGTCAGCCCCTTACCCGCCGCCCGCGCGATCTCAATGATGCGCGGCACGCGCTCTGTGACGAGGCCACCGGTAATCGGGTAAATGTGCAGATCGAGGTAGTGCAGCGCCGGCACGCCGGCCAGGGCACGGAAGTACTCAAGGCTGTCCCAGGTGCCGGCGCCTGCCCCCAGCCGGGTGCTGCCTCCGGTCAGGTCCTGCGTCACATGCTGGACGTGCGCGGCAAACTGCTCGGGCGTGAAGACCACGCCGGTATTGCGCGTGACCGTGCCTGGCTCGCTCTCCACGGTCAGGTAGTCCGGCCGCAACTCGGTGTAGACCGTCGCGGCCATCGCGCGTTTCTCGTCGCTGTACTGCTCGCGCGTCAGGCCACGGTAATCGACCGGAAGCGTGCTGAAGTCCGGGAAAATCGTGCTGGTCTCGATGATCAGCCGCAGGTCACGGGCGCGCACCTCGGCGGCAACGCGGCGGTAGAAGTCCAGGTAATCCGTGGCGCGAGGGAAGGCAGGAGCGAGCACGGGGAAGTTGAGGCTCACCGCCACGGTGGACACACCGATCTCCTGCAACCGGTCCAGCGTGAGCAGGACAGCCGGCCAGGTCTCCGGGACAAGCAACGCTTCGCCCCGATTGGAGTTGGCAGTGTTGAGTTCGACGGAGAGGTTGGTGAAGGTGTCTGAGCCCGGCGCCGCGGCGGCGAGCTGTTCGATGGCTGTCAGGGCCGCGTCCAGCTCAGCGTAGCGCGATTGATGCACGGCGGGTACTGCCGGTTGCGCGCCTGCAGAAGCGGCGATCCAGCCGGCAACGAGCACGATACCGGCAAGCACGAGGGCGGGAGCGGAACGGCGCACGGGATAGCCCCCTCACTGCCACTGCTCGCAGGCGGGTCATCCTGCCGGTGGCACACTTTCCGCCAGCCCCCCCGTAAACAGCACGAACAACCGCTCAATTTCGGCTCGCGGGTCCGCGCACAGGCCGCTATGCACCGGGCCGGGCTGGATGACGGTGCTGCGCGGAGTTGTCAGCCAGTGAAATCGTTCCTGCTGGGTAAGAGCGCCGAGCACTCCGGCAGCCGCGCCGCCGGAGCAAATCAAAGGGACCAAGGTCAGGTGGCGGCGAACATCGTCGATGTCCAGGTCCGTCGCCAGCCGAGCGAGCCTGTCAGGGCTCACGGCCAGCCGTGCACCCAAGAAGCGCCGGGACCGGCACAGCAGCACGACACCCGCGTTCAGGAACTCCTCCCGATCCACGCGCGGCACGATGCGAATGGCTGCGACGTCATACGAGCTGAGATCGGACACGGATGGCCTCGGTGGTAAAGGCGCGTGGTGGTACCAACCGGTCAGACAGCCACGAAACGTACGCCGCTCGCTGCCCGGCCGCCGTGGCGAACATTTCCTCCTCTGGGAGCCACTCATCTGGGATCTGTGCCGCGATCTCGCTCAGAACCTCCGGCAGCAGCAAAGCGGCCAGGCGGTCATCGACCTCTGACAGCGTCGAAGCCTGCCGCAGCAGCACGTGATCCTTGACCTGCAGGAAGGGTGATCGGGCGCGGGCTGCGGCGTTTTGCCAGGCAAAGTGCATGTAGAGCGATGCGCCATTGTCGATCAGGTAGGGACGGCGATGCCAGACGAGCATGTTCGTGTTCCGGACGGTGCGGTCGACGTTGGTCACCAGCGCGTCAAACCAGACAATCGCGGATGCGAGGTCAGGTTCCAGCGGCGGCCCGGTGAGCGGGTCGTAGGCGAACGCCCCAGGCAGGAAGTCCATCGCGAGATTGAGCCCGGCGGAAGCGCGAATCAGATCCTGAATCTCGGGATCGCCTTCGTTCCGCCCAAGCACGGGGTCTAGGTGCGCGAAGACCAGCTCCGGCACCGGCAGGCCGAGCACGCGCGCAATCTCGCCGGAGACCAGCTCGGCCACCAGCGCCCGCGGCCCCTGACCCGCGCCTCGGAACTTGAGCACGTACGTGCCGAGGTCATCGGCCTCGACAATCGCCGGGAGCGAGCCACCTTCGCGCAGTGGCGCCACGTAACGGGTGACGGTGACCGTTCGGAGGGAAAGGGCCATGATGGCGGGCGGCTCCGGCGCGACGCGTGATGCCCGTAGTGTAACGAAGGCCAGCACACAGCGGACCGGCTCCGCTTCCACAAGGCGGAGCCGGTTCGTTGGTCATCGGCAGCAGACCGCGAGGGCTACACCTCGCGGAACTCGCCCTCGACGGTACCTTCCTCGGCCGGTTGCTCTCCGCTCTGTCCATCGGCGCTGGGGCCACCGGCGGCGCCACCGCCGGCGTACACCGCCTGGCCGATCTTCTGCATCGACTCTGACAGACCGGTCAGTGCCCGCTGAACTGCGTCAGCATCAGTGCCCTGCAGGGCAGCGCGCACCTCGGCCACCTTCCCTTCGACCTCGGTCTTGAGATCAGACGGAATCTTGTCGCTGTGCTCACGCAGCGTGCGCTCAGCACTGTATGCCTGCTGCTCGGCCGTGTTGCGCAGCTCAATCTCCTCGCGCCGCTTACGGTCGTCGGCAGCGTGCGACTCGGCCTCGCGCCGGAGCTTCTCGACCTCGTCCTTGGACAGCCCGGAAGAGGCAGTGATGGTGATCTTCTGCTCGCGGCCGGTGCCCTTGTCCTTGGCGGAGACGTTGAGGATGCCGTTCGCATCCAGGTCGAATGCCACCTCGATCTGTGGCACACCCCGCGGTGCTGGCAGAATGCCGTCGAGAATGAAGCGGCCCAGCGATTTGTTATCGGCGGCCATCGCCCGCTCACCCTGAAGCACGTGGATCTCCACGCTCGGCTGGCTGTCAGAAGCGGTGCTGAACACCTGGCTCTTCGACGTGGGGATGGTGGTGTTGCGCTCGATCAGCGGCGTCATCACGCCGCCAAGCGTCTCGATCCCGAGGGTGAGTGGGGTGACGTCGAGCAGCAGGACATCCTTGACCTCACCCTTGAGCACGCCCGCCTGAATGGCTGCGCCGATCGCCACCACTTCATCCGGGTTCACGCCCTTATGCGGCTCGCGGTTGAAGAAGGTCTTCACCTTGTCCTGCACCAGCGGCATGCGGGTTTGGCCGCCGACCAGCACGACCTCGTCGATCTGGGAGGCGCTGAATCCAGCGTCCTGCAAAGCGCTGCGGCAAGGACCAAGCGTGCCATCGACCAGCTCCATCACCAGCTGCTCGAACTTGGCGCGGGTCAGATTGATCAGCAGGTGTTTCGGGCCGGACTGATCGGCCGTGATGTACGGCAGGTTGATCTCCGACTGACCGGTGCTGGACAGCTCGATCTTGGCTCGCTCGGCCGCCTCCTTCAGGCGCTGCATCGCCGGGCGGTCGTTACGCAGGTCGATGCCCTGATCCTTGCGGAACTCGTCGATCAGCCACTCAATCACCCTCTGGTCGAAGTCATCGCCACCGAGATGGGTGTCACCGTTCGTGCTCTTGACCTGGAACGTGCCCTCACCCAACTCGAGGATCGAAACGTCGAAGGTGCCGCCGCCGAGGTCGTAGACCGCGATCTGCTCATCGCTTTTCTTGTCGAGGCCATAAGCAAGCGATGCCGCCGTCGGCTCGTTGATGATGCGCAGAACATCCAGGCCGGCGATGCGGCCAGCGTCTTTTGTGGCGTTGCGCTGCGCGTCGTTGAAGTAAGCGGGAACGGTGATCACGGCCTCCGTGACCTTCTCACCGAGGTAGGCCTCAGCGTCGGCCTTCAGCTTCTGCAGGATCATGGCTGAGACTTCCGGCGGGGAATAGGCGCGGCCGGACATCTCAACATGAGCATCACCGTTGGAGGCGCGTACGATCTTGTACGGCACGCTCTTGATCGTGCGCTGTACCTCGGGGTCATCGAACTTGCGGCCCATCAGCCGTTTGATTGAGAAGATCGTGTTCTCGGGGTTGGTGACGGCCTGGCGCTTGGCCACCTGGCCCACCAGCCGCTCACCGGAGCGGGACATAGCGACGATGGACGGGGTAGTCCGCGCGCCCTCGGCGTTCGGGATTACCACCGGCTCGCCGCCCTCCATCACGGCCACAACGGAGTTCGTCGTGCCGAGGTCGATACCGATTACCTTTGCCATCTTGCCTGCCCTCGCTTGGAATCAGTTGCTCATACCGCGGATGACGGCGAGGCTACGCCGGTTCAGACGCGGGCAACCCAGAGCCGACAATCACACGCGCCGGCCGGATCACCCGGTCGCCCATCATGTACCCCTTGTCCTGCACGTGCAGGACGGTGTCCTGATCGCCCGGAATCTGGGCTACCGATTCGTGCACCGCCGGATCAAACGGCTGGCCCGCTGCCGGAATCTCGCGTACGCCGCTGGCCTCCAGCGCCCCCGCGAACTTGCGGGCGATGGCGCGCAGGCCCTCCTGGGAAGCAGTGCCGTCGCTGGCGGCCACCGCCCGGTCAAGGTCGTCGAGCACGGGCAGCAGGTTGCCCACCAGCGCCAGGTTGGCGTACAGCGCATCCGCCTGCCGCCGCTCTTCAGTCCGGCGCTTGAAGTTCTGAAAGTCGGCCCGTTCCCGCTGCCAGGCGGAGAGCAGCTCCAGACCGCGCCGGCGCTCCTCCTCCACCTGCGCCTGCAGGTCAGCCACCGACGCCGTGATCGGCTGCTCCGCGGCGGCCCCCTGATTTTGATCGTTCATGCGGTGCAATCCTCACTAGGTGATCGTCAGCGGTCCTCGTCCCCGTACAGCCGCCGAAGAAGCGCGCTCATCACCGAGCCCATGTAGCGCACCGTGGCGACGGCACGGGGATACTGCATGCGGGTGGGCCCCAGCACCGCCAGCAGGCCGCGAGGTCCGCCCTCACTGCCGTAGCCGCTCAGAATCACGCTCATTTCACGCAACGGCGCGTTGGGGTTTTCACCACCGATAATCACTGTCACGCCACCGGACGGTGGCCCCTCGGCCGGAATCGTGGCGGCGAGATTATGCTCGTCCAGCGCCTCCAACACCTCCAGCGCCTTGGTGGAGCGGCTAAACTCCGGCTGCTCCAGCACATTGCGCAGACCTTCCACATGCGCATCGCTAAAACCGGCGGCCTCGTCCTCCTCCAGGATGCCGGCGACGACGATGCGGACAGCTTCGTCGCGTGAACCGGGATCGACGGGGCGAGCGCGGATCGCCGGCGCGTCCAGGCCCGACCACTGGGCGTTCAAGCGGTTGGCGATGCGGGTAAGCTCATCCTGCGTGACCGGGTCGGCGAAGGTCATCACCTGCTGGCGTACTTTTACCTCTTCGGTGACCAACACCAAGAGCGCCGTATGCTCATGCAGCGCCACCAGCTGGAGCTGGCGCAGGCGCACCTGAGCCACCCGAGGCGCCGTGACCAACGCGGCGTTGTGGACGGATTGTGACAGCACAGCCGCCGCCAGTTGGAGCCACTGTGCCACATGGCTGGTGGCCTGGTGGAACTGGTGCAGGATGCGCAGCTTCTCGTCGGTGGGCAACTCCGGGTCGCCCATCAGGAACTCAACGTAGTAGCGGTAGCCCTGGTCCGACGGCACTCGCCCCGCCGACGTGTGCGGATGGGTGATGAAGCCCTCGTCCTCCAGCCGTGCCATCTCATTTCGAATGGTGGCAGAGGACAGCTCAAGGCGGTGGCGCTGCACCAATCCCTCCGAGCCGACCGGCTGTGCCGTCTGGATGTAGTCGCTGATGATCAGCCGGAGGATCGCGGCGCGCCGCTCACTCAGTTCCACGGCCGGAACCCCCATCCCGCGCGATAACCTGTTAGCACTCATCAATCGAGAGTGCTAACGCTCGTATTGTAGGGGGCTTACAAGAGCGTTGTCAAGGCGAAGGAACGGCGCGGCGGCCGTGTGGCAGCTTCCCCGTAACGCCGGAACGGGCGACACTGAGGGCGAACACACGAGGAGCTGCCACCTATGGCCATCGCCTGGTCTGAGATCGAGTCCTTTGTCACCCGCGCGTACGAGGCGCAGGGCCGGGTGGAGCGCGCCGACGTCATCGACCTCGCGTACGACGCCAACGCGAACGATGACATCATCGACGTGATTGACGCGATTGGCTCGCGCGTGTTCCCAACCGTTCAGGCCACCAGAGACTTCCTGGCCAGCCAGGGTCACATCGCGGCGTAGCAGCGTGCCGGACGGAGACTGCGCGCCCATCTTCCTGGTCCGCCACGGACGCGTACACAATCCGCACCGGGTGGCGTACGGCTTCTTGCCCCGCATGGGCCTGGCGCCAGACGGGCGCATCGCGGTCGCCGCAACTGCGCGGTTCCTGCGGGAGCGCGGGCCGGTAGCGCTGTTTACCAGCCCGCTGCTGCGCGCCGTACAGACCGCCCGCATCATCCACGATCACCTGCCGGGCGTACCGGTGCACCGCTCCTGGCTGCTGCGCGAGAGCGAGCTGGCGCGGGTGTGGCAGGGCACGCCCATCCACGAGCGGCCAGATCGCTTCCCTGCGGAGTACCGGCTCTTTATGGAAGCCCCCTCACAGGTCACCGCCGGTGAGACGCTGGCGGCGCAGGCGGAACGCATGTGCCGGCTGCTGCAACGCGCGGCCCGCCGCTATCCCCGCGGTCCGCTGCTCGCCGTCTCGCACCGCGATCCGATCCTGGCTTTGCGCCTCACGGTCGAGGGGCAGTCGCTCGACGGGCTACACACCACCCCTTGCGAACCGGCATCGGTCACTGAATTGCGGCGGTGCGCCGGCAGGCTGCACTTTGTGGCATACCACGAGCCGTGGAGCGGGTAGCAAGCAGCCGGGCCCACCGTGCATCCCCTATACTGTCCTGCAAACGCAGGAGGGTATGCACCGGTGTACACGGAGACGAGACGCGGCCTGCTGTCCCGTATGATCCGCGCCGCGCGGCTTGATGCACGCCTGTACGAAGAGGTGGAGCGCGACCGCAACGCCACCGGTCAAGCCGCCCAAATCGTGATCATGGTCGCGATTGCCGGGGCCATCGGCGCCCTGCTGTCCGGCTCTATCTGGGGTGCGGTCGTTACCATTCCGGCAACGTTTCTTACCTGGGTGATGTGGGGTTTCCTCTCGTATTGGATTGCCACCTCCTTCTTTTCACATCCGCAGATGCGCACCAGCCCCGGTGAAATGCTGCGCACCATCGGCTTCGCTCAGACTCCGGGCGTGTTGCTGTTCCTCACGTTTATTCCCGGCCTGGGCGCGCTGGTAGGGCTGGTCGCCGGCATCTGGCAGTTCATCGGCGCGGTAATCGGCGTGCGCGCTGCCATGGACAGCAGCACCGGCCCCGCCGTCGCCACCGTGCTGATCGGCGCGGTCATCACGATCGCAGTCAACATCGCGATCGGCATCATCTTGTGAGTTGAGAGCCGGCCTGCGCAACGTGGCGGCTGGCCCGGGCGCCCTGCTTCCGATCCTGCTGCACTACCGGCTCGGAGCGCTGCGATCGCGTCCAGGATGGAGGCGAGCAGGTCGCCTACCTCCCGAAGCATCGGCGTCCAGCGGTTCGATGCCATCACACCGTCTTCCGCCCATGAGGCTGTGTACTCATGGAACGCGGCGCGGGTGCTGGCCGGTATGGCGCCGAGCGAGTTGCTGACCAGCTATGTGCTGGTAGCGAGAATCGGAGACTCCGGGCGGCGCGCGATCAGGCCGGCGTCAGTACTCATTGATCGCTCCCTCCCCGCTCTGTCTAACCCTCTGTGCCGGCTTTGCATTTAGCAGGCGCGGGCCATAGGCTATGCCGGCATGACTGCCAACGTGGCCACCGCCGCCCCATTGGACCGCCTACGCGTCCTGGACCTGTCGGGCTACTTCGGCGCGCTCAGCACCAGGCTGCTCGCGGGGGTGGGCGCCGACGTAATCCGCATTGAGCCCCCCGGCGGGCACCAATCGCGTCGCACTGCACCGTTCTATCATGGCGTGCCCCACCCCGAGCGGTCGCTGTACTGGTTCCAGCACAATGCCGGCAAGCGCTCGATCACGCTCAATCCGGCCACGGCCGACGGCCGCGCTCTCTTCTTGCGGCTGGCGGAGACCGCCGCGATCGTCGTCGAATCGCAGGAGGTTGGGGCGCTTGATCGGGCCGGCGCTGGTTTCGCTGCGCTTGCCGCCCGTAATCCGGCGCTGGTAATGGTCTCAATTAGTCTGTACGGCCAGGATGGCCCCCGGGCCGCGGACCCCGGCAGTGACCTGATTGGCATGGCGGCCGGCGGCCTTATGTACCTGTGCGGCGACCGTGACCGCCCGCCTGTCCGGGTGACGGCCGAGCAGGCCAACGCCCAGGCCGGCCTGCACGGCGCGGTAGCGGCGCTGATTGGCCTCAACATCGCCCGTTCGGAGGGCGCCGCGGTGCACATGGATGTGTCCGTCCAGCAGACCATCGTCACAGCGGTGGCCAACAACCGGATGCTGTGGCCCGCCAAGGGCGCCATCACCCACCGCACGGGTGGCGGACGTGCGGGCGGCCCCGGCCGCCGGCTGATTTACGCCGCGGCGGACGGCTTCATCGGTTTCTACCGGCGGCCGGAGAACTGGCGGGACATCCAGCGCTGGCTCGACCGCGCCGGCATTAAACTCGATTTTCGGGTTGACGCCTGGCAGGGCAAGCCGGCGTTTGGGGAGGGTGCGCCACCTGAAGCGCAGGAAGCGCAACTAGAGGCGGCGCTAGAGCGCTACTTCGTCTCAAGGCCATCAGCGGCGCTCCATACCGAGGGCCAGGACTTTGGCCTGTACGTCACCCAGGCATCCTCGGCAAAGGACCTGGTAGAGAGCGCGCAGCTGGCGGCGCGGGACTTCTGGGCGGCGGTGCCACACCCGGAGCTTGGGGAGACACTGCGCTATCCGGGCGCCCCCTTCCGGATGAGTGCCACACCCTGGCTGAGCGGGCCGCGGCCGCCGCGGATCGGGGAGCACAACCACGCGATCTACGCGGGCGAGCTCGGCCTGAGCCTGGCGGATATGCGCTTGCTAGCGGCGGTAGGCGCGATTTAGCGATGCGGCGCAAGGGAGACAGCCAATGAGCAATCCGCGGCTGCGACCGTTTACCGGGCTACGGGTCGCCGACTTTGCCTGGGTGATCGCCGGACCGCTGGCCACGCAGTACCTGGCCGTCCACGGCGCCGAGGTGATCCGGATCGAGTCGCGCGGCCGGCCGGACGTGCTGCGCGCCGGTGAGCCGTTCATCGGTGGCGAGCCGGGCCCCAACACCACCGCCTACTTCGCCAACGTCAACCTGGGCAAGCGCGGGGTTACCCTTAATCTTCGTGACCCCCGAGCCGCGGACCTGGCCAAGCGCCTGGTAGCCACCTGCGACATCGTGACGGAGAACTTCACGCCGGGAACCATGGCCAAGCTGGGGCTGGGTTACGAGGCGCTGCGCGCGGTACGGCCGGACATGATCATGATCTCCATGGGCCTGGCGGGACAGACCGGCCCCGAACGGCATCACAAAGGGTTCGGTACCGTGATTCAGGGTTCGGCCGGGGTCACCCACCTCACGGGCTGGCCGGATCGTCCCCCGGTCGGTACCGGCGTGGCCTACACCGACTTCGTCGCCTCGCACATGGCGGCCTTCGCCCTGCTCAGCGCCCTGGAGCACCGCAGGCGCACCGGTGAGGGCCAGTACATTGACCTGTCGCAGCAGGAAGCGTCGATGTACGTGCTGGATGCAGCGCTGCTGGACTATGCCACAAACGGCCACGTACAAAGCCGCCAGGGCAACCGTCACCCCCATGCCGCCCCACATGGCGCATTTCCCTGTGCCGGCGACGACGCCTGGGTGGCGATTGCCGTGTACAACGACGGGCAGTGGCAGCGGCTGGTGACCGCGCTTGGCCGGCCGGCGTGGGCCACCGGCGCACGCTTTGCCACCCTCCTGGGACGCAAAGAGCACGAAGACGAGCTCGAACAGCTGATCAGCGCGTGGACGCGGTTCCGTTCACCGGCCGAGGTGGCGCGGGTGTTACGAGCCGTCGATGTGCCGTGTGCACCCGTCGCCGACATGCGCGACGTCCATGCAGATAGCCAGTTGATGCATCGCGGCCATTTCCTGCACATTGGCCATCCGGTGCAGGGTGACTTCCCGTACGATGCGTTGTCGTACCGCGTCGACGGTGCAACCCCGGTGCCGCCGCGGCCGGCGCCGCTGCTGGGCCAGGACAATCAAGCGATCTGGCAGTGGTTGTGTGGCCTCTCGGCAGAGGAGTATCAACAGTTGGACGCAGAAGGCGTATTTCGCTGAGGGCGCGTCCGGTGCTGGCCGGCTTGCGTTGCCCGTTTCGTGGCGCTTCACTACGCTGCGTGTAGCCACCTGCGGCGCCGAGGCTGCCCGTGCTGCCACTTGATCACATCCGCGTGCTGGACCTATCACGCCTTGCTCCTGGTCCCCACTGCACGATGCTGCTGGCGGACATGGGCGCGGACGTCATCCGCATCGAGGAGCCGGGTGGTGGCCGCCGCGCCGTCATGGAGCGAGATGCCCAGGATGACGGCGCTCGCCAGCGTGAGGAGCGGCGGGCCGCATACAACGCGCTCAATCGCAACAAGCGCTCCATCACCCTCAACCTCAAGCACCCGGATGCGCGACAGGCCTTCTTTGACCTGGTGCAGTCGGCCGATGTGGTGGTGGAAGGGTACCGGCCGGGCGTTGTGGAGCGGCTCGGTGTCGATTACAAGACACTGGCCGTGATTAACCCGCGTATCATCTGTTGCTCGATCAGCGGTTACGGCCAGGAAGGGCCATACCGGCTGCTGGTGGGGCACGATATCAACTACATCGCACTGGGCGGTGCACTGGGGATCACCGGCGCGCGCGATGGTGCGCCTGCCATCCCTGGCAACATCATCGGCGACTACGGCGGCGGCGGTATGCACGCCGCGCTGGCGATCTGCATCGCGATCATCGCCCGCGAGCGCACCGGTCGCGGACAGAACATTGACCTGGCAATGACCGACGGCGTCCTGACACTCATGGCCGCCGCGATCTCCGAGAGCTACGGCGGCGCCGAACCGGTGCGACGGGGCGGGCACCGGCTCACCGGCCTGAACCCGTATTACTCGGTGTATCGATGCAAGGACGGCAAGTATATTTCGGTGGGCGCCAACGAGGTATGGTTCTACGAGAACTTGTGCCGGGCGCTCGGCGGTGAGCAATACGCCGGCGACCACGGCGCCACCGGCGAGCGCCGGGAGGAGGTTCGCGCCTTCTTAGCCGATCGCTTCAACACCCGCACGCGCGATGACTGGTTTGCGTATCTCAAAGACAAGGACGTGTGCGCCGCGCCCGTGTATGACGTTGAGGAACTACCGGATGACCCGCAGATCCGGGCGCGCGGGATGATTGTGGACGTACCGCACCCCACCCTCGGCAACGTGCAGCAGGTGGGGCTGTCGATCAAGCTCTCTGAGACGCCGGGCGCGATTCGCACGCTGCCCGCTGCCCGCGGCCAGCATACCCGTGAGCTGCTTCAAGAGGCCGGCTGGGACGGCGACCGGATTGCCGCATTGCGCGCCGCCGGCGGCACGGAATAGGGAGGGCGCCCATGTTCACCGGCATTGTCGAAGAGACGGGCACGGTGGCAGAGACCCTGCCGGGCGGCCTGGTGATCCACGCGGCAAAGGTGCTCGAGGATGCTGCGCTCGGTGACAGCATCTGTGTCAACGGCGTGTGCCTCACCGTGACAGCGCTGACCCCAGATAGCTTCAGCGTGGATACCGTTCCGGAGACGCTGCGCCGCACCAACCTCGGTGACCTGCACGCGGGGGATCCAGTCAACCTGGAACGTGCGCTGCTGCCCTCCACCCGCATGGGCGGGCACTTTGTCCAGGGACACATCGAAGGCACGGGCACGATTGCCAGCATCCAGCCAGATGGCAACGCCTGGCTCATAACTTTCGCGGTGGCGCCGGAGCAGGCCCGCTACATCGTGGAGAAGGGTTTCATCACTGTCGACGGCATTAGCCTGACGGTTGTCGCGCGGGATGATCAGTCCTTCTCCATCACGGTCATCCCCTACACCCGCGCGCACACCAACCTGGGCGGGCGCAGAACGGGAGATCGCGTAAACTTGGAAACGGATATTCTGGCTAAGTACGTTGAACAACTCGTTGAGCGCAGCGCCAAATAGGAACGGGGTACGGGCACCCGCGCAGGGGTCCAAGCCGAGAGGAAGGGTGGCGACATGGCCGGTCAGGCAACGCGCCGGCGATCCAGCCTGGCGTCCGTCGAAGAGGCAGTGGAGGAGTTCCGCGCCGGCCGGATGCTGGTGGTGGTCGACGATGAGGATCGCGAGAACGAGGGTGACCTGATCATCCCGGCGGATGTGGTGACGCCTGACAGCATCAACTTCATGGCCAAGCATGCCCGGGGGCTTATCTGCATCTCCATCACTGAGGAGCGGGCCGACGAACTGCGTATCCCGCTGATGATCCCGCGCGACCGCAATTCGTCATCCCATGGCACGCCGTTTACGGTCTCTGTCGAGGCCCGCCGCGGCGTCAGCACCGGCATCTCCGCCTACGACCGCGCCCACACCGTTCGTGTCCTGATCGACCCGCGCAGCCGGCCGGACGACCTCGTCATGCCTGGTCACATGTTCCCGCTGCGTGCTCGCCCTGGCGGCGTGCTCGTGCGGGCAGGCCACACGGAAGCTACCATCGACCTCTGCCGGCTGGCCGGGCGCACCCCGGCCGGGGTCCTGTGCGAGATCATGAAGCCAGACGGCACCATGGCACGCCTTCCTGATCTGCGCCGGTTCGCCCAGCGCCATGGGCTCAAGATCGTCGCAATTAAGGACTTGATCGCCTACCGGCTCCACCGCGAGCGGCTGGTGCAACGGGTCAGTGAAGCGCGTCTGCCCACCCGGTTTGGCGAGTTCCGCGTCATCGGCTATCGATCCCAATACGACCCCGACGAGCACGTTGCGCTGGTGATGGGCGAGATCGACGACGGGGCGCCGGTACTGACGCGCGTGCATTCGCAATGCGTGACGGGCGACGTGTTTGCCAGCCTGCGCTGCGACTGTGGTCCACAGATGGAGCAGGCGCTCGAGCAGATCGCGATGGAGGGGCGGGGACTATTCCTCTATATGCGTCAGGAAGGGCGGGGCATCGGCCTGCACAACAAGATCCGCGCCTATGCCCTCCAGGATGAGGGGCTGGACACCATAGAGGCGAACGAGGCGCTCGGTTTCCCAGCCGACCGGCGCGACTACGGCATCGGCATGCAGATCCTGCTTGACCTGGGCGTGCGCCGGCTGCGGCTGCTGACCAACAACCCGGAGAAGCGCACCGGCCTGATGGGGTACGGCCTGGAGGTCACCGAACGGGTACCAATTGAGGTCGACCCCAACCCGCACAACGTCCGCTATCTAGAGACCAAGCGGACGCGGATGGGCCATCTCCTGGGCGAACCGAACGGTGAAGGCGCCAGCCGGCGCAAGAGCGGAGGCGGGTCGCGCCGCCATAAGGAGGCACTGGCGTGACCCACACCATCACCGGCACGATGGACGGCCGCGGTCTACGCGTGGCCGTGGTTGTGGCTCGTTTCAACGAGTTCGTGACGCGCCCGCTGCTGGATGGCGCGCTGGACACCCTGCGGATGCATGGCGTTGACGACGATGCGGTTACCATCTGTTGGGTACCAGGCGCCTTCGAGATCCCGCTGGTCGCCCGGCGCCTGGCGGACACGGGCCGGCACGATGCGATCGTTTGTCTCGGGGCAGTGATTCGGGGAGCCACGCCCCACTTCGACTACGTGTCAGCCAATATGGCCGCGGGCATCGCCCGTGCCGGCTACGAAGCAGGAACTCCGGTGATCTTCGGTGTGCTCACCACCAACACCCTGGAGGAGGCAATCGACCGCTCCGGCGCCAAGGCCGGCAACAAAGGTCGAGACGCCGCCGCCGCCGCCATCGAGGTCGCATCGCTGCTGCGGCAAATCACCGCTGACTGATAGCCCGGGGAGGAGCGGCGGCAGATGATCGCCATCGGCAGCCGCGAGTACCGCCTGCGTGACATCGCCATCCGCTTCCTGATCAACGCTGCGGCGCTGTTTGTTGCAGATGCTCTGGTGGGTGGAATTCACATCTCTGGCTGGCCGTCATATGCCGTCATGGCGGCCGTCTTCGGCCTGGTGAATGCCATCGCCAAGCCGGCGTTGCAGCTGCTCACCTGTCCGCTGATCCTGCTCACGCTTGGCCTGTTCTTGCTGGTGGTGAACGCCGCAATCCTGGGCATTGCCGCTTGGCTCTCGGATCAACTCGGGGCGAACGTCACCGTCGATGGGTTTGGGCCCGCGCTGGTGGGTGCGATCATCATCTCTGTCGTAAGCTGGATCATCTCCACGGCGCTGGAGTAGCACCATGCCCGCACCCCATCAGAGCAAGGGGACCGGTTCGGCGGATGGCTGGCTATCGCTCGGTCGCGCCTGCCAGCTGCTCGGCGTCAACGAGACCACCTTGCGGCGATGGGCCGACGAGGGCCGCGTGCGCACCTTCCGCACCCCGGGCGGTCACCGGCGGTTTGCCGAGGCCGACATCCGCGCGCTGCTCGATGCCCCTGACACGCCACGTGACGCCATTGGCGCCGTAGGCGATGCGGCGCTGGCGCGCATCCGCCGCCGCCTGCAGGGCCGTCAGGTGACCAGCGCCCACTGGCACCAAGATCTTGACGAGACGGCCCGGCTGCGGATGCGCGCCCTGGGCCGGCGCCTGATCGCACTGGCCGATGAGCATCTCGCTGCGCGCCGCGGGAAAGCACGGCTGCTTGTAGAGGCACGGGCGCTCGGGCACGAATACGGGCTGGAACTCGCAGCAGGCGGGTTGCCGCTCAGCACCACGGTCGAGGCGTTCACCTTCTTCCGCCGCTCGCTCGAAGAGACCGTGGCCCAACTGGCTGCCCGTCACAGCCTGACGCCGGACCGGTCGGCTGAGGCGCATGACCACATCGCCCAGGTTGCTGACGCTGTGCTGATTGCCATCACGCGCGCGTACGAGGACCAGCAGAAGGAAACCGGCCGCTGGCCGTCGTGACGGCGCTGGCGCCACCGCTGCCCGCAGCCGATGATGGAGCAGAATGACAGGCCGGTGGAGACAGATCCGCGGCACACAGCAGGAGCGGTGCGGAATGAGCGGCAAGGTTTGGCTGGTTGGCGCCGGACCCGGTGACCCGGGACTGATCACGGTGCGCGGCCACGAGGCGCTGCGGCGCGCGGAGGTTGTGGTCTACGACCGGCTGGTCGCCCCGGAGTTCCTGGAGATCGTGCCTGAGGGCGCCGAGGTGATCTACGTCGGCGACCAGCCTGGCCTGCACTCGGTGAGCCAGGATGAGGTCAATACGCTGCTGATTGCCCGTGCGCGGGAGGGTCGGGCCGTCGTGCGGCTGACCGGTGGCGACCCGTTTGTGCTGGGTCCGGGCGATGAGGAGGCGGCCGCGTTACGGGCGGCGGGAGTGCCGTTCGAAGTGGTGAACGGAGTGACCTCGGCGATTGCCGCACCGGCTTACGCCGGCATCCCCATCACCCAGACCGGGCTGGCCGCGACCTTCGCCGTCGTCTCCGGCAACGAGGAGCGGGAGGGACCGGGCGCCCCCATCGACTGGGCCAAGCTGGCCACGGCTGTGGACACCATCATCCTGATGGATGTGCGCAACCTGGCATCCGTGGCGGCGGCCATGCTGCAGCACGGCCGGGCGGCCGATACGCCGGTCGCCGTGGTGGGCTGGGGTACGCACGCCCGCCAGCAGACTGTTGTCGGCAACCTGGCTACCATTACTGAGCTGTCTGCCGGCCTGCCCACCGACCGGCCGGCCGTTGCTGTGTTCGGCGAAGTCGTGCGCTTACGTGACCGGCTGCGCTGGTACGACGACCGGCCACTGTTCGG
>CAUJGQ010000029.1 GCA_963170165.1 Chloroflexota bacterium | reverse complement strand
GGCGCTGGCCTGCTCCCGCTACGTCAACGGCGTCTCCAAGCGCCACGAGGAAGTCTCGCGCGATATGTTCCCCGGCCACGATATCGCCGCTGTCACCAACGGCGTGCACGCTGGCACCTGGACCAGCCCCGCCTTCATGGCGCTGTATGACCGCCACATCCCCGAGTGGCGGCGCGACAACCTCTATCTCCGCTACGCCTGGCGGTTGCCGCGGGTGGATATCGCCATTGCCCACCATGAGGCGAAGCGGGCGCTGGTCGCCGAGGTGGAGCGGCGCACCGGTGAACGGCTGGATCCCACGGCCTTCACTATCGGCTTTGCCCGCCGTGCCACCGCTTACAAGCGCGCCGACCTGCTGTTCACCGACCCCTACCGGCTCAAGCGCATGGCCCGGCGCAGCGGACCGTTGCAGATCATCTACGGTGGCAAGGCGCACCCGCACGACGAAGGCGGCAAGGCGCTCATCCGTCGCGTGTTCCAAGCAGCGGATGAGGTGAAAGACGTCGTCCGCGTGGTCTACCTGGAGGACTACGACATGGCACTCGGCGGCCTGCTCGTGGCTGGGGTCGATCTGTGGCTAAATACACCGCTCGCCCCGCACGAGGCTTCAGGCACCAGTGGTATGAAGGCAGCGCTCAACGGCGTGCCCAGCCTGAGTGTGCTGGACGGCTGGTGGGTGGAAGGCCACGTGGAGAACGTGACCGGCTGGTCTATCGAGGGTTCACCGGATGCGGCCGCGGAGGCCGAATCGCTGTATGGCAAGCTGGAGCGGGTTATCCTGCCGCTGTATTACGACCAGCCTGACCGTTGGGCAGAGACGATGCGCTCGACCATCGCCATCAACGGCTCCTTCTTCAACGCTCAGCGCATGGTGTCCCAGTACGTTCATAACGCCTATCAGGTGGTGGGCTAGCCGGCCACCGCACCACGCAGGTGAGGGCGCCTCCCTACCCGGCACTGCGCCGGTGGCCAGGGAGGCGCCGTTCCTTATCCACCGAATCTACCGAATCGTACGGGCGCGCGCGCCGTTGGCCTGATCCACCCAGCCCTGGATCATCTGGCCGGTGGTCGGGCCCGAGTTGGAGTCCTCCAGCGCGCTCTTCGTCCCGAAGTAGCCCGCCGCAAAGCCGGCAACGGCGGCCGCACCGAAGACAAGGGGAAGAATGAAGCCCTGGACGTCACCGGCCACCGAGGGAATGCGCATCGGCTCACTGCTCATGGGAGTGCCTCCTGTCGTGTGCTCGCCTGCTGATGGGTCCACCCTACCGGCCGGTCCGCGGCGCGGGTGTCAGCTAGGCGACCATTGCGGTTCCTGGGCGGCCGTTTTCGGCCGTCTTTCAGGGGCCGGCGTACGGCCACGCCTGCCGCGGCGCTGAGGGCCCCGGCGGCGCATGCGCGGCGATGGCCGGCCGCCGTTATGGCGTCGTGGCTACCCCTGCCCCGTGCTACGATCGGTCCGAGCGCATCGACAGCGGGAGGGGAGCGACGATGCATCCGGAGATGGTTTACCCGCGCCGCCGGACACGTGCCGTGCGAGTGGGCAGGGCGGTGATCGGCGGCGATGCGCCGGTGCTGGTGCAGAGCATGATCACCGAGGAGACGCGCAACGTTGACGCCTGCGTCGCCCAGATTATCCGCATGGCCGAGGCCGGCTGCGAGCTGGTGCGCGTCACCACGCCCACCATGGCAGAGGCGTATTGCCTGGGCGAGATCAAGCAGCAACTCACCGCCCGCGGCTACGACATTCCGCTGGTGGCCGATGTCCATCATCAGGGCACCGACATCGCCGTCACCGTCGCCCAGTTCGTGGACAAGGTGCGCATCAATCCCGGCCTGTTTGTCTTCCGCAAGCCGCGCGGCCGTGCCGAGGAGTACACCGCCGCCGAGCATGCGGCCGAGCTGGCGGCGATTGAAGCATCGCTGCTGCCGGTGATCGAGGCCTGCAAGGCGCGGGACATCGCCATGCGCATCGGCGTCAACCATGGCTCGCTGGCCGAGCGGATGCTGGTCACCTACGGCGATACGCCGCGGGGCATGGTCGAGAGCGCCATGGAGTACCTACGGCTGTGCGAGAAGCACGGCTACCGCAACCTGGTGATCTCGCTCAAGGCCTCGCGGGTGCCGGTGATGATCCAGGCCAACCGGCTGATGGCGCAGCGAATGGCCGAAGAGGGGATGGACTACCCGCTGCACCTGGGCGTCACCGAGGCGGGCGACGGCCAGTACGCCCGCATCAAGTCCACCACCGGCATCGGCACCCTGCTGGCCGAGGGCATCGGCGATACCATCCGCGTCTCACTCTCCGAGGACCCGATCAACGAGCTGCCGGTCTGCTACGAGATCTTGCAGGCGCTGGGTCTGCGGCGCACGCAGGTGGAGTACGTCGCCTGCCCCGGCTGTGGCCGCACCAAGTTCGACCTGCCCACGGTCCTCAACGAGGTGCGCGATGCCACCCGCCATCTCGTCGGCCTCAACGTCGCCGTGATGGGGTGCTTCCCGCCCGATGAACGGGTCGTGACCACGCAGGGGCTGACGGGGATCGCGAACCTCAGTGAGGGCACTGAGGTTCTGACCGATAGGGGGACATATGCGCCGGTCACGGCCGTACAGACGCACGAGTTCGATGGTGCCCTGGTCGAGATCAAACCGCGTGGTGCGCCGGCCGTGCGCATGACGCCCAATCATCCCGTAATGGCGCTCCCACGCCCCGGCACAGTCAAGGCCGGACGGCGGCGGTGGGAGAACGTCACCCGTACAGTCACCGGCGAGACTGCGGCACGATGGTATCCGGCCGAGGCGATTACGCGTGACTCGGTGCTGCTCTATCCCATTCTCCAAGGAGAAGAAGCGGTCGGGCATGTGCCGGAAGCGCCCGACATCCCGGTCGATGACAACCTGCTCACCCTCGCGGCATGCTATGTTGCCGAAGGCTCGGCGGGTGGACCCAAAGACGCACCGCATCAGCTCTTCTTCACATTCGGATTGCACGAACGGGCCTTAGCCGACCGGGTGGCATCGATGGTGCGCAATATGGGCGCGCCCGTGAGTGTGCGCGAGCACGCACTGCGCCATAGTTGCGAGGTCGTAGTTTCATCCTCCCGGTTGGCACGCTTGTTCACCACGATGTTCGGGCGGCGTGCCGCGAACAAGCGCCTACCCCAATGGATGCTTTTCCTGCCCAAAGAGCAACAAGCCGTTCTCGTCAAGACCTTGTGGCAATGCGATGGCTATGTGGGCACCGTGCGTGGCTATCCACGCGCCACCTATGTCACCGTTTCTCCTACCCTCGCCCTCCAGGTCCACCAGTTACTTCTGCGGCAGGGCATCGCCGCAACATTCCTGGAGCGCCGTCCGGCCCGGCGGCAGATGGCCCACTACATCTCGGTCACCGCCGCCGATGGCCTGCGCCGGCTGGCGGTGCAGGTAGGCCTGTCGCTTGACCTGCCGGAGCGGCCGTATCAGACGGCGCGCTTAGGGATTGATCAGCAGTATTTGTATCTGCCGGTGCAAGCCGTGCGCGCCGTGCCTTATCACGGCCCGGTTCACAATATCGAGGTAGCCAGCGCGCACACCTACGTCAGTTCGCTGTGCCTCGTCCACAACTGCATCGTCAACGGGCCGGGGGAGATGGCCGACGCCGATTACGGCTACGTCGGCAAGGGCGGCGGCAAGATCGCCCTGTACCGTGGCCGCGAGGTGGTGAAGGAGTCCATCGCGCAGGAGCAGGGAGTGGCCGAGCTGATCGGCTTGTTACAGGCTGATGGTGTCTGGCGTGACCCGCCGGAGGGCAGCGTCATCCCGCCGGCCGGTCCCGCCGCCAATGCCGGCCTGGGCCGCGGTCGTGGCTCCGGCCCGCTGCCGCTGACCATCGTCGAGTAGCCTGCCGGCCACGGCCGAGGTGCCCGCCATGCCCGACAGCCCCGTCAACCTGGACGAGTATGAGCCGCTAGCGCGCGCTCGGCTGCCCGTGGAAGTGGCGGATTTCATCGCCGGCGGCGCCGAGGATGAACGGACGCTGCGCCGCAACCGCCAGGCGTTCGACCGCTGGGCGCTGCGCCCGCGGGTGCTCACCGGTGTCACCGCGCCGCGGCTGCACACCAACGTGCTGGGCCAGCCGGTGGCGATGCCGGTGCTGCTGGCGCCGGCGGGGGAGCACGCCCTTTCCCATCCGGAGGGTGAGGCGGCCACCGCCCGGGCCGCGGCTGCTGCCGGCTCACTTCTGATCGCCAGCACCGCCAGCAGCCTGCCGCTGGAGGCGATCGCTGCCGCCGCCACCGGGCCACTGTGGTTTCAGCTCTACTGCTTCTCGGACCGCGAGCTGACTGCTTCACTGGTGACCCGGGCGAAGACGGCGGGCTATCGCGCTATCGTGCTCACCGTCGATGCGCCGGTGCTGGGCCGGCGGGAGCGGGAGATCCGCTCCGGCTATGCCGTCCGCCGCCGGCTGCATCGCGGTAACTTCCCCGACGGCCGTCAGGGCAGCTTCGACGCGTCGCTGACCTGGGACGTGGTGCCCTGGCTGCGGGAGCTATCCGGGCTGCCAGTGGTGCTCAAGGGCATCATGTGCGGCGAGGATGCCGCGCTGGCGGTGGAACACGGCGCGGCCGCCGTGATCGTATCCAACCACGGTGGCCGCCAGCTCGACGGCGCTCCGGCCGCCCTTGAGGTGCTGCCCGAGGTGGTGGCGGCGGTCCAGGGCCGGGCCGAGGTCTACCTGGACGGCGGCGTGCGCCGTGGCACGGACGTGCTCACCGCCCTGGCGCTCGGCGCTCGCGTCGTCTGCATCGGCCGCCCCTACTTGTGGGCGCTGGCGGTGGACGGCCAGCAGGGGGTCGGGCGGTTGCTCGGCCTGCTGCGTGACGAGATCGCCACCGCCCTCACCCTATGCGGCCGCGCCGGGGTGGATACCGTCGACCGCTCGCTGCTAAGCGCCGGCGGTCAAGGGCCGGCAATCAGCAGGGAGCGCGGCGCCGCTGACCGCTAACCGCTACAGGTGCGTATTCACCCCGCCGTCGATATGCAGCACCTGGCCGGAGATGTAGCCCGCCGCGTCGGAGGCGAGCAGCACCGCCAGCGGGCCAATCTCGGCCGGCTCACCAAAGCGGCGCATGGGCACGAAGCGCATCAGCCGGTTCTGGCCGAGGACATCCGGCCCGCGCCCCGGGGTATCGGTCATCCAGCCGGTAGCGATACCGTTCACCGTGGCGCCGTTGCGCGCCCCTACCTCCTGGGCCAGCGCCCGCACCAGGTTGTGCACGGCGCCGTGCGCGGCGGCGTAGGCGCTGATGTTATCCATGCCCCGTTCGCCGAACACCGTGGTGATGCAGATGATGCGCGGGTTGGCCATGCTCTCCGGCAGGCTCGCCAGAAAGGCGCGGGCGGCGTAATAGGTGCCGCCTGCCACCACCGCCATCGTCCGCCGGTAGGCAATCGCGTCGGTGCCGCCGATGGGCGCGAGCAAGGGCGCGTCCTGGGCGGTGACGAGAATGCTGGGAGCCGCCCCCGCCGCGAACAGCGCCCGCATGCCGGCATTCACCGCGGCATCATCCGTCACGTCCCAGGCAGTGGTGTGCTTGGCGGAGATCTCCCCGGCCAGCGCGCCCAGGGCGGTGACGTCGCCGGTGGCGGCAACGAGCGCGAGGGCGGCGCCCGCCTGCGCGAGCGTGCGGGCGGTGGCGGCGCCGGCGGGGGTCTCGGCGCCCACCACCAGCGCGGTCTTGCCCGCCAGATCAAATCCCGATTTGCGGTCCCAGCCGCTGCGGTCGGTCATGCGCGGGCCCCCTGTTCCGCAGCGTCCGGCCGGTAGCCGGTGGGCGCAATGCCGCCGGCCAGGCCGCCGCCGTCGATGATGAAGCATTCGCCGGTCATGTAGCTGGAGGCGTCTGAGCACAGGTAGACGGCCAGCGGGCCCAGTTCCCACGCTTCGCCCAACCGCCGGGCGGTGATGAACTGGCCGCGCTCGTGGCGGCGCTGGGCGTCCTCCTCGTCGCGGGCCGGCGCCTGCGAGACGAAGCCCGGCACGATGCCATTGACGCGGATGCCGTAGCCGATCAGCAGTCCAGAGAGCGACTTGGTGAAGGAGATGACGCCGCCCTTGGCGGTGGCGTAGCCGAAGGACTGCGGCGACGAGCGCAGCGCCGTGCCGGAGGCGACGTTGACGATCACGCCGCCCTGGTTCTGCTCGGTCAGCACCTTGGCGGCGGCGCGGCTGCAGTAGAAGGTGCCGGAGAGGTTGACATCGATCGTGTCGCGCCAATCCTCATCGGTCCAGTCCCAGATGCGGTGGCCGCCACCGCGCCGGTCGCCGATGCCGGCGTTGTTCATCAGGATGTCGAGCCGGCCGAAGTGGGCAACGGTCCGGTCTATCAGCGCCTGGCACTGGGCCGAGTCGCGGATGTCGGTGGGGACGAGCAATGCTTCTTTGCCGCTGATGTCGCGGATCTCATCGGCGGCGGCGCGCAACTGGTGCTCGGTGCGTGCGGCGAGGCACACCTCAGCGCCGGCCTCGGCCAGCGAGGTTGCCATCGCCTTGCCCAGCCCGCGCCCGCCACCAGTGATGATCGCCACTTTGCCATCAAGGCGGGTGGATGGTAGCGCCATACAATCTTCTCCCGAGCCGGTCCCGTCTGCAGGTGAGAGCGGCCCGGGACAGGGTACCACGGAAGGATAAACGAGGAAGATTCAGGAATGAACGAGGTGAGCCAGAGACAGGAGGACGATGCATGGTGACCAGCAGGCGCCGGCCCCGGAGGTGCGTCCCGCCCTGTGGCCGCCGTTAGGGCTCGCCCGGCCCCACAGGAGGGAAGCCGTCCGGCCCCTGGCCTTCCTGGAACTGGCGGATGATGTCCTGCATCTGCTCCTGGGTGATGCCATGCTCGGCCAGGAAGCGCTGAAGAATGGCATTCATCTCCGGCATGTCCTGGCGGGCGGCGGCGTCGGCCCACTCCAGCGCCAGTTCAAGCGAGCGAAACAGCGCCCGCCGCTCAGTGCTGTTCTCCGTCGCCAGCACCGTGGCCATCAGCTTGGTGAACAGGTTTGAGGTAGCGGCGATGCGGATGCGGTCATCCTTGTCCGGCGGGAATTCGCCGTGGATCGTGACCTTCAGACCCGTGCGGGTGTCGGTGGCGGTGTACTCCTGGGGCATCGCGCGCCCTCCCCTGTACCGGATGCTCACATGCTAACAGGTGGGTGGTAGTTGACTTCTGATCGCGAATTGTCTTATGCTACTAGCCTTGACTGCACACTATCGATCCCCCTCACCTGCGGCGCCCTGCCGCTCCTAAACGCAACCGGCAATCCCTTGTGCTGCGCCGGCGCTTCGGCCGGAGTTCCACGGAGGCTGTGTGAGCGAAGCCACCCCGTTTGACGCGGAGATCCATCAGCGGCTGCTCAGGAAAGACCCCACTGCATCGTCGATTCTCTTTGAAACGTACCTTGCCAAGGTGCTGCGGCAGACCGATGCCACTGCACGGAAGTGGCACCTGTCCCCCGATGACCACTTTGACGCCGTCACTGACGCCATCTTCAGCTACTGCGAGCGGCCCGCGCAGTACCACCCGGAGAAGCGGACGCTCCTGGGATACCTTGAGATGTCGGCCCGCGGAGACATCGCCAACAAGGGCAAGCAACTCGACACACAGCGCAAGCGGCAAACGACGCTGGAATCTGTCGAACAACGCCCTGATGTCCGGAACAGTGGGCAGGACGGCTTCGAGGCGGTTGAGTTGAGAGATGTGGCGGCAGTGTTGCGGGTGAAAGTGGCCGAGGCGCTGCCCGATCCCACCGATCGCAGGCTGCTTGAGCTGATCCTCGATGGCCGTAGCACGACGGCGGAGGCCGCCGCCGTCCTTGGCATTGGCCACCTGGAGCGGAAGGAGCAGGCAAAGTTGGTCAACCAGCACAAAGATCGGATCAAGAAGACGCTGCACCGGCTGGGGGAGAAGCTCTGTGACCAGCAATGACAAGGATCGCCTGCTGCGCCATGCCATGCGCCGCGCAGCAGGCCGTGATGCATTCGTCGCATCTGCACTCGCCACGTATCAGATGATGAACCACATGGATGACCTGGCCCTTGCCCGCGTGCTCGGCTGCACCGTTGATGATCTGCCGCGTGCCGGATTGTGTCTTTGGCCCGATGGTGACGCGCCGTCGTTTCCGTCTGATGTACAGCGCATCGCCGAGTACGCCGGGGTCAACGCTTTTGCGCTGACTCGCGTCCTGCGCGACGCGGCGGCCATCCGGCGGATGCGCCAGGTGGCCGGGTCCGGCGCCACTATGCTGAGCGCCGCCCGCGATGCGCCCGTGCCGGCCGCAGAGTTGCGAGAGGAACGCGCGGACTACGATCCCGGCCACCGGCTCCGAGCCGAGCTGGGTGCTGATAGCGATACGCAGGAGCGATCTCGGCCGGACGAGGACCGCGCCACATGACCACCGGCTTCATTCTCGAACAGGCCGCCGCCTTCTGGAGCAGGGCGGGCCGCCCTGTCCCCTACCCGCGCGACCTGGACGAGCCAATCGCGGTGGCGTTACCGCTGGCGGTGACGCGGCTACCTCGCCTGTGGCTGCGTGATGCCGAGGCCTACCTAGCCCGTGCTCAGCTGCCGGTCCCGGGTGGTGAGCCTGACCGGCCGCTGCATGGTTGCCTGTTTGCCCTGGGGGGTCAGGGATGGGTCATGCTCGATGGCGCAGCCCCACCGGAGGAACGCCGCTTCACGCTCGCCCACGAGACGGCGCACTTTATCTGTGACTACCTCGTCCCCCGTGCCCGCGCCGTCGAGCGTATCGGCCCCGCCATCACCGAGGCGCTCGATGGCATGCGTCCGCCTGCGGTGGCCGAGCGGGCAGCGGCGGCGCTGGCCGGAGCGCCCATCGGGCTGCACATGCACCTGATGGCCCGGCGCGAACATGGCCCGATTGGCTGCCAGGAGATCGAGGGGGCGGAGACGCGGGCAGATCAACTCGCGCTGGAGTTGCTGGCGCCGGCCGGCGAGGTGGAGCGCCGGCTGCGCGTGGCCGGCCCGCCCCGCTCGCACCGCGACCGCGTCAAGCTGGCTGAGGGCCTGCTGATGCGTGACTTCGGCCTGCCGCCGGTGATCGCTGCCGGATATGCAGAGCCGCTGTGCCGCGCTGCCTTTGGTGGCCGGTCCTTCCGCGATTGGCTGGCGGGATAAGGTGGCAGCCGCGGCGGTGGGGTGTTGCCCGGCTGCGGCGAAGATCATGATGTCTTAGAATGACGCCCACATGTGCCATGCCGGGTGATCCAGGCAGGAGGCGGCGCGGATGACAGCCGTGGATACCGAGCTGGACGCCGAACAGGAAGCAGGCGCTGCCACCGGCGGCCAGGTGTTCACCACCGTCACGGGTGAGCCGCTAGAGCGCGTGCTTGACCTCACCTCCTGGTTGCCGGGCGAAGAGCTGGCCAAGCTCTACCTGCGCCTGGAGCAGCACGTCGCTGCGGCGGCCGCCCGCGAGACACTGATCCGCGAGGGGATTCGCCGTTACGTCTTTCCCCAGATCCCCAGACGTCCGAGCGCGCCGCCCAACGCCGGTGTCTATCGGGCCCGCGTCGCCGATATCGAGCGTGTACACCGCGGGCTGCTGTTTCGCGCCCAGGTCGAGGCCTGCGACGGCGCCAGTGTCATGCACGACACGCTGCCGCTGACCCTCACCCAGCTCGGCATCAGCCTGGTGAACTACCAGGGGGACCAGGGCGCCTGGGCTCAACGCTTACTGCGTCGTGATCTCCGGCTGGGCGATGACCCGGTAGACGCCGCCATGGATGCGTTGGAGCACCGGCGCCGCGAAACCGATGACGCCCGCGATATGCTCAGCACGCTGGGGCGGCGGGGCATCATGGCGTACGCCGAGCGGGCGGCGCTGCTCCACCACGCGTGCGCCCCCTGGCGCATGGGGCACGGCAACCCACTGGCGTACGAGCTACTCACCGGCGCTGGGATGCCCCGGCTGCTGGATCACGGCCTGGATCTGATGCGGGATCTGGTGGACCAAGGGCAGTTTGTCTACGTGCCCAGTGGCGGACCGCGCTGGCTGTTGACGCTGGGCGACGCCCTGCCGCCGTTGACGTACGCCATCGTCGATACTCTGGAGCCCTGGATTACCGGCCGGGTGATTGAGGCAGGGCACTACCGTGGCGAATGGGGCGGGGCACGGCTCCAGCGGTTGCGCGACTTCGCCCGCGATACCGGCAGCCGGGTGGTCGTTGGAGTGTACCGGGTCGCAGCCGCCTCCCCGGCGCAGATCTTCTACGCCCATCGTGAAAGTGCCCACCTGGCGGCACTGATCGCCCTGGCCGACAGCGCATTGCAGGAGCACCGGGGCTTCCCGATGCTGCTCGATATCGCCGCCTACATCTGTACCGCCACCTTTGACCCGGCCTCATTCCGGACCACGGCGCATATGGCGCTGCTGGAGGCCGGCATCCCCGCCGCCGGCGGCTACGCCGCGCGCATCCCCGGAGGAGCCCGATGACCCCCGGCGCCGATCCGCCCCGAGACCGTACCTGGGATGACAGCATCCACGCCATCCCCGACGATGTCTATCGCTCGCTGGACGAGCAGATTGCCCAGGCTGGTGGGCTGTGGCAGGAAGGGCCGGAAGACCAGGACTGCGCCGGCCGCACCATGTTCGACACGCCCAACAGCGAGGACGGCACCCTCACGGTGCTGCTGCCGGCCGCCCAGATGGAGCGGCTGCAAAGCCAATCCCTGGTGCGCATCGAGAGCCGCCGCGACGGCCGCACCTATCTCGGTGTGGTCGTCAAGGGGCCATTCGCCGACCCGGATGGGCTGCGCGCCGATGCGCCGATTGTCGTTACCACCTCGGTCCGTGGTGGCAGCATGTTTCTGCCCCGCTACCACGGCCGCGTACAGGTGGAGGTCATGGGCGAACGCCGTGATGGCCTGCTGGTGCCACCCAGCCGCCGGCCATTGCCCAACAGCCCGGTGTTTCCATTGGGCGACGAGGAGACGGCAGCAGTGCTGCGGGTGGCAGGGAACGTCCGCCTCGGTGTGGCGGAGAGTCACGAGCAGCTCGAGGTGCGGTTCCCTACCACCAGCAAATTGGTGCTACCCCGCCACACCGGCATCCTCGGCACCACCGGCGGCGGCAAGTCGACCACCGTCTCCGGCCTGATCGCCCAGCTCCAGGCTGCCGGGGTAGCGGTGGTGCTGCTGGACACGGAGGGCGAATACACCGCCATCGACCAGCCAACCTCCGATCCGCGGATGTTGCAGGCGCTGCGCCGGCGCGGGCTGGCGGCGGCCGGTGTCGAAAACACCACCATCTATCACCTCATTGGCCGTGATACCCGCAACCCCAGACACACACGGCGCCGGCCATTTTCGTTGACGTTCGCCAATCTGTCTCCCTACGCCGTGATGGAGATCTTGGAGCTGAGCGACGCGCAGGAGGAGCGTTACCTCAAGTCCTATGACATCTGCTGTCAGCTGCTGCGCGAGTTGGGCATCTTCCCCCGCAATGATGAGGATTACCAGCAACTGCTGGAGCTGGACGACCAGGAGAGCGGCTACCCGAGCATGACGCTCACGCATATGCTCGATGCCGTCCGCGCCATCGCCAATCTGCTCGCGGGTACGCCGTGGCAGGAGCCGGACACCCCCGAGTTCCGGGGCAAGGAGGAGCACTTCGCCCGGCTGGTCAAGCAGCACAACCTCTCGAAGCACGCGGCCTCCTGGAACGCGTTGCGCGGCAAGTTGCGGCGGATGCAGCGGTTGCGCGTCTTCGATAATCCGCAAGCGGCCAGTATCCCGTACGCAGCGCTAGCCACACCCGGCAGTGTCGCCATCGTCGATCTGTCGGATACGGATTCGCCGCAGATTAACAACCTGGCCATCGCCGAGCTGCTGCGTGGCATGCACGAGTACCAGGATGCAGCCGCACGCGCCGCCGAGCAGCGAGATGCGCCACCGCCGGCGGTCGTGATCGTGATCGAGGAGGCGCACGAGTTTCTGTCTGCCGAGCGTATCAAGCAGATGCCCGTCTTGTTTCAGCAGGTGGCCCGCATCGCCCGGCGCGGGCGCAAGCGCTGGCTGGGACTGGTGTTCGTCACGCAGCTCCCCCAGCACCTGCCGGATGAGGTGTTGGGCCTGATCAACAACTGGGTCCTGCATAAGATCAGTGACGCCAGTACGATCAACCGCCTGCAGCGCGCTATCGGTGGCATTGATCAGGCGCTGTGGGGGCGGATCCCATCGCTTGCGCCCGGGCAGGCGGTGGTGTCGTTCCAGGGGCATGCCCGCCCGCTGCTCGTCACCATCGACCCGACTCCCTGCCGCCTGTTGATGGTGGAGTAACGCCGCCCATGCATCGCCTGATCACCGGCTCGTTCCCTGCCCTCGCCGGCTGGCTGCGCGCTGACATCACCGCGACGCTGTCTGCACCGGCCGCACCTGATCAGTTCGTGCTGCTCAACGCCGCCGGCCTGGCGGGCAAGCGGCTGGAGGAGGACTTGCTTGGCGCTGGTGTAAGCGCGCGCCGAATACAGCGCTCTACCCTCAGTCAGCTGGCCCGGCGATTGGTGGATGGCATCGATGCCGGCCGGTTGCTGCCCCGCTACGGCGATGACGCGTTGCTGCGGCAGGTGGCCGCCACACTGCCATCGGGCGGGCCGCTGGCCACAGCCATGCACCGGCCGGGGCTGCGCCGGGCCACATTGCGAGCTGCCGGTGAACTGCAGTCTGCTGGATTTGCGAACGATGCAGACCTCGCGTTTGCCCTCATCACCGCTGCCGATGATCCGACCTGCGGTAACCCCGCTTTGCTCCGCGATTTGGCGCGCACCATCGCCGGTTACCGGGCCGCACTGGCACAGCGCAGCCTGACCGACGCGCCGGGAGTGCTGGCGGCGGCCCGCCGTGCCGTCGAGCGGGGCGCCTGGCTACCTGGCCCGGTGTATCTGTACGGCGTGCTGGATCTCTCCGGCGCGGAACGGCAGTTCATCATGGCGCTCGCCGCGCGGACGCCGTTGACAGTGCTGCTGCCCCACGACGGTACCCCGGCCGCGCGCTGGCTTGATCCATCGCGCGACTTCTTTCGTTCGCTCGGCTGTGTTGAACGTGTAGCGGACGAGGTCGCCGGCCCGCCCGCGCTGGCCGCGGTGCGCGCCGCCTGGTCTGCCGATGACCCTGCGGCGGCAGGGCCACCGCCCGCACTGGCAGGAGAGCTGGCGATCATCGCCGTTCCCGGCAGCGCGCGCGAGGTGCGCGAGGCAGCTCGCGAGGCGGTGCGCGCCGCACAGGCTGGGGTGCCGCTCCCGGAGATCGCCATCCTGTTCCGTGACGGCGACACGTATCGCCGCCTGGTGCATGAGACACTGGCCGCGGTGGAGGTACCCCACTATCTACCGGGTGGGTTGCCTCTCGGCGAGACGCGTGTCGGGCGGGCGCTGGCGGGGCTGCTGGCGCTGTCCGGGCCGGAGCGGCGGCGGGCAGCGGTCATGGAACTGCTGCTGACCGCGCCGCTGCGCTGGCCGGCCCTGCTGAGCGACGGTGCGCAGGCCACCCCGGAGGCATGGGATTTGCTGACGCGCGAGGCCGGCATCGTGGGCGGCGCGGCGCAGTGGCGCGAGCGGCCGGACGCGCTCCGCGCCGATCTGGAAGGGATGCTGGCAGGGGAGCTGGAGGCGACCGGCGCCCGTGCCCAGGCGCTGACTGAGACGCTGACGCGGCTGGCTGCCCTCTCGCAGGTCGTGACCGCGCTGTTCGCCCGGCTCGATGCGCTCGATCAACCACGCCCGTGGGCGGCCGGTGTGGCGCACCTTCAGCTTCAGGTGCAGGAGCTGTTCGACGATCCCAGGGTGGAGGACGTCATCACGCTGCTGGATGACCTTCGCAGGCTCGAAGGCTTGGAGCCGGACGGACATCCGCAGGCGCTGCACGCGGCCGTGACGCGGGCGCTCGCCACCACCACCTACCCCGTGGGTGACTTCGACACCGGCCTGTTTGTGGGTGACCTCACCAATGCCCGCGGGCTGTCATTTCACACCGTGTTGCTGCTGGGGGTGGCCGAGCGGAGTTTCCCCGCGCCGCCCCCGCGCGATCCGGTGCTGGATGAGGACACCCGCCGGGCGATCAACGCTGTCGCGACCACGCTGCCCGGTACACCCCTGCTGGCAGAGCAGCACCCGGGCTACGAGGATCTGCTGTTTCAGCAGGTGCTCTACGCCGCCCGCGAGCGGCTGTTGCTGCTGTACCCGTCGCAGGATGCGGACGGGCGAGAACGGCCGCCATCATATCTGCTGCTGCGCGTGGCGGAGGTGCTGAACGGTGTCCCGGTCGAGGTTGGGGATCTGCCACGGTTATCGTTCGTGCAGCGCATGTCCCCATCCCGGCTGGCGCCCGCCGATCCCGCAGAAGCGCTGACGCTGCTGGAGTACGACGTGGCCGAGCTCGAACGGGCGCTCGCCGCTGGCCCGCACTCAGAACGGCTCGGCTACCTTGATCAGGTTTCGCCGGAGTTCGCCCGCGCGCGGCAGGCGGTGGTGGCGCGGGCGGCCGGCGTCTTCGGCGCGCACGGCGGCGTGTTCATGGGCGCGGAGGCGCGGCAGCGGCTGGCGCGGCGGCACGGGTTGGGCAGCCGCATCCTTGCCGCCACCGATATCGAGATGTATGCCCGCTGTCCGCGCCGCTACTTCCTGTCGCGCGTGTTGCGCTTGGACCGGCCGGAGGAGCCGGAGGCGGTGCGCCGCATTCGTCCAGACGTGCGCGGCACGCTGGTGCACGCCATCCTCCAACGCTTCTACGAGGAGACCCAGGCCGCCGGCGAGCTGCCGCTGCATCCCGAGTACGAGCCACGCTACCGGCAGCGGCTGGCGGCGGTGGCTGCCCAATGCTGCGCCGAGGAGGAGCAGCGCGGGCGGACCGGCGCGCCGCTGGTCTGGGAGGTAGAGCGGCTGGCCATTGAGGAGGACCTATCCGAGTGGCTAACCGCCGAGATCGCTCTCGCGCAGGAGAGCGGCCTGATACCGGTACACTACGAGGCCGGCTTCGGCACACGTGGCGGCGCCTATCCGGCGGTGACGTTCGATGTGGACGGCATCCGGCTTGCCTTTCGCGCGCGGGTCGACCGGATTGACCGCTCCGCTGATGGTCGCACGTTCCGCGTGGTGGACTATAAAACCGGCCGGCGCCGCGATGAGCGGGATGGGCTGTTGCGTGGCGGGACGGCGATGCAGTTGCCGGTATACCTGCGTGGCGCGCTGGCGCTCATGCCCGATGCGGACGGCAGCGCCGAGTATCACTATGTGACGCGCACTGGCACATTCGCCCGGGTGCGGTTTGACCTGGCGACGCTGCGCGAGCGGGAAACGGAGATTGCCACGGTGTTGCGGATCACCGCTGAGGGCGTGGCGGCCGGCCGGTTTCTCCCGCACCCTGGGGAGAAGGCGGAGAACTGCCGTTACTGTCCGTTTGCAGAAGTCTGTGAGCGGGGGATCGCGTCGATCTGTGCCCGCCGGCGGGACGATCCCGATGCCGCTGCTCTGCGGGCGCTGGAGGCGATTGCATGACGGCCCCGCCGGAGGGACTCGGGGACGCAGCGGCGGCGAGCCTGCTGGCTCGTGATGAGCCGGCCCGCGCCCGTGCCCGCGCGGATCTTGCCGCCACGCTCGTGGTAGAGGCCGGAGCCGGCACCGGCAAGACGACGCTGATGGTGGAGCGCATCCTGCACACGCTCCGCAGCGGCGCCGCAACCATCCCCGCAATTGTGGCCATCACCTTCACCGAGAAAGCAGCCGCCGAGCTACGCGCACGGCTGCGCGCCAAGCTGGACACCGCCGCCCGGGTAGCGGTCGCTGACGAGCGGACCCGGCTGCGGGCCGCGCTCGACCGGTTCGACCAGGCGCAGATCAGCACGATCCATGCCTTTGCCCAGGGCCTGCTGCGCGAGCGGCCGTTGGAGGTGGGTCTCGATCCCGACTTCAGCGTGATGGATGACCTGACGGCCACGCTGGAGTTTGAGCGGCGGTGGGAAGAATGGCTGGACGCGGAACTTTCGGGAGCGCCCGCGGCTGCCCGCCGGGCGCTCAATCTCGGGATGCGCATCGAGCATCTCCAGCAGATGGCGTTGTGGCTGCATCAGGAGCGCGACCTCCTATCTGAGCAGACTGCAGCCGTCCCGCCGCCGGTGGCAACGTTCCCGGCTGGAGCGCTGCCCATCCTGCAGGAGCTGGAGCAGCTTCTGTCGCGCTGCCGCAGCGAGCAGGACGCCGGCGCCCGCCAGATCCGTGGATTGCTGCGCTGGCGCGACATCGCCCTGCGGGCCAGCCCCCCGGCGCTTGAGCGGCTGCTGGCGCACCTGGAGCCGTTCAAGCCGAAGGGCAACCAGCGCAACTGGGAAGGCAGTGCTGGCGCCCGCCAGAAAGAACTGTGCACGGACCTCAACCACCAGTTGCAGGAGGCGCGCCAGGCGCTGGGGCAGTCGGCCACGGTGGCAGTGATGGGCTGGCTGGCCGGCTTCGTGCGCTGGTATGAGGCGGTACGGCGCGAAGAGGGCAAAGCCGAGTTCCAGGATCTGCTGGTGTGGGCGCGCGGGTTGTTACGCGATCATCCAGCTGTACGCGCGACCTTCCAGCGCCGGTTTCGGTACTTGCTGGTGGATGAGGTGCAGGATACCGACCCGCTGCAAGCAGAGATCGTCGCCTTCCTTGCCGAGGACGGCGCTCACGCACGGCGCTGGCAGCAGGCGCAACCGGCGCCCGGCCGGCTGTTCATCGTCGGTGACCCCAAGCAGGCGATCTACCGGTTCCGTCGTGCCGATCTGTCCGTGTACTTTGCGCTGCACGGGCTGGTCACAGCGGCCGGTGGGGAATCGCTGGCGATCACCCAGAACTTTCGCAGCGCGCCACCGCTGATCGGCTGGGTTAACCGCCTGTTCTCCCAGTTGATGGGGCCGGGTGACCCACCGTATCAGGCGGCGTATGACCCGCTGGAACCGGCGATTGCGGCCGATCCACAGTGGCCGCATCCGCGCGTGATCGCGCTGCACCTGCCCGCAGACACCGGCAGCGGCAGGCCACCCGATGCCCGTACCCGGCGGCGGCTGGAGGCGGGCGCGGTGGCGCGGCTGCTGCGCCGGGCGGTGGAGGAGCAGCACTGGCCGGTGCGCGAGCGGGGTACAGGCGGCACGCGCCCGCTGCGCTACGGTGACGTGGCGCTGCTGTTCGGCGCGATGACCGACGTGGACCTGTTCGAGGATGCCCTGCGTGAAGCCGGGGTGCCATACCGCATGGAAGGCGGGCGCCTGTTCTATGACCGCCAGGAGGTGCGCGACCTGACGAACGCGCTAACTGCGGTGGACGACCCCACCGACGGTATCGCCCTCACCGCCACGCTGCTTTCTGCGCCGTTCGGCTTCACCCAGGAAGAGCTGTTCCTGTACGTGGACAGCGGCGGGCGGTTGGACTACCTCACGCAGCCAGACGCGGAGTGGCCGCACCTCCGCGCCGCCTTCGCCCTGCTGCGCGATCTGCACGACCGCCGGAATGTGGACCCGCCGGCGCAGGTCGTCGAGCGGCTGATTGCCGGCGCGCGGATGGCGGAGCTGGCGCTGCTGGCTGACGGTGGGGAGCAGGCGGCGGGGAACCTGTTTAAGGTGATGGAGCAGGCGCGGGCGTTTGGTGGCGCCGGCCGGCCGTTTCGTGCCTTTGTGCGCTGGCTGGCGGGGGCACGGGCGCGCACCGCCCGCGAATCCGACGTGGCCATCTCCGAGGAGGGGGCGGACGCCGTACGGCTGATGACGATGCACGCGGCCAAGGGGCTGGAGTTTCCGGTCGTGGTGCTGGCCAACACCCGCGCGCGGAGCCGGCCCGAGCCCTGCGTCGTGGACCGCGTGACTGGCATCATCGACCTGCGGGCGGGCGACGAGTCCACCATCTTTCGCACACCCGGCTACGACGATGCTTCCGCACGCGATCTACGCCATGCTGAAGCCGAGCGGCGGCGGCTGCTGTACGTCGCCTGCACACGCGCTGCGGATCATCTGGTCATCCCCGTCCACCCGGGCAGCGTCGCGGAGCTGGGGTTAGCGGTGGCATCCGGCGATGTGCTGGATCTCGACGCGGCGGATCTTTGGCGTGAGCCGGCGGAGGTGCCCGCCATGCGGCTTACGATCACCACCGGTCCCGAATCGGCACAGGCGCTGGCCGAACGTCAGGCCTGGCAGGCGGCCAGGGCTGCACGATGGGGTGGCGCCGTGGCAGCGGCGGATCAACCGGACGCGACCGGCCCGGCACGGGCGGTGCGCGACGCGCTGGACCAACTGGCAGGCGAACTCGACGGCGCAGATGCCGTAACCTCGGCCGCTGCCGATGCCGCCGAGAATGAGGCAATGGCGCCCCAGACCAGTGCGGTGGCAGCGTTGCTCCGTGCCTGCCTGGACACACCTCCGCTGCGCGCTGCCGCCCGTGACCCGCGGGCACTGTGGAACCGCCCGCTGGGCCATGATCGGATCGACCTGCTGTATGCCACGTCCGGCGGCTACGCACTGGTGTGCTACCGGCTGCCCGATGAACCGCGTGACGAACCCGCCGCTCGCCTGCTTGCCGCCACCATCAGCGAACGGCTGGGCCGCCCCGTCACCGAGATTTGGCTGTTGTTCCTGGCCACCGCCGAGGCTGAGCGGATTGCGGAGCGCTGAGCAGGTCACGCCGGCCCCGAGTGATCTCTGACACTGGCCCTGTTTTCCATCCACGGGGCCCGCCGGCAGCCAGGCCGGCAGGGCGGCGAGGGCGTTCGTACCGGCCGTCCTATGCCGCTCGCTGCTACGCTGGTCGAAGGCGGCACAGTAATCGTCGCGCGGCGCCCGGCTAATGGGGAAACAGCACCTCAGCAGCGCCGAACAGTGCCACCAGCGTGCCCAGCGCCAGTGCGAAGAGGGCCAGCGGCGCGCGTTCCCGTTGGGTGATCACTGCTACCGCTGCCACCAACCCGGCCGCGATTGCCAGCACGCCCGCGGTTAGCAGTGACAGGGAAAGGAAGGGGTTAGAGAAGAACGTCTCACCGCCGCGCGCGCCTAGTGCAATCGCCCACAGGAACACGGCGAAGGCGAACAGGAAGCCGCTCAGCAGCGCTACCGCCCAGCGGCCAGGCCGGGTGACCGGCATCCCCGGGATGGATGGCAGCGTCGCCGGCTGGGTATGCCGCCACAGCGTGAGCGCCCCCGCCCCCAACAGGGCTGCGGTGAGCACTGCCGCCAGAACCTCCGGCCCAGCGGCCAGCAGGGCTGAGAAGGCAAACGTGATCAGCAGCGCGCTGAATACCCCCCGCAGCGTGCGGGCATGGCTTCGCGCCCAGCGCAGCAGCCGCCGTGGTGGCACGGCAGCGAACAGCATCAACAATCCCACCGAGACATCGCCGAGCGCGGCCGCGCGGGTCCAGCGGATGCCGTCTGCCAGGCGTGGATCGCGCCCGCCCGAGGCCGCCGCTGCGTCCAGCAGGCCAAGCGCCTGGAGCAGCGCACCGATCCCCAGTACCGCCAACGCGACGCGCACGGCTCGATGCTGCAACAGCCGGAGCCATGCCACGGCGATCAGGAGAGCTGCTACTACCAGGTTGGCGATGCCGGCCAACCACAGGGCAGGCAGGGCCAGATCCGCCTCATTGGCTTCTTTCACCCAGATATCCCGTGCCGTCGGGATGGCCCCTAGGATCACGGCCAGGGCAACAGCAACTCCCATGAGCCCCGCCGTCACCAGTGCGGCGCGGCGTGGGAGGTCTGGAATCGGTGCGTGTGCGGGGGGCGCGGGCAGTGTGGCAACCATCGCCGGCCTCCCTTCGGCTGACGCCTCTACCTGGAGCGTGACCGCGGATGACCCGGCCGTCTATCGGGCAACTGCCGTGAGCGCTGTCGGGTGTGGGTGGTTACTTCGGTGCGGCGACAGCCGGACCTACCGCGACTGGGGGGCGTTTGCCCGGGCGGTGGGCGCGATACTGACGTTACACGGCTCGCACGCGAGGAACCCGTCACCTTCAACGGCAGACCCGCAGCGACTGCAACGCCATCATGGCGGCCCGGTAACGGCCGGTAGCCATGACGAGCAGTTGTCAGCCATCTCGCCCGCATCGCAAAGGAGCAGCCATGCCAGGCAAGAAACATCTGCGCGGCGTGTCTGATAAAGAGCAGCGCCAGTATGAACACATCAAGGAGTCCGCGGAGCGCTCCGGCCGCTATGGTGACCGTGCCGAAGAGGTGGCCGCGCGGACGGTGATGAAGCAGCACAACGATGAAGGTCACCGCAAGGGTGCGTGAGGTGAGCGATGACGGTAGCCACAGGCACCCGGGTGGTGACCATCGCCGGGGATGACCTCGGCACGGTCAAGGATGTCAGCGGCGATTGCTTTCAGGTCAATGCTCCGGCAGCGCCGGACTACTGGCTGGGGATGGACGCAGTACTAGAGTCGGGTGAGCGCACCGTTCGCCTGCGCGTCACCGGCGACAGGCTCGATGACCTCAAACGCAAAGGGCCGGAGAGCAGGCGGCCGGCCGGAGACGTGATCCTGTAGCCGCAGAAGAGGCGAAGATGCCAGAACGACGGTGGAAGAGCGCGGTGGTGCTGCCGCCAGAGCCGCAGCCGGACCCCAATCCTGGCCCGCCCGTCCCCCAGCCCGAGCCGTGGCCGGAGCCCGTGCCAATGCCGCCGCCCGGCGAGCCCATCCCCACCCCGGATCTCCCTCCGCCGGTACGGACTGTGCCGTAGGGTGGTCAAACGACGGCATCCCCTCAACCGCCCAGCACAGCGATTGGAGTGATGGCCGGCGCTGGTGATCACGAGCGTCATTGCGTCTGACGCGTTGCAGGCCGGCGGCTGTGGGGTTCGGGAAACGTGCAGCCCGATCCGTCGGGCCGGCCGGCTGGGTGCATGGCCACCGGCGATGCGGTGAGCACTCCAAGTGCCTGCTCGCGGGTACGTTGTCCGCGCCGGTTACCCTGCCGGCGTGTCGTAATGGTTTGTGGTAGAATTGCCGCAGGCGAACCTTCCCAGTCGCGTCCCGGTCTGCGCAGGACGTTCCTCCGTACGCACCTTGACACTCGCACCGACGACCGAAGCGTATCTCCTTAGTATCGACGGAGGTCGTCCCCATGTCCTACCCGGACCGTACCCTTACCTGCTCTGAATGTGGCGCCCGCTTCGTCTTCACCAGCGGTGAGCAGGAGTTCCACGCGAGCAAGGGCTTCACCAATGACCCGGGCCGCTGCCCCGAGTGCCGCGCGGCGCGCAAGGCCCAGCGTGATCGCTCCGGCCATGGCAGTTATGGCGACAGCCGGCCTATGTTTGCGGTTACCTGCGCTTCCTGTGGTAACGAAGCGCGTGTGCCGTTCCAGCCGCGCGGTGACAAGCCGGTCTACTGCTCCGGCTGCTTCCGAGCCCAAGGCGGCGGCCGGCTGGAGGGCGCTGCCGGCCGCACCGCCCGCTAACCCAAGCGCCGTTGTTCGCGCGGTCCTGTGCGGCATCGCTGATCGCGACGGCGGCCCGCCACCAGAGCTGCCGTGAGCGCCGATCAGCAGCATGGCAGCTCTTACCCCCGCGCCGGCGACGCGAGGCCGTCGCGCCCTTCTCCAGGGTAATTCAACCAGCCGTCAACGAGACTTCAGCGACCGACGGCTGCGTGCACGAAGAGGTAAAGATGGCACTTGATGACCGCACCGTCCTCGTACGGATTCGTGTTCCACGGGGGCCAAGGGCAGTGGAGTCAGAACGGATGGCCGGTGCGCACGCGTTGCCGGCGCCCGTCATCTTCCGCACCGCACGACTACGGCTGCCGGTGCTGCCCGAGCCGATGCCGGCGCCAGGGACTTGTAGCTTTGGAGGGGGCGCAGACACCGCCGGCTTGGCAGGTCGCAGCGAAGAAGGGAGTGCACGTGAAACGACGAACTGATGGCGGGTACCAGGGGCCGGTCACCATCATGACCAAGGATGGCAGCCCGCTTGCGCGTGCTGCCTGCCGGTACCGTGCTGACCTCGACGCCTTTGGTGTGGATCGATGGCAGGGATTCCTCCATCGCATCATTCCGGCCGGCGCTATGCAGCAGGGTGACTACCGCCTGCAATTCCCGTCGGGTGAGGAGGGCGAGATTGCCGTGATTGAACCCTCAGCATTGCTGGACGAAGCAACGTTCATTGGCCGTGGCCAGCGTCCGCTGAACCGGCTGTAAGCCGCCTGCGATCCGCTATCGCCTCAGCGAGGCGCGGCTTTCTGCCGGTCGCTGCTGCGTCCCGTGTGTCAGCCGGCGTCGGGGGTTGCCGCGATGGAAGCGGTGATGGCCACGATGGCCCCAAGCGCCAGCACACCCGGCGCCAGCAGCGGCACACCCCCCTGGAGCGACGGCCGCAGCAGGTCTAGTTCGCTCGCCCGCGGGTGAGTCTCGCGGGCAAACTCGTGGTTACCCCAGAAGTGCTGTGCCACTCCCACACCGCTGGCTGCGATGGTGACAACCATCACCGCTCGGAGCAACAAGGCGTTGCCGCGGCCGGGGCGGCGCCACGCCCAGATGATGGCGAGCAACGTGACGGCACAGAGCGCGAACGGCAGAACCTGAATGGGATCGTCCCAGTGGCTGGCCAGGAGCAACTCGATCGCTGTGCCGGCGAAGATGACGGCGGCGAGGCCGTAGAGAAAGCCCGCCAGCCGGCGCAGCCTGCCGGCGGCTGAGTGGGGCGCGAACTGGCCCCGGCCATCCGCGGCGCTGGTGGTCATGCTCTCACCGCCTTAACGTGGGGCCAGGAAGCCACGTGCCGCCTCGGCCTGAGCAGAGGGGATCACGCTCGCCAGCTTCGCTATGAAGGCATCGGTCGAGGCGTACGGCCGGGCGCTGATCAGTTGCTGCGCAACCGCCTCTGTGACACCCGGAATCTGCTGGAGTGTTGCGGCATCAGACTGGTTGGGGTCCACCGGCACATACAGGTACTGCTCCCACTGTCGCACCTGGTCCTGATTGACGTACTTCCCCAGCTCGCGGCGAAACTGGAGGATGCTGCTGTACGGCCGGTACTCGTTGAACTCGCGAACGAAGCGATCGCCGACGTTCGGGATCGTCTTGAACTGCTCCGGGGTGGCAGTGTTGAGATTGAGGCGGGTGATCGCCGGTGCGCCCGACACGGCTACCGGTGTGCTGGCTGCCACGCTGCTGGTTACCGCGGCGGTTGCCGTGCGGGTGGCCGTGCCCGCAGGTTCAGCGGGGGCGGCGGTGCCCGTGGCAGAGGATGTGACATTGGCGGCGGGCGCCGCCTTCTCCTCCGAGCCGGAACAAGCGGCGCCGGCGGCCAGCACGGCAGCCGCGAACGCGATCAGCAGTTGCGTGCGATATCCAATCATGCAGGTGCTCCCACGCCGTCTGGCGCCTGGCGGGCCCCTCCAGTCTCCAGCGGCGCCGGCGCCAATGTGTTAAGTGGTGATGAACAATCAGCCCAGTACCCGCAGCGCCGGCGGCAATCTCCGAGCGGCCGAGCGGCCGAGCCACGGGAGGCATGCAGCGCGCGTAGAAGGGGTACTAACGCCCTGAAGACGCCGAAAACCGCCCTCGTGGGGCGGTTCTCAGATTCAAAACCGGGAGCCGGCTTCCGGATTCGAACCGGAGACCTGCTGTTTACGAAACAGCTGCTCTGCCGCTGAGCTAAGCCGGCGCGCAGCATTAACGATAGCGTGCGGGATCGGGCGGGGCAAGCCGCGCTCACCGGGCCCTAGACCAGTAGTGATTCGATGAGCCGCTGTAGCCGCTGGGTGACAGTTTCACTCATGCGCAGCACGACCTGTGAGCCATCGTCGTCATCGAAAACGAACTCCCAGAAGTCCGCCTCTTCGTCACCATCGTGCGGGCCTATCGCCTGTACCACGCTCATCACGATACGGGGATGGAAGAAGAAGCCGCGCATCTGTGGCAGTTGCGGTTCCCAAGCGCCGCCGGGGCGGTAGCCGGCCTCCTGTTGTTCCCGCTCGATCTCGGCGAGGATCTGTCCCATGCCGCGGCTGTCCACATTGATGTGGGCGGCCACATCTCCGGCCATTGCCTCGATCACGAACTCGCGCGCCTCGTCCGGCGCGGTTTCCAGCTCCTCGATCTCAAGGCGTACCACATCAAAGCCAAACTCGTAAGCCAAAGCGTGTCAGCCTGTCAGTGTCTGCGCGTGTCAGCGGAAGTTGGTACAGCGGGCCACCGGCCTATGAGCGGCGGACTTCTCGCCTGTTGCCCGCTGCTCGTCGTTACCTCACCGCGGCTCTCTCGCCCGCGGCTACGCTCTCTGGCGTGAGATACTTCTCGAACCAGTCCAGCAGGTGCTGGAAACGTTCCAGCCGGTGGCGGGGCCGCCCGGAACGGGACAGTTCGTGGCTTTCGTCCGGGAAGCGGATGAACAGTACCTCTTTGCGCATTTTGCGCAGGTAGGCAAACAGCTGCTCGGCCTGCTCCATCGGGCAGCGCAGATCGTCCTCGGAGTGCATGATCAGCAGCGGCGTGGTGATGTGCTTGGCGTAAGTGAGCGGGGAGTGTTTGAGATACCAGTCAAGGTTGTCCCAGGGCAGCGCGCCGTCGCTATAACTCTCCGGGAAGGAGTGGCCGATGTCGCTGGAGCCGAACATGCTGTAATGCGTGTTCAGCGCCCGTTCCGAGCAGGCGGCCGTGAAGCGGTCGGTGTGGCCCACCGCCCATGAGGTCATGAAGCCGCCGTAGCTGCCCCCCGTGATCCCCAGGCGGCTGGTGTCCATCCACGGGTGCGCGGCCAGCGCAGTGTCGAGCCCGGCCATCATATCGGCGTAGTCGCCGCCGCCCCAATCGCCGATGACCGCGCGGGTGAAGCCCTCACCGTAGCCCTGTGAGCCGCGCGGGTTGGTGAAGATGACCGCGTAGCCCGCGCCGGCGTACACCTGAAACTCATCGAAGAACGTGTAGCCGTATTGTGTGGCCGGGCCACCGTGTACGTTCAGCAGCGCCGGGTAGCGTTGCCCTTCCTGCCAGTCGAACGGCTTCATCACCCAACAGTCGAGCGTGTAGCCCGCTCGTTCATAGCGCAGCCGTTCCGGCCGCGACAGCGCCACCTCCGCCCGCCAGCCGGCGTTGAGATCGGTGAGCTGCCGCTCTTCTGCGCCGCTTGCCTGCGCGAGGTACACCTCGGCCGGGTGCAGCGGGTCGGTGGCGGTGAAGGCGATCCGGTCGCCGTCGCGACTGAGACTGGAGCCGGTCACCTGTCGCTCACCGATGATCACGGACTGCGGAGGGCTGCTGCCATCTGCCGCCACCCGATAGACCGGCACGCTGCCCTGATCCTCGATGGTGAAGGTGACGGTACCGCCGTCCGGCGACCAGGCGAGCGCTTCACCGCCGCTGAACGGCTGGCAGGTGCGGTCTAGGTTCGGCGTCAGGCAGCGCGGTTCGCCGCCTTGGGCCGGTACCGTCCACACCCGCACGTTTCGCCCCGCTTCATTCTTGTAGCGGTGGCCGAGATAGGCGATGGTGGCGCCGTCCGGTGACCAGGCGGGAGCGGCGGCCGGGCCGCTGGAGCCTGTCACCCGGCGCGGCTCGCCGCCCTCGGCGCTGACCACGAAGATATCGGAGGCGTTGTCGAAGTCGCGGTCGTCGTGGCGGGAGGAGACAAAGGCGATCTGCCGGCCGTCTGGCGACCAAGACGGGGCGCTGTCGGAGTAATCGCCGTCGGTGATTTGTTTCGGTTCGCCGCCCTCGGCGGAGATGATGAAGATGTGCGGGCGGCGGTCGTAGACGAAGCCCTCACCGTTCATCTTGTACTTGAGTGTGGTGATCACCCGGGCGGGCTTGCTCTTGGCCTTTTCGGCCTCGTCCTCCGGCTCCTCCCAGCCGCCGGTCTTGGTGAGAAAGGCCAGGCGGGTGCCATCCGGCGACCAAACGGGGTTGGCGACGCCGCGCTTGATGTCCGTCAGGCGCTGCGGTTCGCCGCCGCCGGCGGGGATGACGTAGAGCTGCGGCCGCTTCTTCGCTTCGCGCTCGGAGATGAAGGCCAGGCGGGTGCCATCCGGCGACCAGCGCGGGGCGGTGTCACGCTTGGGGCCGCCGGTGAAGCGACGGGGCGTGCCGCCGGTGGTGTCCACCATCCAGATGTTGGATACGTACTCGTCTTTGTCCTGATTGAGCGTGGTAACTACGAAGGCCACCCGGCTGCCATCGGGCGAGAGCTGGGCATCACTCACCCACTGGATGCGGGTGATATCCTCGGGCGTCATCGCGCGCGCTGGGCTGGCGGTCATGCGGTCCTCCACGGTGCTCGATGCTCGGTGCTAGTGTACGGCAGCGCGTTCAGTCCTGATATTGCCAGGGCTCGGCGGCCGGTGGCTGGTCGCTCAGCGCAAACTGGGGCAGGGCCAGCCCATCGCCCAGCGGCTGAAATACGACGCGCACACGTCTGCCGATGGCGACGTTGCGCTCAGCCTCTGGGCGCAGATCCGCCGTCACCAGGTTGGCGATGACGCGCAGCGCCTCGTCTGCCGCCGGCACGCCACGCTGCTCATCCAGTTCCACCAGCACCAGCGGATACGGCACCCAGTCACGGAAGCCGGGCTGAATCGCCTGAGTGATGATCTCGTAGCTGTAGATCGTCCCCTCACCGGACAGGTCTGCCCAGTCAAATGACAGCGATGAGCACCACGGGCAGGCCACGCCCGGCGGATAGCGCAGCAGGCTGCAATCGCCGCAGCGCTTCGCCACCAGCCGTCCCTCGCCCGCTGCCACAAAGTACGGCCGCAGTTCCGTGTCGGCCTCGGGCAGCACCACGTTCATCGCCTTGTATTCCGGCACGGCTCGTACCCTCCGTAACTGCACCGCAGTCCGCAATGAAATGAGCAGACCGTGACGTCAGCTTTGCATCGTGGTTCCCTGCGGAAAGCTGGAGACGCGTCACAATGCCTGCCATAGCCGCCGTCCCTCGGTGAGAACGACGCGGCCGAAGCCGGGGGGCGGGAAGTGGCCGGCGGCCACCTTGGCGCCGAGGCTGGTGAGCCGCTCCCACAGCGCCTCGCGGGAACGCTGTGCCTCCTCGCCGTCGGCATCGAAGCCGGCGCGGATGCCGGGGTTGCCGACCTGTGCCGGGTGGTGTGCGACATCTCCCAGGATGAAGCCATGCTCGTCGCCGGAAGCGATTCCGACGGTGGCGTGCCCGGGGGTGTGGCCGGGGGTGGCGATCAGCGTGATCGTCCCACCAAGCCGCGTCTCTGCGTCGTACAGCTCTGCGCGCCCCTGCTCCACCAGCGGGACGGCCTGCACCTTAAGAAACGCCGAGCCTTCAATCTGATCAGCGGCGGTGAAAAACTCGTAGTCGCGCCGGCCAAAGTAGTAGCGCGCCCGCGGGAAGGTGGGGATGGCTACCCCGTTTTCAAGGCGCGCGTTCCAGCCCACATGGTCGATGTGCAGGTGGGTGATGAGCACGGCATCCACATCTTCGGGGGCGATACCCGCTTCCTTGAGCGCGTCCGGTAGCCGGCCGGGGCCGATGCCGAAGCCGGGCGCCCCGGCCGGCCCGATGCCGGTGTCAACGACCACCGTCATCCCCGGTGCGCGCACGGCAAAGCAGCCGATGGTCAGCTGGGCCACGCCCGTTGCCGCCACGTCCGGCGCCAGCTGTTCCCACGTTTCCTTGGCCACGCTGGGGAATCCAACGTTCGTCGGGCAGGGAAAGTGGCTGTCCTGCACCGCGATGATCTCGACATCGCCGACCCGCATGCTGCTGCCTGCCATTGCGACGCCTCCTCATAAAGTCGTTGCCGGCGCATAGGGTACCGCGAATCGAAGATGAGCGTCAGTGTGGCCGCTCGTCGTGAATCAACCGCCAGGCGGCCACCAGCGTGCCAGCCAGCAGCGCGGCGCTGAACAGGAACACGGCCCGTAGCCCAAGCCACTGGACGATGTGTCCGCCCAGGAAGGGAAACACGGAGAAGCCGAGCGACTGGAAGGCCGACACGACGCCGAAGGTGCCGCCTTCGCCGCCGCGGGGAGAGCGCAGCGCCACCAGCGCGTTCAGCGCCGGCAGCATCAGCCCCTGCAGCAAGCCTGAGAGCGCAATCAGGCCGACGAACGGCCAGAACGGCGGCCGGGTGGCGAACACCAGGTACAGCAGCGCCGTCCCCGCCGCCGCGGCCAGCACTACCCGCCGGTAGCCCGCCCGCCCCAGCACCCGTCCCGCCAGGATCGCCCCGACGGCTGAGGTTAGCCCCGCCGCCCCGAACGCGATCCCGGCTGCCGCCGTCGCGCTGCCCGGGTGGCTCGTCTGCTGGATGTACACGGGGAATACCGGAAACAGGGCGTTGTTGCCGCCGATTGCCAGCAGCAGCACCACGATTGTGGCGCGTAAGGGCCCGTTCGTGAGCACCGCGCGGAAGTCACGCGCCACGCCGCGGGCGATGCTGTGGCGCGCCGGTGGCCGCCGAAAGCGCTCTTTGACCATTACGGCCGCGATGCCGCCCGAGAGCACATACAGCGCACCGGTGAGCACGAAGGCGGCGCGCAGCCCCACCAGCTCCGCCAGCACGCCGCCCAGCACCGGCCCGCCGGTGTTCGATGCCTGGATGGCGGTCTGCAGGAGCCCCATCGAAGAGCCAAGATGCTCTGCTGGGGTATGAGCGGCGATCAGCGAGTTGGAGGCGGGGATGGTGCCGGCCAGCAGGCTAAACAGGGTGCGGTACAGCAGCAGATCCCATACGCCGCGGGCGAAGGCCATCATGGCCAGCGCGATACCGGCGCCGATCAGCGCCCGCAGCAACATCGGTTTGCGCCCGTGCCGGTCGGCCAGCTGTCCCCAGATCGGCGCCACCACCACCCCGGCCAGCCCGCTGACCAGGATGATGTTTCCGGTCCACGCCGCCGCTGCATCCGCATCCTCGATGCCCAGTTCCTGCACATACAGCGGCATGAACGGAAAGACGAAGTTGATCCCCAGCAGGCTGACAAAGGCCGCGATGAAGATGCCCGCCAGATTGCGTCGCCACGGGAACGGCGCCTCGGTCGGGCGGCGCGGTGTGCTCATCTTCCGAGGGTACAGGGGGGAGCGAGCAGGGAATAGGGAATCGGTGCGCCGCTCGCCCCCTTGCCCTACGGGCATCCCCGGGGCGGCGCTCCGGATCGCCAGCGCCGTGCGCACCGGGGTACTGGCCCCTATCCCTAACCCCTCGCCCCTAATCCCTGTACCCTTCCCGTCATGAGTGCTGACGAGAGCTTCATTTCCGAGGAACTGGCCGCCCTGGTGGGTGAGGAGACGATTGCGCGCACGGTGAGCATCACACCACTACTGGTCAGCCGTCTGACCGAGACCATGCAGGACGGTGACCCTCGCTGGCAGAGCGGCATCGCCCCTCCGTACGTGCTGCTGGCGCTGGAGACCGGCATCTCCCTGCCCGAGGTGCCTGCCGCGCGTGAGAGCCTGGTGACTGGCGACGAGTGGACGGTGTACCGGCCGTTGCGCACTGGTGAGGATCTGCGGCTTTCCGGCGGCCTAGCCTCGGCGCACGAGCGTTTTGGCAGCCGCTTTGGCCACACGCTCAACCTGCGGATGGCCTACCGCTTTACGGACGCCGCCGGCGAGACCGTCGCTGAGGCCGGCCGCTCGATGATCCGCTATGCCACACCGGCCCGTGATGACCGGGAGGAGCAGCGCCCGCGCGGCTATGCGCCCGACCCGGAGGGCGAGGAGGCCGATCCGGAGGCGCTGGAGCAGGCCGGGCTGGCTGATGCCGCTGTCCCGCACGTGACGCCGCACCCACCGGCTGCGCTTCGCGCCTACGCCGAAGGTGACGAATTGCCCCCCGCCGTGTTGCGGCCCAGCCTGGACCAGGTGGTGCGCTACTGCGGGCTTACCTGGGCGTTTGTGCCGTTCTTTTACGACCCGGTGGTGGCGCGGCGGGCGGGCCTGCCCGGCACGATCCTCCCCGGCCCGTTCAAGCTGGCGCTGCTCTCCAAGTATCTGCTGGGGGTGGCCGGGCCGGATGGCTGGGTGCGTACGGTCCGTGCCGCTCACCGCCGCCCGGACCGCACCGGCCGCCCGCTCACCATCCGTGGGGTTGTTACCCGCGCTACGCAGGAGCAGGGCCGGCGCGTGCTGGACTGCGAGGTCTGGACCGAGAACAGCCGCGGCGAACGCTCCGTTGCCGGCTCTGCCGTTATCGAGATGACGGCGCAGGGATGACGTTTGTCCTGCACCGCCGGTTTCCAGCGGCCTGATGCCGCCGGCGGTGGCTGCTAGTCTGGGAACAGCGGGCACATCCATGCGCGTGCCCGCTCGCGTAGTTCCCATAATGACGCTGTTGGAGCCATTATCGATGAGGCACCGGGTCCGCCGCGCTGCCCTGCTCATGCTCCTGGCGCTGGCTACGCTGGTACCGGTGCTGCTACCCGCCCGCCCCCCCACGGCCGAGGCGCAGCGTGCTGGGGCGCTGCTGGTGCGCGATGCTTACGACCGGCTGCTAAACCTGTACGTCGACCCGCTGGATCCTGCGGCCCTGCTGGGGGAGGCGTGGAGCGGGGTGGCCGGCGCGGCGCTGGCCGCGGGTGTGGACCGGCTGCCCGCTCTGCCGCCGCTGCCTGCCGGCCGGCGCGAGGCGTGGGCGCTCTTCGCCGAGAGCTACGCCGAGCTTGAACGGCGTGTCGCCGGACAGATTCTGCCCAGCGACCTGGCCCACACCGCCATCGGCGCCATGACCGAAGCACGAAATGAGTGTCATACCTACTTCCTGACCCCTGCGCGCTACACCGCCTTCCGCCAGCAACTGGATGGACAGCAGCGGTTCGTTGGTGCTGGCATCTCGATTTCATCGACATCTCCCTACACCATCACCCGTGTCATTCCCGATAGCCCGGCCGAGCGGGCCGGACTGCTGGCCGGCGACGTGATTTTGGCGATCGACGGTGTGCCGGCCGCCGAGCACACGCCGGCCTCGCTGCGCTCCCGCATCGCCGGGGAGGCGGGCACACCAGTGTCGTTCACCGTGGCGCGGGCCGGCGAGCTGGAAGCGCGCCTCATCACGGTCATCCGCGGCGTGGTGCATGTCCCTGCGGTGGCCCATGCGCTACGTCCGGATGGCATTGGCGTCGTTACAATCAGCACCTTCGCCATCGACGGCACGACCGAGCGGCAAACGCGGGCCGCACTGCTGGAACTGGAAGAACAGGGCGCAACCGCGTGGGTGCTGGACCTGCGCTACAACCCCGGCGGCTCGGTGACCAGCGTGCTGCGCGTGCTTGGCTTGTTTACCGCCCGCGAGATCCCGGCGATCACGACCGCACAGCGCGGCCGGGCGCCGGTGGAGGCGATGCCCATCGGCCCGGCGCTGGCGGTGCAGCGGCCAATGGCCGTGCTCGTCGGGCCGCAGAGCGCCTCCGGCGCCGAGATCGTTGCCGCGGTGTTGCAGGATACGGGCCGGGCTCGCATCGTCGGTCAGCGCACCAGTGGCTGCGCCAATGCCGGCACGCTCACCGAACTGGCGGACGGCTCGGCGATGGTGATTACCAGCGCCCGGCTGCTGGCCGGCCCGTTGCAGCGCGCTGTGGACGGACCAGGTGTGGAACCCGACGAGCTGGTGACGCGCAGCGCCCCGGGCGATCCCGCGCTCGAGGCCGCCGCCGCTTATTTGCTGGCGCGCCGCGCGATGGTGGGGCAGCCGTAAGTGACGGCTGCCGCTCGCCGGCGGTTCGTCTTGCGTCGTGACTGGAAGCAGATTCGCACGGCGCACCTGGCGCCCTGAATGGTGACTGAGCGCAGCGCCGGCGCGTGCCTTACCGGCGCGGCAGCCGTACGGTGAAGGTGCTGCCCCGGCCGGGCCGGCTCTCCACCGCGATGCGGCCGCCGTGCGCTTCCACGATCCACTTGGCGATGGCCAGTCCCAGCCCAGCACCGTCGCCGGAGCGGGCCGGGTCGGCGCGATAGAAGCGGTCCCAGATACGGGGCATGTGCTCCGGCGCGATGCCGCGGCCGGTGTCGGTGACGCTCAGCAGCACGTGCTTGCCCTCTTCCGCCAGCCGCAGGACGACCGATCCCTGTTCGGTGTACCGCACGGCGTTGTCCAGCAGGATGAGCAGCAGCTGCCGCAGGCGGTCGGGGTCCGCCTGGAGGATCACCGCCGGCGCGATGTCGCCGGTGAGCGACAGCCCGCGTGCTGATGCCGCCGGCTCCAGGTCACGGATGGTGGCTGTGGCCACGTTCGAGAGGTCCACCGCCTGGCGGGTGAGCGGCGCCTGACCCGCTTCCGCTCGTGCCAGCGTCAGCAGGTCAGCCACCAGCCGCCCCAGCCGTGCGCTTTCATCGATCATGTCCTGGACCAGCTCAGCGGAATCGCCTACCGGCCGCTCTGGATGGCGGGCGAGCAGTTCGGCGTTGCCGCGCAGCAGCGTCAGTGGCGTGCGCAGCTCGTGGGAGGCGTCGGCCGTGAAAGCCCGCTGCCGCGCCAACGCCGTCGCCACCGGGCGCAACGCCCGTCCGGACAGCCAGTATCCGGCGAGCATCGCCGCTAACCCGCCGGCCGCACCGATCAGCGCCACTGCCAGCAGCAGCCGCCCGACGGCCTTCTGCACCGCCGTGCGCGAGCGTGCTGCCTGCACCACCGCCACCGGCTGGCCGTCGCGCGCTACCCGCAGGCTATACAGCCGCACCTCCCCGCCCCGACGCTCGACGGTGGCGAACCTGCCCGAGGCAGCTGATAGCGCCGCGGTCGCAGCCGGGAGGTCGGGGAGCCCGTCGCTGGTGCTCGCCACCGGCTGCAAGCTTCCGTCCGTTATCGGGAGGACAAACAGCACGAGCCCGGCGTGCTCCAGGTCACGATCGTGGTCGTCGTCGTCCTCATCCTCCTTATCTCGCCCGCGCTCCGGCGAATCCGTGGCCGGTTGCCCCGCGGCCAGGCGTGCCGCCGCGGCCTCGGCGAACAGCCGCAGCTCGGCGTCGTCCGCGCGGCCGGACTCGCGGATGCTGACGCAGGTCACGCCGCCGGCGACCAGCGCAAGCAGCAGCGCGATCAGCACGCCGTATTGCAGCATCAGCCCAAGGCGTGCCCGCGAAAACTCATTCATATGCGCAGCACATACCCCGCACCGCGCACGGTGTGCAGCAGCTTGGGCGCAAAGCCCTTGTCGATTTTGTCGCGCAGATAGTGGATGTAGATATCTACGACGTTGGACGTGACCTCCGCGTCGTACTGCCACACCCCGTCCAAGAGCTGGGTGCGGCTGAGCACATGTCCGGGGTGGCGCAGGAAGAAGGCGAGCAGGTCGTACTCACGCGGGGTTAGCTCGATCAGGCGGCCGTCTCGGCGTACCTCACGACGCACCAAGTCCATGTGCAGGCCGCCCAGTTCCAGCGTGGTGGCCGGCGCGGTTCCTGTCCGCCGCCGCCCCAGCGCCCGCAGCCGCGCCAGCAGCTCGGCTAGTGCGAACGGCTTGACCAGGTAGTCATCGGCGCCGGCATCCAGTCCGCGCACGCGGTCATCAACGGCATCACGGGCCGTGAGCATCAGCACTGGGGTGGGGTTTCCCTCTGCGCGGAGGTTGCGGCACACGGCGAATCCGTCGCGGCCGGGGAGCATCACGTCGAGCACGATGGCGTCGTAGTCACCGGCGCGCGCCATCGCCTCGCCGTCCGGCCCGGTGGCGGCGGTATCGACACTGTGGCGCTCATCCTCCAGCGCCCGCCGCAACATCCGTGCCAGTCGTGGTTCGTCTTCAACCACCAGCACCCGCATGCCATCACCCTCGCCGCCAGCGTAGCGCGCCGGCCGGCTCCCACCATGAGAGAACTCTCATCGTCCGCTCAGGATGCTCTCATGCCCGCTGCGTAGCGTGAATCTCACAAGCACAGCAGCAGGAGCGCGAGATGAAAGGACCGTATGCGATGGCCGCCGCCGGGGCGCTGACGGCGGTCGTGCTGGCCGGAGTCGTGGGGCTGGGCGCGCGGGGCGGAGGGTTCGGCATCGGGGGCGAGGACGAAGAGCACTGGCAGGCGGCGCCGGCGGTCGTGACCGAAGGGGCGCCGGCGGCTGATGCAGGGGCTCCGGCCCTGGAGCGCGTCCGCCGCCACGACGACGACGATGACGATGACCGGCGCGAGCGCCGGCACAGCCGGGAGCGGGACGATGACGACGAAGACGATGACGACTAATGCGCGGGCCCAGCGCAACCGGGCGCTGAAGCAGCGGGCGACAGCGGCCAGCCTGGGAGTAATGCTGGGAGCGTTCGGGCTGATCGCCGCGACACTACCGGCGGGCAGCGGTGTGGGGCCCGGCGCTGCCAGTACACCGATTGAGCAGCCACCGGCGCTCAGCGCCCCGGCGGAGGTCTCCGCCACTACGCCACGTGCCGCCCAACCGGTTCGGCGGGTGCGCACCCGACAGTCGTGAGGCGGCGTGATGCTCAGCCAATCGTTCCCGGCATTTGGCACCGATGTGACGCTGCAGGTGTGGCCGCGGCCACCCGCGCGGACCCGGGCGGAGGCGGCGCTTTGCCGTGCTATCGCCTTCCTGCGGCGTGCCGAGCGGCGGCTGTCGCGGTTCGACCCCGGCAGCGAGCTGTCGCGCCTGAACCACGCCGCCGGTCGCCCGGTGCGCGTTTCTCCGGTGACGTTCGGGGTGATCGAGGCGGCCGTCACGGCAGCCCGCGCGACCGGCGGCCTGTTCGACCCCACCGTGTATCACGCATTGCTCGCTGCCGGGTATGACCGCGACTTCCGGTCACTCTTAGATGCCCAGGCATCCGGCGAGAGCAACGATGCCGGGAAGCTGAGCGGCGATCTGCCGGGCAGACGGCGCCGAGCGCGGAACGGCAGCCGGCAAAAGGTCGCAGGCAGCAGCGTGACGCCAATCCCCGCGCTCCTCGCCGGAGCTTCGTGCCAGATGGGGAAGGAGGGCGCCGCAGGATGCCGGACACCCGACTACGAGCGGGTGCAGCTCGAACCGCAGACGCGAACGGTGATGCTCCCGGCAGGGGTGGCGCTGGACCTCGGCGGGATTGCCAAGGGGTGGCTGGCGGATGTGGTCGTGCGGCGGTTGGCGCGCCACGGGCCCGCGCTGGCCGACCTGGGGGGCGACATCGCCCTGTCGCCGCTGGCCGCGAGCGTACCGGACTGGGAAATCGAAGTGGATAGTCCGCGCGGCGGCCCGGCGCTGGGATTGCTGGGGGTGCGTGGCGGCGGGGTGGCGACCTCGGGGGTGACGCGGCGGCGCTGGCAGAGCGGCGGACAGGCGCGCCATCACCTGATTGACCCGCGTACAGGCGCGCCGGCGGCGGTTGACCTGGCGGCGGTCACCGTGGTTGCGCCCTCGGCAACGACGGCCGAGGTGGTGACCAAGGTGCTGCTGCTGTTAGGCCGGGAACGGGCGCGGCAGACGGTGGTGCTGACACCAGCGCTGGCGGCCGTGCTGGTCCCACCTGCCGGACCGCCGGCATTTGTCGGGACGGCCGCCGCCGGATGGCGGCTGATGGGAACGCAAGGACGGGGGCATCATGACCGCACGTGAACAAATCGACGCGCAGCAGCGTCCGAGTGGTTGGGGCGGCGCGGCCGCGTTTGTGCTGGGGGCAGGCGCGGCGCTGGCGCTGCTGGCCGTGATTGACCTGACGTTGCGCGGCGCCGGCGAGAGCCTGCTGCTGAAGCTGCCTTGGACGCTCAGCCGTGCGGCCGGCATTGTCGCCTACCTCTTGCTTGCAGGCAGCACGCTGCTCGGACTGAGCATCAGCACCCGCCTCCTGGACCGGTGGGCGTCGCGGGCCGTGGTGTTTGCACTGCACGAGTATCTGTCGTGGCTGGCGCTGGCCGCCACCGGCCTGCACGTCGTGTTGCTATTGCAGGATAGCCACAGCGGCTTCACCCCGCTGTCGCTGCTGATCCCCGGCCTGGCGCCGTATGCGCCGCTGGCCATGGCGCTGGGGACCGTATCGCTGTACCTGGCCGTGGCGATCACCGTCAGTTTCCGGCTACGGGCGCGCATTGGCCAGCGTGCTTGGCGGCTGTTGCACTACAGCGCTTTCGCCCTGTTCGCGCTGGCCACGGCGCACGGCGTGATGGCCGGCAGCAGCACCGGAGCATCCGCCATGCAGTGGCTCTACCTGGTCAGTGGCGGTGCGGTGCTGTTGCTGACGAACTACCGCCTGTTGCGATAGGCGTTTCCGCAAAAAACCGTTCGCTTGACACTGTCGCGCGGCGTTTCCATGCTTCCCACATCTTCGGGGATGGAGAGTGTTGCCGCCGAAACGTCGGTCATCGGTCTGCCCCGCGGGCCGATGACCGGCCGGCTTCGGTCGGTCAGGAAAGGAAGCGCCTCGTCATGAAGTTCGGCATCTTCTACGAACACCAGTTGCCCCGGCCCTGGAATGATGGCGACGAACTGAAGCTGTTCCAGGATGCGCTGTCGCAGGTGGAGCTGGCCGACCGGCTGGGCATCGACTACGCCTGGGAGGTGGAGCATCACTTCCTGGAGGAGTACAGCCACTCAGCCGCGCCGGAAGTGTTTTTGGCAGCGGCATCCCAGCGCACCAAGCAGATCCGCCTGGGCCATGGCATCGTGCTGATGCCCCCTGCCTACAATGCGCCCGCGCGCATCGCCGAGCGCATCGCCACGCTGGACCTGGTATCCAACGGCCGCGTTGAGTGGGGCACGGGTGAGAGCGCCTCGCGTGCTGAGCTGGAGGGGTTCGGCATTGACCCTAGCCAGCGCCGCGCCATGTGGCGGGAGACCACCGAGCAGGTGGCGAACATGCTGGCGATGGATCCCTATCCGGGCTACCAGGGCCAGTTCTTCTCGATGCCGGTGCGCAACGTGGTGCCCAAGCCGGTGCAAAAGCCCCACCCGCCGATCTGGGTGGCCTGCTCCAACCGCGACACGATTCACCTGGCAGCGCAGCTGGGTATCGGCGCGTTGACCTTCGCGTTCATTGATCCGGCCGAGGCCAAGCACTGGGTAGACGACTACTACGAGACCTTCAAGCGGGAGTGTGTGCCGGTTGGCCATGCCGTCAACCCCAATATCGCCATGGTCACCAGCTTCTCCATCCATCAGGACCACGATGAGGCAGTACGCCGTGGCATGGACGGCTTCCGCTTCTTTCAGTTCGCCCTGGGCCACCACTACAACTTCGGCGAGCACCGCCCCGGCCGCACGGACATTTGGGCGATGTACGAAGCGGTGCGCGACAAGATGGGGATGGACTTCCTGGGCGGCGGCACCGGTGGCATCGGCACACCGGCCGAGATGCGTGCACACCTGCGCTCCTTCGCTGACTCGGGCGTCGATGCCACGGTATTCATCCAGCAGGGGGGCAAGAACAAGCACGAGCACATCTGCGAGGCGCTGGAGTTGTTCGCTGGCGAGGTGATGGGGGAATTCAAAGAGCAAGAGGAGGAGCGCCAGCGCCGCAAGATGGACGAGCTGGCGCCGTATGTCGAGGCGGCACTCGCCCGCAAACAGCGCATGCAGGAGCTAGCCGGCGACGATCTCCCCGCCTATCAGGCGTACGGCTTCAACATTGCCGAGGTGGACCTCGACAAGCTTCCCGAGGCCCAGCGCCAGCGCGCCGAGCGTATGCGCCGTCTGCGCGAGATTGTCCGCTCGATGTAGCGATCCGCCGCGGGGAGCCCGCGCCCCCCGGCCCCCTCTCCCGCGTAGCGGGAGAGGGGGTGTTCTGCCTCCATTTCCTGTTGTTCTCCGGAAGGGCCAGACTCCCTCTCCCGCTTTGCGGGAGAGGCCGTAGCTGCTTGGTAACTGTGTCGCGGCTGCGACAGTCTCACACCCGAATGTTGCCTAGATTACACCTCGGCACCACCCACCGTGTTGTAACCTTCCCGCCCATGCCGTATGGTTCGCGAGCGTCCCTCCGCGTTCTGACGCTTGTCTTGTCCCGCGATGGAGGTCTGCATGGAGCGCCATGCTACCCGCGGTCCGTTGCGTCTTGCCCTGGTGAACATGCCGTTTGCCTCGGCGCGCTATCCCTCGATCCAGCTCGGGCTGCTGCATGCGGCGGCGGAGCAGGCAGGGACGGTGGTCGATACGCACAACTTCAACCTGGCGTTCGCCGAACGGCTGGGTTGGGATGACTACGAGCTGCTGTGCCATAACCGCCTGCACATGGTGGGCGAATGGCTGTTTGCCGGGATGGCCTGGGGCGAGTGCGCCCCCGCGCCCGCGCCGTATCTGGAGCGCTACGCCACTACCCTCGATGAGGCGCTGACGCAGATGGGCAAAGACCGCGCCTGGCTGGCCGGCCTGCGTGCAGAGCTCGTGCCAATCTTCCTGGAAAGTTGCCTTGATGCGACGTCGTGGCTGAACTACGACGTCGTCGGGTTCGGCTCCGTCTTCGAACAGAACTGCGCGGCGCTGGCGCTGGCGCGACTGTTGAAGGAGCGCCATCCCCATCTCACCATCGTGTTCGGCGGCTCCAACTTCGACGACGAAATGGGGCTGGAGTTCGTGCGCACGGTGCCGTGGATCGATTACGCCGTTATCGGTGAGGGAGATGAGGTGTTCCCGGCGCTGCTCCAGCGGCTGAGCCGTGGCGAGGAGCCGCTGAGTATGGCCGGCGTGGCCCGCCGGCTGCCGGACGGCACGGTCGATTACGGTGGACGGGCGCCAGCGGTGCAGGAGATGGATGCGCTGCCGGTCCCTGCCTACAACTCGTTCTTCGCGGAGGCGGCCCGCCGCAAAGTGCCGCGCACGGCCCGCGGGCTGCCGGTGCTGCTGCCCATTGAAACGGCGCGGGGCTGCTGGTGGGGCGCCAAGCACCACTGCACCTTCTGCGGGCTGAACGGCTCCGGTATGGCCTTTCGCAGCAAGTCCCCGGCCCGTGCCCTCGCCGATATCGACACGCTGGCAGCGCGCCACCATGTCTACGCCTTCGAGGCGGTCGACAACATCATGGACCGCCGCTATGTGACCGAGGTGTTCGGGCCGCTGAGTGAGCAGCGCAAGGACTACACGTTCTTCTATGAGGTGAAGGCCAACCTCACTCCGGAGCAGCTCAAGGCGATGGCACGGGGCGGCGTTCGCCACCTGCAACCTGGCATCGAGAGCCTGAGCACGCCGGTGTTGCGCTTGATGAACAAGGGCACCACCGGCCTGCAGAATGTGCGCATGATGAAGTGGGCGCAGTACTATGGGATGCGCGTCTCCTGGAATCTGCTCTACGGCTTTCCCGGCGAACACGCGGAGGATTACGACCGCGAGCTGGAGTGGCTGCGCCGCATCTCCCACCTGCAGCCGCCGTCCGGTATCGGCCGCATCTGGCTGGAGCGCTACTCGCCCTACTTCACTCGTGCAGCGGAGGCCGGCTTCACCAACGTCCGGCCGGAGGCCACGTACGCGCACATCTACCCGGAGTACATCGACCGCGAGCGCATCGCCTACTTCTGGGAGTATGACGCGCCCGGCACGCTGCCCGACTGCGTGCACCATGCGACGGAGGCGTTCGTGCGGGGGTGGAAGGACTCCTGGAAGAGCAATGCCGTCCCGTTCCTGACGTATCAGCGCGGCGCCGGCCGCCTGACGATGATTGATGGGCGCACTCCCGCCGCGCCCGAGGTGATGATGTATGACGAGCGTGCGGCGCTAGTGTATGAGTGCTGCGCCCTCGCCGCCCGTGGCGCGCCCCAGGTGCTGGACGGCCTGCGCGCCCAGGGTTGTGACACCGACCTCGCATCCGTTCGCCGCGACCTCGACACCTTTGTCGAGCGGGGGCTGATGCTGGAAGAGGACGGACATTATTTCAGTCTGGCGTTGCCCGCGAATCCCAATTGGTGAGCGGCCCCCGGCCAGCAAGGAGGCGTTATCGGCCAATACCGGTGGTATTTCAGCGGCACGACCGGCCTAGCCGGCAGCAAGGGAGAGGGGAAATCCAGGTCATGAGCGAGACCAAGCAAGTTCGGATCACCGGCAACGACATCCAGAGCCTCAACGAGAAGCTTGTGCAGTTTGAGGATTCGCTGCCGGAGAACGAGAAGAACGTCATGGGCTGGCTGATCCAGCGCGCTTCGGAGGCGCCCGCTGACTCCGACGTGGCGGGGTACTTCAGCCAGCTCGGCTCACAGCAGTTCCAGAGCAGCGCCTTGCTGCGCTCGCCGGCCTATCGCGGGCTGGGGGCGTCGCAGATCGGTCCGATCAACCCCGGCGTGCTGGCGGGCGTCAGCATCGTCGTCGGCGTCATGTTCTAGCGCACGGCGGGGCGGAGGCACCGGCATCCGTCCCGCCACCAGCGAGGAGCTGCAACATGAGCGATGAGCGCGAGGTGCGCGTCACCGGCACCGACATCGCCGCCCTCGACGAGAAACTGAAGAGCTTCGGTGCGTCGTTGCCGGAGAGCGAACAGGCTGTCCTGGGCTGGCTAATGGAGCGTGCCGCTGCCGCGCCCGTTGACAACGAGGTCAGTGGCTATTTCAGTCAGTACGCCGCCGGCGCCTCCGCCCTGGGCAGGCAACCCCTGTATCAGAGCCTAGGCGCGCAACAACTCGCCCGCCTCAACCCCGGCCAGCTCGCCGGCGTCAGCGTCGTCGTGGGCGTTGGTGTCATGTTCTAGATACTGGCCACAGGGAGAAGGGGACAGAGGAGACGTCCCCTCACTCCCCCGGCTCCCGGACCTGCCGAGACGGCGACCTGCGGGCGAGGGGGCTGGGGGCGAGGGGCATCCACGCGCCCCTTCATCTGCCGTTCAGCATGCTGCATCGTTTCCAGAAGGTGTCCGGCCCATGACTGATACGCCGCATAGCCCGCGCGTGACCATGACCGCCATCGGCTCAACCATCGGCCGGCTCCAGGCGATGCGGGCCGAACTGCCCCCCGGCCAGGCGGCAGCGCTGGAGGAGCTGCTGCGCGCCGCCGGTGTGGCGGAGACCAACCCGCCGCAGTACAACCCCTTTCTGCCGGGCGTGCACACCGATCCTCACCCGCACTATCAGGCGCTGCGCGAGCATAATCCGGCGCACTACAGCACGGCCACCCGGGCCTGGGTGCTGACGCGTTACGCCGACGTGCTGGCTGCCTTCAAGGACCCGCGTTTGTCCTCGCAGGGCAATCTCGAAGGGCTGATGACGATGATCCCCGAGGAGGAGCGCGCCGGCGTACGCACCGTGGCGACGTTCATCACCAGCACGCTTAACCAGCAGGATCCGCCTGTGCACACCCACCTGCGACGCATTGCTGCCCGCGCGCTGGCCACCCCCCAGGTCACGGCCCGCCGCCCCGCCATTCAGCGAACGGTCGCAGGGCTGCTGGACGCCATCGGCGACCGCCCGCGCTTTGACATGCTGGATGACTTCGCTATCCCCCTACCGCTGCTGATCGCCGTCGAGATGCTGGACATCCCCGCGGCCGACCGAGACCAGATCCTCGATTGGGGCGCGGCGGTGATCCTTACCTTCAGTGAGGGCTTTGCCGGCACCGAGGCGATGCGGCGCGGTGAGGCGGCAGTGCCACAGTTGGTGCAGTACTTCCGTGAGGTCGTGGCCAATCGGCGCGCCATTCCGGGCGATGACGCCATCAGCGCCATGCTAGCCGAACCCGGCGCCACCGACGACGAGGTGATCACCCTCACCATCCAGTTCCTGATGGGCATCTACGAGACGGTGCGCCAGGTGGTGGCGGTGGGGTTGCACTCGTTGCTCAGCGCCCCCGGTGCCTACTCCCGCCTGGCCGCTGATCCGGCGCTGGTGCCGGGCGCGGTGGAGGAGTTGCTACGCTACGACGTGATCTCGCCCATCATCCAGCGCACGGCGCGTGAGGACGCTGAGGTCGCCGGTTGCCCGGTGCGCGCCGGGCAGCAGGTGATGATGCTGCTGGGTGCGGCCAACCGTGATCCCGAGCGCTTCACTGAAGCGGACACACTGGATATCGAGCGGCGGCCAAACCCGCACATTGCCTTTGGCGCGGGCATCCATACCTGCCCAGGGGCAGCGCTGGCGCGGGTGGCGGCGGGGGCGGCGCTGAGCGCGCTCATCGCCCGGTATCCTGACCTCCGCCTGGCGGGACCGCCGGTGTGGCGCGAGGAAGGGAACCTGCGCGGCCTGGTGTCGCTGCCGGTGGCACGTGGCGCGGAAGTGGTGGCGGGAGCGCCGCGATGAACGGCGGCCACGCCCGCGTCTCGATGTCCGAGGTAGCGGCCGTGCTGGAGCGATTGGGCGCCCTGCGCGACACGCTGCCCGACGCCGAGCGGGCGGCGCTGGAGCGGCTGCTGATCGCGGCCGGGATGGCTGAGACCTGCCCGATCCAGTACAACCCGTATCTACCCGGCGTGCACGCACAGCCACACCCACACTATCGCCGCCTGCGTGAGGAGAACCCGGTTCATTACAGCGCCGCCGCGAACGCCTGGGTAGTGACGCGCTACCGCGACGTGGTGGCGCTGCTGCACGACCCGCGGTTGTCCTCGCGCGGGGCGTACGAGGTGGTGATGGGCGCGGTGCCCCCGGCGCAGCAGCCGGAGGTGGCGCGCTACACCGCCTTTATTGCGGGGGCGCTCAACCAGATCGATCCGCCCGAGCATACCCGGCTGCGCCGCGCCTTTGCCGCCGCCCTGTCGCCGGAGCGTGTGGCGGGCTTCCGCCCGCGGATCGCCGCAATCGTCGCCGAACTGCTGGATCGGCTCGCAGGTCGTGACCGGGTGGACCTCGTGGCAGAACTGGCAGCGCCGCTGCCGCCGGCCATCACCCGCGCGCTGCTGGACATCCCCGCGGCAGGGCATAGCTGGTACGACACCAACATTGAGGCGATTGCTGGAGCGCTGGCGGAGCAGGGGGCGACGCTGGCGGCGATGCGGCGCGGCGATGCTGCCGTGACAGCGCTGTCTGCCTACCTGGCAGAGCTGGCGCGGACCCGGCGCGGCGCTCGGGGCGATGACATGGTGACGGCGTTGACGCGGACGGCAGGGCTGGGTGACGGTGAGATCGCCTCGCTGTGCCTGCTGGTGGCGCTGGGCTCGCACGAGAATGTACGCCATGCGGTCGCGCTGTCGGTGTGGACGCTACTATCCATCCCCGGCGCATGGCAGCATCTGACGCCCGCCGCGCTGCCGCTGGCGGTACAGGAACTGCTGCGCTGGACCGCTGTCTCCTCCCTGGTGGGGCGTACCGCTGCTGCTGATATCAGCATCGGTCACCAGACCATCCCCGCCGGCTCGCGGGTGATATTGCTGCTGGCCGCGGCCAACCGGGACCCAGAGCGCTTTGGCGAGCCGGAGACACTACGGCTGGACCGGCGGCCCAACCCGCATATCGGCTTCGGCGCGGGCATTCACGTGTGCCCGGGCGCGGGCGTGGCGCGGCTGACGTTGACGCTGACGCTGGCGGCGCTGCGTGAGCGATTCCCCCAGCTGGCGCTGGAGCCAAGGGAAATGCACTGGCGCGAGGAGCGCAACATCCGCGGGCTGGTGGATCTGCCGGTGAGGCTGGCCGGGGAGTAGCGCGGGCCACGGGCGAGCAGGACGGCAGGGGCAATGATGACGAGCACACAACAGCAGCAGATGGCCAAGAGCGCCGTGCGCGCCGGCTATGCTCAGGCGGCCGCCGGCTGGCAGCGCTGGAAGCACCACTTTCTCGTGGCGGGGCGCGCTGCCACCGAAGTGCTGCTGCTGGCGGCGGATATCCATTCCGGCCAGCGGGTGCTGGACCTGGCTGGTGGAGCGGGCGAGCCGGGTCTGCCACTGGCGCGGCGGGTAGGGCCGGAGGGGCAGGTGACGGTGACCGATCTCGCGCCGGAGATGCTGGCCGTGGCGCGCGCCTGCGCGGCCGAGGAGCCGCACCTGCGCATCGCGTTTGCCGCCGCCGACGCTGAGCGTTTGCCGTTCCCCAGCGCGGTCTTTGACCGGGTGACCTGCCGGTTCGCCGCCATGCACTTTCCCAACGCCCCGGCGGCGCTGTGCGAGGCGCGGCGGCTGCTGCGGCCTGGAGGCCGGGCGGCGTTCACCGTGCTGGGGCCGCCCGCACAGACGCCGGCGTTCATGTGTACGGCCGGGGTCGTACTGCGCTACGTAACCGCCACATCGCCGGCGCCCGGCTACCCCAGCCCGTATCGCTTCGCTGCCCCAGGGGTGTTTGCCGCCCTGATGCGCGCGGCCGGCTTTTCGCAGGTAGAGGAAGGTGTGCTGACCGTGCCCTCGCCCTGGCCGGGCACACCGGAAGAGTACTGGCGTTCCCTGCCCGATCACGCCACCGGTCTGACATCGCTGCTGGAGCAGCTGTCCGCGGTTGAGCGGGCGGCGGTAGAAGCAGAGGTGCTGGCTGCTCTGCGCCGGTATGATACCGGCGACCAACTGGCGTTCACCCAGCCGATGATCGCCGTCACCGGTGTGGTATGATCGTCCGGCGCCAGGCGGCGGCAGCAACAATGGCGGTTCTGCTGGCGGTTTATGTTGGTGGTTCCCATTGAGGTTTGCCTGTCGCTGCGATCATCCCCTCCCTGTCGCTGGGATCACTCTCCCCCTGTTGCTGAGATCAGGTCCCCCTGTTGCTGTCTGCACCCCACCCTGCTGCGGCGTTCACCCGCGCCGGGCATCCGTGAGATTCGGGTTGTGGCGTCTGCGGTACGGCTGCTGAGCATGGCGGCCGCTTCGCCGGGCCGGCCGTCGCCCCCGACCAGCACGTGGGCGAACCGTCGGTAGTGATCGCCGTCTCCAGGCCGGCCGTGGATCACGGGTGTGCGCTGCCCGTCAGCCGCGCTCCTGCCACAGGTTGCCCGGGCCCGCCACCGTCAGACACCTCCACCGCGGCGGTGTATCCTCTCACTGGTCATGCAGGCACAATGCCGGGAGAGCGTGCCAGGGAAGGGAGGGTCATCATGTCCGGCCGGCTTGCGGGGAAAGTCGCCATCGTCACCGGGGCCGGCTCACGCGCACCGGGAATTGGCAACGGCCGGGCCACGGCGGTGCTGTTCGCGCGTGAGGGGGCGCGGGTGCTGGTCGTGGATCGCGACGAAGCCGCGGCCGCCGAAACGCTGGCTATGATCGAGGCCGACGGTGGCGAGGCCGAGGTACTCGTCGCGGACGTGACGCACGACGCGGACTGCCGGGCGATGGTGGAGCGGGCCGTGGCCCGCTGGGGGCGGCTAGATATCCTCGACAACAATGTCGGCATCGGTCAGGGCGGCTCGGTGGTGGCGGTGAGTGAGGAGGACTGGGACCGGGTGATGACCGTCAACGTCAAGAGCATGATGCTGACGGGCAAGCATGCCGTCCCGGTGATGGCCGCCGGTGGCGGCGGCGCGATTATCAACATCTCCTCCATCTCGGCGCTGCGCCCGCGCGGGCTGACCCCCTACTCCACGTCGAAGGGCGCTGTCATCGCCCTGACGCGGGCGATGGCCATTGACCATGCCGGACAGGGCATCCGTGTCAACTGCATTGCTCCCGGTCCGGTGTTCACGCCGATGGTGTACGGCGCCGGGATGAGCGAGGAACTGCGTGAGCGCCGCCGCCGTGCCGCCCCGCTGGGCATCGAGGGCACCGGCTGGGATATCGGCTATGCCGCGCTGTTCCTGGCGTCAGATGAAGCCCGCTACATCACCGGGCAGGTCCTGGTGGTGGACGGTGGTGTCACCGTCGCCAGTCCGGCGCGAGGATGACGCGGCGGCCCGTGGCCGGCTCAGCGGAGATCGCATGACGCAGGCAGGCATCGCTCGGGAGTTCGTCGGCGTCTACCCGGTCAACCGGCGCGGTGAGGTGCTGCTGCAACTGCGCGATGACCGGCCGGAGCTGGACGGTCCTGGCAGTTGGTCCACGCTGGGCGGTCGGATGGAGCCGGCAGAGACGCCGGAGCAGGCCAGCCACCGCGAGCTGCTAGAGGAGTGTGGTCGGGACGCCGAACAGTTGGTGCCCTTCCAGGTAGTGGAGCGCTTTCGGGAGGATAAGGGGTTCCGCTATCGCTTTCACACCTTCGGCGCGGCCGTGGACTGGTCCCTTGACGATCTGATCCTCGGCGAAGGTCAGGGGCTGGCCTGGTGGCCGGTGGCGGCGCTGCCCGAACTGCGCCTCAACCCCCTGATTATCGACAACATGCTGGCCTTCGCCGCCGGTCCGCTGCCGGCGCTGCTGGCGGAGGCAGCGCCTCCCACCTCCGGTGGTGCGCCGGCGCCGTTGCCAGAAGGTTTCGCGCGGGATATGGGCATCAAGCCCGGCGCCCTCATCGCCGTGCACGGGGCCACAGCCGCCTTTGCCGGGGCGCTGCGACGGCTGCTACCCGCGGGGGCGCGGCTGTCGGCTTCGCCGGGCGCCGGTGAGCATCCGGCCGTGACGTTGTGGTGGCCGCGCGGACCGGTCGACCCCGGCCGGTTCCTGGCGCTGGCCGCGCCGCTGGCGCCCGGCGACAGCCTGTGGGTGATGACCGCCGGCCCTGCTGCCCTCGCCCCGCTGTGGAGCATCGCCGCCGCGCTGCGCCTGGCCTACGTGGCATCGATGCCGTTCCCCGCCGGCGAAGAGGGCGCTCGTTTCCTGCGCCGTCCCGGCCGCACCCGCGAGCTGGAGTGACACTGACCAGCCGCGCGAGGCGGCCAACGGTTGACGGGTTCGGACAGGCGCAGTTCCGCGGCGGACAGGTCCACCGGCGGGCTGCGGGCGATGCTGACCATCCTGTGAAGGCCAGCAGGGCGCGCGATGCGCGGCTGTCCGGGCGAAAGCTGGTAGCATGTCCCCACCAGGAACGCAGGCGGAGGCGCGGGCGATGGAAGTCATCAACCCGATGGTGAAGCAGAAGCGGGAAGCGGCACGGCGCGATCCCGAGAGCTTTTGGGCAGAGGCGGCGCAAGGGTTGCCCTGGTTCCGGCCGTGGGACCGCGTCTTCGACTGGCAGCCGCCCACCTTTCAGTGGTTCATCGGCGGGGAGACCAACCTCGCCTACAACTGCCTCGATCACCACGTCAATCGCGGCTGGGGCGGGCATGCTGCGCTGGTGTATGAGACCGAACGCGGTGAGCGCCGCACGTACACCTACGCCCAGCTGTTGGAGGAGGTCAAGCGCGCCGCCGCCGCCCTCCGTGGTCTGGGTGTGGGCCGGGGCGACCGGGTGGCGATCTACATGCCGACCTGCCCCGAGGCGATCGTGATGATGCTGGCCTGCGCCCGCATCGGCGCCATTCACCTGGGTGTCTTCGCCGGTTTCGGCGCCGGCGCCCTGGGCGAGCGCATGGATCTGGCCGGCTGCAAGGTGCTGTTTGCCGCCGATGCCACCTACCGCAAGGGCAAGGATGTGCCGCTGAAGGGGCTGGTGGACGCCGGCATCGAGGCGAGCGGCAACCGCATCGAGCAGGTGGTCATCCTCCGCCGCACCGAGGTGGACTGCCCGATGGTGCAGGGCAGGGATATCACCTGGGAGCAGTTCCTTGCCCTGGCCGCGGGGCAATCCAGCGCCCATGAGGTGATGGAGGCGAACGAGCCGGCATTCATCCTGGCGACCTCCGGCACCACCGCCAAGCCGAAGATGGCGGTGCACAACCACGGCGGCTATGCCGTCCATATCCACGCCATGGCCGAGTGGATGTTCGGCCTGCGCGAGACCGATGTGTGGTGGTCCACTTCCGACATCGGCTGGATCGTGGGCCACTCGTATATCGTCTATGCGCCACTGCTGCGCGGCTGCACCACCATCGTCTTTGAGGGGGCGATTGACCACCCGGACGCCGGCACCATCTACCGCATCATGGCAGAAAACCACGTGTCGGCGATGTTCACGTCACCCACGGCGGCGCGCCTCTTGATGCGCTACGGGCTAGAGCCGGCCCGCCGCTACGACCTGACGGCCATGACCCGGCTGTTCTGCGCCGGCGAGGTGCTCAACCCGCCGGCCTGGGAGTGGCTGCAAAAGGAACTGCTGGAGGACCGCATCCCCGTCATCGACCACATGTGGCAGACGGAGACCGGCGGCCCGATTGTCGGCAACCCCTGGGGGATCGGTATGCTGCCGATCAAGCCCGGCTCCTCCGGTGTGCCGCTACCCGGTATCGAGGGGGCGATCCTTTCGCCCGAAGGTGAGGAGTTGCCACCCGGCGAAAAGGGCATCTTCGTCATCACCCGCCCCTTCCCCGGTCTCATCGCCCGCCTGTGGGGCGAGCCGGAGCGCTACGGCCGTGACTACTGGGATCGCATCCCCGGCAAGAATGTGTATTTCACCGGCGACGCCACGGCGATGGATGACGACGGCTATGTCTGGTTCTCCGGCCGCGCCGACGAGATCATCAAGATCGCCGGCCACCG
>CAUJGQ010000028.1 GCA_963170165.1 Chloroflexota bacterium | reverse complement strand
GGTTGTCGTAGCTGAGCAGCCACGAGTTTTGGAGTAGCCGCCAGCCGATGCCACGCGCCTCGACCGTGATTTGCGTCCCCGGCGGGCCGCTCTGCGGTGTCACCGATACTTGCATCTCGACGTCAAAGCCGGCCTGGTTGAGCAGGTCACCGCCCTGGCGCACCTGGACGTCGTGCTGGAAGCCAAAGCCCTCGGGCACGGTGAACGCCGTCTCGAATGTCCCATCCGCACCGGAACGCACCGTCAGCAGTGGCTGCTCGACCGGGCGGTACTCGCGGCCATGGTACTCCACCCCGTCGGGCGACAGCCGCCACCGGCCAGAGACGGTCATCCACACCAGGGTGAAATCGCTGTTGGCTGGCATCCCGCTCGCGCGGGCGGTGACGCGCGTCCCGGCGGGGCCGTGGTCCGGCGAGAGGGAGAAGCGACCGGTGAGGCGCAACGGACCGGGCTGGGCGCCGGCCGTCGCGGCGAACGTACACAGCAGCACCAGCAGGGCAGCCGCCAGCGCGGCGGGGCGGAGCAGGTGGCGCGACATCGTGGCTCTCCTTGGACGACGCCGCAAGGCCGCCGGTGAGGGCGGCCCGCGGGGAGCATAGCGGCGTGAGGCGCGTTAGCGCGAACCCTGGGCGACGATCTGCACCATTGAAGGCGCGACGTTGAAGGGCATCAGCGCTCCGGTGCGGCCATCCAGTGCGGTGGCGGCGATCTGATAGCTGAAGGAGCCGGTGGGGTAGTCCTCCGGCACGTTGAAGGAACCGGCCCAGAAGGCGTCGGTGTTCTGTCCGCGCGGACGCGGGGCATAGGCCAAGTTCTTGGTGGAGCCGTCCGGCAGCGTCAGTGTCACGCTCTCTAGCGCGCTGTCGTCCAGCGCCATGCCTGTCTGCGGGTCAATCACCCGCACCCGCCAGACAATCTGGCTGCCCTGCGGGAACCGGTTCGAGAGCACACAGGCCAGCAGCGGCAGGTCTTCCGGCGCCAGGCCGGCGGCTCCGCGTACCGTATCGCCGTAGACGATCAGCCCGGTGTAGCCATCATCCGCCGCCCGCGCCGTGCCCGCCGCCTGCGGCCCGCCCAGCGCCAGCGCTGCCAGCGCCAGCGCTGCCAGCAGTGCCGCCCGTCCCGCTCGCCGTACTCGTGTAGCCATCGTTTCCCCCTTATGGCAGCTGCTACCGGCCACCATCCGAATGACGCTACACCGGCGCGTGCAGGCTCGTCTGTCGGGCATTACCTGACGAGGAAACGGAAGGCCAGGGTCCAGGAGGCAGAGGTCAAGGGATAGGGGACCGCGGGCGCGCCGGCTACGACGGCACCCGACCCTCTGCTGTGGTGGCGAGCGGTGAGGATTCGCACGGGCCGGTTGGGGCGCTCCCAGGCGAAGGCTCCCGCCTGCGAGCGCAGCTGCTTTTGCTAGTCCTCGGCCGAGCGGCTGCGGCCGGAGAGGGCGATCAACTCCTCGTGGTACTCGAACCAGGCGGTGTGATAGCTGTCTTTGAGCGGGGAGGCGAGCATGGTGCGGTCGCCGGCACGCATGGCGGCCAGCGCGGCGTCGAAGTGGCGGGCATAGGCGCCGAGCCGGGGAACCTGCGCCGCAGCGGCGGCGATCAGGGGCGCAAGCTCCGCGTCAATCGCAGCGACGGCCGCGACCACGCCGTTCCAGGCGGCGGCGGTGCGCCCTTCCTCCGGTGTCAGCTGCCAGCCGCTCACCACCTCTTTGAAGCGGTGATTGAGCGTCAAGAACGGCTCGTAGCCGGTGGCAAAGGCGGTGGCATCCAGGGTGGCGCGCTCGGCGGCCAGCTGTTCGCTCACCCAGCCGCGTCCCTCCGGTGTCAGCATCATGCCACGTGCCGCCGCGCGGAACAGGGAGCCGTTGCCCGCCACCAGCTCTTCCACGCGTGCCGCCGCCACCGCCAGCACCGCCGCGGCCCGCTCGGTGGTGCACATGCCTTTGAGCTGCACCGTCCGCGCCAGCTCCAGCAGCGTGACGTCAGCGTCGCGGCCGGGGTCGGTGGGTACGGCAACGGCGGCGGGTGCGCCCAGGTCTATTCCCAATTCGGCCGCCCATCGCCGCAGTGTGTGCAGCTCAGCCAGGTCGCCGCTGCCTTCCTCGCGCTGGTCACCGGCGTACAGGGCGCCGGCGCTGCCATCGACGGTTACAACTTCCCCTTCGGCGATGAAGTGATCGCCGGCGCGGATGCCGGCGGCCAGCACCTGTGTGCCTTGCAGGCTGGTGACGGCGGGGATTGCCCAGCTGCGCGCTACCACCGCGGCATGAGAGGCGACACCGCCTAGGGTTGTCAACAGCGCCGCCGCGCCCACCATGCCATGGATATCGCTGGGGGAGGTCTCCTCCCGCGCCAGCACGGTGGCGATACCGCGGGCCGCCAGATCGGCCGCGCGGTCCGGGTCGGTGCACAGCACGCCGGCGCCGGCGCCGGGGGAGGCGGCCAGGCCGCGGGCGAGCGGGACGGCGGTAGCTCGCACTGCGCCCAGCCGCGCTAGTTGCTGCAGCACGCCGGCGTCGATGCGTGCGACCGCCTCGGCCCGGCTGAGCGGAAAGCTCGGGTCCTCCGCCATCGCCACGGCGATGCGCACCGCGGCCGGCGGGCTGCGGCGGCCGGGCCGTGTCTGCAGGATGAACAGCCGTCCCTCGCTGACGGTGAACTCGACATCGCACATGTCGCGATAGTGATGCTCCAGCCGGTCCAGCACTGCCAGCAGCTCGGCATACGCCTCCGGCGCCTGGGCACGGAAGGCGTCCAGCCCGCCGACGGCGTGTGTTCCGGCGACGACATCTTCTCCTTGCGCGCCCGCCAGGTAATCACCGAAGGGACCCGGCTCGCCGGTAGCCGGGTTGCGGGTGAAGACGACGCCCGTGCCGGAGCGCGGGCCGAGGTTGCCGAACACCATCGCCTGCACGGTGACGGCGGTGCCGAGCGATTCGGCAATGCCCTCCCGCACCCGGAAGGCACGCGCCCGCTCCGAGTGCCAGGAGCGAAACACGGCGGCTACTGCCCGGCGCACCTGCGCGCGCGGGTCGGTGGGGATACCGCCTGCACCGGCTGCCAGCGCCTGAACCCGCTGCGCCGCGGCCCGCATCGCGGCGGGTGTGCCGTCAGTGGCGGCGGCGGTGGCCAGCGCAGCGCTGGGCACGCCTAAGACGATCTCCGCGTACATCCGGCAGAAACGCAGCCAGGTATCGGCGGCGAAGGGCTCCCCGTGGCGGGCGGCAAGGGCGTCGCGCACCGCTGGGGTCATGCCGGCGTTGAGCAGGGTGTCCATCATCCCCGGCATCGAGACGGGCGCACCGGAGCGCACCGACAGCAGCAGCGGCGCATCTGGGTCGCCCAGGCGCAGGCCCAGGCGCTTGCCCAGCTGCTCCAGGTGCACATCAAGCAACCCGTCCAGTTCGGGTTGCCAGCCGGCAGCCAGATAGCGGCGGCACTGCTCGGTGGTGATGATGAAGCCCGGCGGCACCGGCAGCGCCAGTGCCCGCGTCATCTCCATGAGCCCCGCGCCCTTGCCGCCCAGCAGCGCCACCGGGTCCGAGCCCGGCGGCAGCGCCTCATCGAAGGCCACCACGGCCGTCATCGTCTCCGCCGTCATGGGCAGGCTCGCTTTGTTGCTCGCGGCCGGCGGGGGCAGCGGCTAACCGCCTTCACGGCAACGCCAGAATCGTGACGGTGCCGGCGTCACCATCAACGCGGACGGTAGCGCCGCTGGGGATGCGGCGGGTGGCGCCGGTGACGGAGGGCACGCAGGGGATCCCCAGCTCGCGCGAGACGATCATGGCGTGGCTCTGGGCGGCGCCGACATCGACGATCACGCCGCCCGCCGCCACAAACAGTGGGGTCCAGGCCGGATCGGTGAACGGAGCGACCAGGATCTCCCCTGGCCCCAGCGCCGTTGGGTCGAGCGGGTCGAGCACGACGCGCGCCACACCCTCCACCTGGCCGGGGCAGCCCTGGAATCCGCTCAGCACGTCGCC
>CAUJGQ010000027.1 GCA_963170165.1 Chloroflexota bacterium | reverse complement strand
CACATTTGCGGGCACAGTGATCCCTCAGGGATGGACGGCCACCCGCTGATTTGCGTCCGGTCTCGACGGCTACATTGCTGTGGCAATTTACCACATCAACGATGCCATTGTCACCTGCTGGTTACGGTCCGTCAACCGGGTGCGCCGTAGAATGGTGCCAGTCACGCCCGGCGTTCACGGATCGCGGGCGCCGGGCAGAGGGATATGCCGAGAACCGCCTTAGGGCTGCTGATTGCCGAGCGCCGCCGGCGCATGCATCTGACGCAGGCGGAACTGGCGCAGGCGATTGGTGTCGAGCGCGCCACCTTGGCATCGATTGAAAGCGGCAAGACGCGGCAGCCGCCCGCCGAGACGATCAACCGCATTGCCCGCGTGTTAGGCAACGTTACCGTCGCGGAACTCGCCCGCGGCATGGGGCTGGAGATCGAGGCGGATCAGCTCGCACTCCAGCGCCAGGATGCGGAGACCATCCGCTTGCTGCGGGCAGCCCTGGAGCGGCTTACGGGGCGGTCGCTCGACCACGAAGCGCCAGCGTCGCGTACAGCGTCAGCGGCACGCACAACGCGATCGCAATGATCCCCCCCTGCCCCCGGCCCGCCAGCCGCATGGCCGCCCACACATGGCCAGCCGCGGAGGCGAGCGTCAGCCAGGCCAGCGGCGACCGCGCCAGGCACGACATCTGCCGTCTAATCTCCAGCCACCAGCGTGGGTTGCCGCTTCCCCCGCAGGCTGGACCCTCCACGGCGGCAGCGGGCGATGCGGCTAACGGTGGTCTTGGCGGGCGGTGCATAGCGTCACTTCCTCCGAACGTAAAAGCGCTTGGTCACCGGAGCAGGCGGCGCACTCCGGCTATCAGGATCTTCCGACGGTGAGCGACAACTACGACACTATACCATAACCATAAGGACACCTGCTCATACATAGTGCCGCGGCAGACATAGCCAGGCGGGCGGCCCCGCAAGGGAACCGCCCGCCCGCTTGACTGTCTTTGGGGATTAGTCGCTACGCGACCGGCCGGTTGAAGTTGCCGGCGCCGTTCATGCAAATGAACACTGGGTCAAACCGGCCGAGAGCCGTCAAGTCATTGGGCGCATTGGGGATGGGCGAGTAGCCCTGGAACCGCTGCGCCGCGTTGTCGAACTTCCACATCGCGATCAGTCCGGTGCCAGGACTGACGCCGGCCGCAACCGTCGAAGCGGCGGTGCCGGAGGGGAAGGTAGACGTTACGTTGTTGCAGCCGTTGACCAGCGGCACACTCTCCGTCGCACCACCGCTGGTCCCGCTCTGGCGATTGCGCACGAGGATGGACGTAGCAGCGCCGGAGACCTGGACAAACTGGCCGGGGTTGCCGATGTTCGTGGCGCTGCCGCCGACAAACGCGCCGTCAAACGTGAACCCCGAGGTGACCGTCTCGGTGAGCGTGCAGGTCACGGCCGGCACGTTGTTGAAGGTCACGACGCCGCTGGCGTCGGTAGCGCCGGACTGGCTGTAGGACGTGCCACAGGTCAACGTGAACATGAAGTTCGCACGGCTGGCGCCGGTGACCTGAGCACCGGTGGCGTCGATCACCTGCTTCTCAATGCGCACGCTGTTGGGGGAAGCAACCGCTCCCTGCCGGTTCTGCACGATGATCGAGGCGATCTGGCCGGTACTGAGGTTGAAGGACCCACCGTTCTGCACCGTCACGCCGTTGATTGTCATCGCGTGGAAGGTAAAGCCCGACTTCGGCGTCTCCGTGATTGAGTACGTGGCGGCCGCCAGGTTGCTCACCACTGCCGAGCCGTTAGTATCGGTGGTCACTGACTGAGTCGAACCGTTGGAGCCGGTGATAGTGAACTGGAACCCGCTGCGGTCCACGCCCGTCAGCACGTTGCCGCTGGCATCCACGATCTGCTTGGTGAACTGGATGCTGGAGTTGCCGGCCACCTGGTTACGGGCGATGAGCGTCGTCGTCTGACCGGCCGTGATGGCGAAGTTGCCGACCTGCACTCCGCCAAGGAAGAAGCCGAGGATCGTTGCGCCCGCCTTCTGGTTCTCCGTGATGGAGTAGGTACCGGGAGCGAGCCCGATGGTCGCCTGACCCTGGGCGTTGGTGGGACCAACGGTGACCGAGGTGCCGGCGCCGGTGACGACGAACGTGTAGCCGGACAGGTCACCCTGCGCCTGGGCGCCGCTCGCGTCCACGAGCTGCTTCTGCACGATCAGCGTGCCGATCGGCTGGGCCGTGACGGGCGAGGCTGCCGGGGCGCCGGCGGCCAGCAACAATGCCAGCAAGCCGGGAAGGACCAGCCAGGCCGCGCGACGGCCGCGTAACGATGGGATGATGCGCTGCACTGCATCAGCCTCCTGGATGTGGTGTGGAAGCACGCATGACAGACGGGGGAGCGCCTCCAGGCACGCTTCCGCAAAGATCGCCGTGCCGGTCGCGCGCATGCGCGCACCCGCCAGCGCTTCTTCCATTGTTTCGCGGGGCGAGAGTCCGGACATTGCCGGTGGGGAGTATCCCGCGCCCCTGCCACGGCACGAGGGACATACGAAGCCGGCTGCATCGTGCGGAGGCGAAAGGTTGTGGCAACTGGGGAGGGAGACTGCCGGGTACACTTCATCACCCGGAAGGGGGGTCCGTCAAGAGCTTCCGCCCGCCTTTCTGCCGGTCCGCTCACCCCTACCCAACACCGCTATACTTGGAGCAGCGGCGCTCGGGCGCCGGCGAGAGGATACGCTACGTGCGCGGCTTCATCCGCATCGGCCGAATTCTCGGTATCCCCGTTGGTATCAACCCGTCATGGTTCGTGCTGCTGTTTCTGATCGTGACCACACTCGCCACGCAGGCGTTCCCGGCTGAGCTTGGGCCGCGACGGCAGTGGGAGTACTGGGCGCTGGCGCTGGCGGCGGCGCTGGTGTTCTTCATCTCCATGGTGTTGCACGAACTCGGCCACAGCGTCATGGCCCGCTATTTCGGCATCCCGGTGCGCAGCATCACCCTGTTCGTGCTCGGCGCGGTGGCGCAGACGACCCGCGAAACCCGGAGGCCGGGCCAGGAATTCCTGATGGCCGTCGCTGGGCCGGCCGTCTCGGTGCTCCTGGGCGGGCTGTTCATGGTGCTGTGGTTCCTGTTTGGCCAGGGCGCCAACACCTTCTCCCAGGTGGCCGGCTGGCTGTGGATCATGAACATCGCCGTCGGCATCTTCAACATGATCCCTGCATACCCGATGGATGGCGGCCGGGTGCTACGCGCCGCCCTGTGGGGTCTCACCCGCAACCAGCGCCGCGCGACCCGCTGGGCGGCGTACGCCGGCCGCGGCATCGCCTGGACAGCCGTGACGGCCGGTGTACTGGTACTGGCCAATGTGCCCGGGCTTGATGACGTCCCCATGCTCAGCGGTGCCCAGTTCATCCTGCTCGGGCTGTTTCTCAACTTCGCCGCCGGACAGGGTGACGAGCAGTCCAGCCTGCTGGACTATCTCAGCCGTTATCAGGTGGCCGACGTGATGTTGCGTGACGTTCCGGCCGTGCTGGAGGATACGACCGTCGGCCAGGCGCTCAGCGGCCCCTTGTCGGGCTACGGCCCCGGACGGGACTGGCTGTTGCTGTCTGACGGCGCTCGCTGCACCGGATTGGCCGCGCGGGCAGCGCTGCAGAACGTCCCGGTGGAACGATGGGGCGATACGCCGGTGAAGGCGCTGCGCGTCCCCTCCCAGCAGATCGAGCCCGCCGCTCCCACCGACCTCCTGAGCGAGATCATCCAGCGGATGGACGCAAGCGACGCGCCCGTGATGCTGGTGATCGCCGATGGTGTGGTGACCGGCGTCATCCATCGTGGCCTGCTCACCGGGCTGATCGAGCGCCGCAGCCGCGCCGCCTGACCGCCATCCCTACCCCAAGAAATCGGCATCAACCCGAGGCAACAGTGAACATGACGCTTCCCGCCGTGCTCGCCAGCAAAGCCGCCGGCCTGGCCAGCCGCCGGTTGGGCCGCGGCGGCGGCACCGCCCTTCCGGGATTGGTGGCCGAGCGGCTGGCGCCAGACATCGTCGCCCGGCTGGCGCGCACGCTCGGCGGCGGCGCCGTGATCGTCACCGGCACTAACGGCAAGACCACCACGGCACGGATGTTGACCGACATCCTCCGCGCCGGCGGAACGCCCGTCATTCACAACCGCTCTGGCTCTAACCTGATGCGCGGGCTTGCTGCGACTGTCACCGCCGCCGCTGCTCTCAACGGCCGCATCCCCAATGCCGAACGCACCGCCGCCGTACTGGAGGTCGATGAGGCCACCATCCCCGCTGCCGTCACCGCGGTACGGCCTCAGTCCATCATCTTCACCAACCTTTTCCGCGATCAGCTGGACCGGTACGGCGAGGTGGACAGCATCACCGCACTGTGGCGGCGGGCCGTGGCTGTACTGCCACCATCCGCGACCGTGATCCTCAACGCCGATGACCCCAGCGTGGCCGCCCTCCGCCACGAGACCCGCGCACGGGTGCTGACGTTTGGCGTGGATGATGTCGGTGCTGCGGCCGGCGAGGAGGAGCACCCGGCCGATGCTCGTTGGTGCGCGCGCTGTGGTGCAGAGTTTGAGTATTCCGCCCGCTTCTTCTGGCACGTGGGGCATTGGCGCTGCCGGGGCTGCGGTGACCAGCGCCCGCAGCCGGACGTGGCGGCCACCGGCATCGAAGCATGGGCGGATGGCCAGCGCGTCCATGTAGCGACACCCGCCGGTGCACTCCGGGTCAGGCTGCCGCTGGCCGGGCTGTACAACGCCTACAACGCCCTGGCCGCCGTTGCTGCTGCCGGTGTGCTGGACGCGACCCCCGAGCAGACGGAGCGGGCCTTACGCGGCTTCACTGCCGCTTTTGGCCGCCAGGAGACGTTGCGGGTCCGCGGGCGGGACGTGCGCATTCTGCTGTGCAAGAACCCGGCCGGTGTCAATCAGGTGCTGCGCACACTTGCGGCCGGCGAAAGCGGCCGGCCGGTGCACCTGCTGATGATCCTGAACGACGGCATCGCCGACGGCCGCGACGTGAGCTGGATTTGGGATGTGGACTACGAGGTGCTGCACGGACGCACGGCGCTGGTGGTGGCCTCCGGCACACGGGCGGCAGATATGGCGCTGCGGCTGAAGTACGCGGGGCTGTCTGAGCGGCTGATGGTGGAGGACGGCATCCAGGCCGCCGCCGGCCGGGCGCTGTCGCAGACGCCCGCCGGCGGCCGGCTGTACGTGTTGCCGACATACACCGCCATGCTGGCCGTGCGTGACCACCTGGCCGCACTGGCCGGACGGCGGCGGTTCTGGGAGCAGTAGTCACCGAAGGGGCAACCGCCATGTCCAACCACGACACCACGCCGGCCAGCTATTCCCTGCGCCTCGCCCACCTTTATCCAGACCTGATGAATCTGTACGGCGACCGGGGAAACATCATCACGCTGCGACAGCGCTGCGCCGCCCGCGGCATCACCCTCACGGTGGTGGAGATCGGCATCGGCGATCCCTTCGATACCCGCTGTTTTGACCTGATCTTCATGGGCGGTGGTCAGGACCGCGAACAACAGCGTATCGCCCAGGACCTCCAGGCCAAGGGGCCGGCAATCCGGGCCGCGGTGGCAGACGGCACGCCGGCGCTGGCGGTGTGCGGCGGCTATCAGCTGTTCTGCCGCTCCTACCAGCTTGGTCGTGGAGAGGAACTCCCCGGCATAGGCATCTTCCCCGCGCGCACCCTCCACGGCGGCGAGGGCACGCCCCGCTGCATCGGCAATGTTGAGGCGGAGTGGGACGGCGGCACGCTGGTCGGATTTGAGAACCATGGCGGGCGCACGTACCTAGACGCCGGCGCCACACCGCTGGCCCGCGTGCGCTCCGGATATGGCAACAACGGTGACGATGGCACCGAAGGCGCGGTCACTGCCAACGCCTTCGGGACCTACCTGCACGGGTCGCTGCTGCCGAAGAACCCGCGGTTCGCAGATCACCTGCTGCTGCTGGCGCTGCGCCGCAAGTACGGTGACGCGGTGACACTTACCCCGCTCGATGACAGCCTGGAGCAGCGCGCGCATGCCAGCGCTGCCGCCGCCGCCCGCCGCGAGAACGCGCGACGGCGGCGCGGCGCGTAGTGGCACGCAGCGCGGACGCTCTCTACGATGAAACCAGCGGGCGCCCGCCACCCGTTGCCACACCGAGCACTCCACGTCAGGACGCATCCGCCGATGGCGACGCCACAGCCCGGTTCCGCAGAGCCACCACCCGAGGACCCAACCACTCAGGCGGCAGGAGTCGATGAACGCCCCCAGCGACGGCGCGAGTGGTCCGGCGGGCTGCGCAGCGTGGTGTTGCCGCTCCTGGCGGTGATTGCCATCGTCGGCGCCGTCTGGTACTTCCAGCGCGACCCGAGCAGCCCCACCAAAGTAGATGGTGGCACCGGCATCGTCGCCCTACCGGCAGACAAGAACCCGACCGGCCGGGCCCCCGCCGTGGAGACGGGCCGGGCTGCGCCTGATTTCGTGCTGACGACGCTGGACGGCGGGCGGGTACGGCTGAGCGACCTGCGGGGCAAGAATGTGCTCGTCAACTTCTGGGCGACCTGGTGCGGCCCATGCCGCGCAGAGATGCCAGAGTTGGTGAAAACCTACCACGAACAGAAGGCAAACGGACTGGAGATCCTGGCGGTTGACCTTCAAGAGCAGGATGCCAAGGTGCGCGACTTCGCCGATGAGTTTGCTATGACCTTTCCCGTGCTGATGGACCGCACCGGTGAGGTGGCCGAGGCATACGGCGTGCGCGGCGCCGGGCTACCGGCGACCATGTTCATCGACCGCCAGGGCGTGGTACGGGTGATCAAGATCGGCGCGATGACCGGCGAGTTCTTGCGGGCGCGGCTGGCGGAGCTGCCGTAATGGCCCGAGCGACGCCCCTGCGGCGCTGGTCCGCCCGCCAGGAGTGGAACCCGCTCCGCGCCATCTTCCGGTTGTTCACCTCAGTCCGCTTCGCCATCGGCATGGGCCTGACCGTCGCCGTGGCTGCGCTGCTTGGTGTGATCTTCCCTCAGGCTCCAGACGCCGTCCGCCTCAATCCCGCGGCATACGATGCCTGGATGGAGGACAAGGGCGCTGCTTTTGGGATCCTGGCCCCCTGGATGCGCAATGCCGGGCTGTTCGAGGTGTTCCGCTCGATCTGGTTCAACGGCCTGTTCTTCGTGTTGCTGGCGAGCGTCGCGGTCTGTACCTTCAATCGCATCGCGCCGACCTGGCGGATGCTGCGCCGGCCGGTGCGACGGGTCAACGACCGCTACTTCGACCGCGCCCATGCCCGTGCTAGCCTGGAAGGCTTCGGTGATGCCGCAGCGGTCGAGCGCACGTTGCGGGCCGCGCGCTATCGCGTGGAGCGCGTCGAGCAGCGCGACGGGGCCATCTACCTCTTTGCCGACCGCTTCCCCTGGGCAGCGATGGCAACGTTTCTCACCCACGCCAGCTTGATTGTGTTTCTGGCCGGTGGCATCGTCTCAAAGCTCATTGGGTTCGACACGTTCGTGCAGGTGGTTGAGGGCGGCACCGCCCCGGTGTTCCCGGTGCTGCACCCTAACCAGATGCAGATCGAGAACCTGGATTCGTATGAGGGCCGCGATGCCCGCGGCAACATCATCGACTACTGGACCCAACTGGTGATCTATCGCGGCGGCCGCGAGGTCTGCCGGGGCAAGACGACGGTCAATGACCCGCTGCCCTGCGAGGGCTATCGTTTTCATCAGGCAGCCTTTAGCGGCGATGCCGTGGCGCTGCGTGTGCGCGACCTCCGCACCGGCGCCGCGGTCTACGCTGAGGCCCCGATTCTGGAGGGCCGCTACCCTAGCCCGCGGCTGGTGATCCGCGATGCGGCGGGGGCCGTGCTGTTCGACCGCTTCCTCACACTGGCGCCGCTCGATGACCGGCGGGCACTGGCGCTGGCGCCGGTGGAACAGATGCAGCAGGTATTGCCGGTGGTGATGCATCGCAGTGCTGACGATGCCCCATGGCAGCTCAGCATCGTGCGGCTTTCGGGGCGCGGGGCATCCGGCGATGCGCCCGGTGAGCTGACCATCCACGAGGGGCAGCGTGTGAGCGCCGGCGGCCTCGATGTCGAGTATGCGGAAACCCGCGCGTTGCCGTCGCTGGCGCTGCAAGGCATCCCCGGACTGGAGCCGGTGGGCTTCCTACAGCTCGTCACCGAAGCCGACGGCACACTGACCCTGGACCTCCAGAATCCTGCCCGCCCAGAGAGCGCAGCGGCACGGATGGAGCTGCGGCAGGGTCAGCCGCTGACGGCCGGCGACTACGAATACACGTTCGTGGGTCCACGCGCCTATACCGGTGTTCAGGTGCGCCGTGACCCCGGCTCGTGGCTGATCTGGACCGCGACCGCGATGATGATGGTGGGTCTGGCGGTGACGTTCTGGGTACCGCGCCGGCGGTTGTGGGTACGCATCACCCCGGACCGTACCCAGATCGCGGGCATCGCCGAACGCACGGCCCACCTGTCGGATGAGCTGCGGCGGCTGCTGGAGCGGGCCCGCGACCGGCGTTGATGGCCCTCGCTTGCGACTTCGCACCGCTTTGGCGACACTGACGGTGAACGCTGTCACCTGACCGCCGCGGCCGGTCCGGCCGGTGCGTACTTCGAACCAAGGACCCAGACGTGCCGGCTCTGCACACGCTGCTTTCTATCAGGATTCACATCAACCCGGACATCGCCCAGGTCGGCCAGTTTCTGCTGACGTGGCACGGCCTATTCACCGCCGTCGGCATCGCGACCTCTGTGTTTGTGGCGGCGATGCTGGCCAAGCGGCGCGGCATCCTTGAGGACGACATCTATAGCATCGCGCTGTGGGCAATCCCCGGCGGTATCGTCGGCGCCCGGCTGCTGTTCGTGATTGAAAACTGGTCGCACTTCTCCAATGACTGGCTGGAGATCATCTCCGTCAATGAAGGTGGCATCTCCGTCTACGGCGGGCTGATCGGTGGCGCCCTGGCCGGCTGGGCCTATGCCTGGCGGCGTAAGCTCCAGATGCGCGTGATCTCCGACGCGGCCGCCTTCGGCATGCTGGCGGGGCAGTCCATCGGCCGCATGGGCGACCTGATCAACGGTGAGCACGTCGCCCGAGCCACAGACCTGCCGTGGGGGTTCTGCTACACGCACCCGGACACGCTCCAGAGCCCGATCTGCGGGCCCGGCGTCGTCGGTGGCGAGCCGGTGCATCCGGTGGCCGGGCTGTACGAGCCGCTGCTGATGCTGGCGCTGTTCTGGGGGCTGCTCTACCTGTGGAAGCATGTCATCCAGCGCGATGGTGTCATCTTCTGGCTGTATGTGCTGGGCTATGCCGCCATCCGCTTCGGGCTCAGCTTCCTGCGCACCAATGAGTCGGAGTACGGGCCGCTGGCAGTGCCGCAGTTGGTGGCGATTGGGCTGGCGGTTGGGGCGGTCGTGGCGCTGCTGTTTATTCGCCGTCTACCGCAAAAGAGCCCCAAGCCTGCGCCGCCACCGCCCGCCCGGCGTCCCGCTCGCCCCACGGCCAAGACCCGATAGGCTATTACCTGCCGTACATGGTGCGCAGCCGGTGGCAGGCCGCGTCCCGGGCAGGATCACATCCCCAGTTGGGTCCGTAAGTGGCGAACCAGCAGATCACGATGCGGACCCGTCTCGGCGGTGGTGACGACGCGCAGCCCGAGCACCGGTCCCTTGTCGGCCACCACCACGAGGAGGTCTGCCACGCTGTCCGGGGCGGCCGACACTCCCGGGCGGTTGCCCGCAGCGGCATCGTACCGAACGAACCGGACGAACGGGCTGCGCGCCAGCAGGTCGACCGTGCGCTCCCACCCCTCCGGCCGGTGGTGCGCCGCACTGTCGAGCCGAATCTTTGTTGACGGCTCCGCATCGATGACCGGTGGCCAGTCAACGACGGGGGATTCCAGCGCCTCGGCGGCCAGCTCTCCCAGCAGGTTCAGCGTCACGTAATTGACGCCGTCCTCTGTGACGGATTCCAGCAGCAGCTCGAGACGCCCATCGGCCCTCAGCAATCCCTGGACGTCAACTCGGCTGACGGTTTCCTTGCCGCGCAGCCGCTCCAGCAGGGCGCGGCCGGGACCGGACCGCAGCCACTCCGGCTCCAGCGCCACCGGCAGCGGCTCGATGCGGATCAGGTGCGTGAACCCCTCGTAGATGTAGTACACCGGCAGCTTGAGCAACGCCGCCGCCAGGTTGGCCACCGCGATTTCTGCCTTGAAGCC
>CAUJGQ010000026.1 GCA_963170165.1 Chloroflexota bacterium | reverse complement strand
ACGTCGTCCGCCGCTTCCTCGCGGGTGCGGCCAGCGTACAGCTGCCGCATGATCGGCATCTCCTCGTTAGCCTTGCCGGCCCGCTCGATCCAGTGGGTGATGTACCGCTGGTCGTTGGTGTAGAAGACGACCGTGGGGATGGACTGGAATTCCCCATCTTTGAGGAACTCGTTCATGATGTCGAGGTTCTCATCGCGCGGGAAGATCCGTAACTCCAGCCCGGTGGCCTCGGCGATCTTGGCCATCACCGGCATGCCACGGTAGACATCCGGGCACCAGTCCTCGCCCAGCACCAGCACCTTGGCCGGTCCGTTCGGTCGCGCCATCAGCGCCTTGTAGCGCGCCACTTGCTCGGCGGAGAGCTTGGTGCCCTCGTAGTTTTCCTGGAAGCGGTCCTGGTTGACCTTGATTCCGGCGATATACTGTTCATATGTCAGCCCCTGGGCGTACCGCTCCGGGGTAACGGCGCTCGCGCTCTGCACCATGCTGGCCGGTCTCCTCTCCACTGTGCCTTCGGCCGGTTGCGGCTGCCGCCCGGCCCGGCCCAAGTGTATCAAAGTTTAGTTACTGACCTACGTCTGATCACGCTCCGCCGCCTTCACCTCGTTCCACAGCGCGTCGAGACCCGCCAGGTCGAGCGCGGCCAGGTCCTGTCCGCGGGCGTGCGCCAGCGCTTCCACGCCACCAAACCGCCGGACGAACTTCTGTCCCGCCAGTCGCAGCGCCTCTTCGGCGTTGAGATCCAGCCAGCGGGCGACGTTGGCCAGCACCAACAGCAGGTCACCGAACTCATCCCGTCGTTCATCGGGTGTGGCGGCCGCGCGCAACTCTGCGATCTCTTCGACCAGCTTGTCGAGCACATCATCCACACGTGGCCAGTCGAACCCGACCCGCGCCGCACGTTCCTGTACGGCCTGCGCAAAGGCCAGCGCCGGCATCGCGCGCGGTACCCCGGCCAAAATTGACTCGGCGCCTCCCTTCTCCTCGCGTTTGATCTGTTGCCAGGCTCGCCACTGCTCCTCAGCCGTGGTGATGCGGGCGCTGCCGAACACGTGCGGATGGCGGCGCAGCAGCTTGGCCGAGATGTGCGCGAACACGTCGCCGTAGGTGAACTCGCCCGCCTCTTCGGCGATTTCCGTGTGCAGCGTCATCTGCAGCAGCAGGTCGCCGAGTTCCTCAGCCAGCCGGGCGGGATCGCCGTCGTCGAGCGCTGCCAGCACTTCGTAGGCTTCCTCCAGCAGGAACGGCTTCAGCGAAGCGTGGCTTTGCTTGCGGTCCCACGGGCAGCCGCCCGGCGCCCGCAGCCGGTGGGTGATCGCGCGCAGGCCCTCAAAGGTGCGAAGGTTGGTCTCCACCACCAGTGCCGGCACGTACAGGCAGGCAAGATGGTCAAACCGGCCGTCTTGCCGGTCCAGCTCGGCGAGCGTCACCGTTTCGGTGCTCTGGTCGCCGGTCCCGGCCGCTCGGATGACCGTGACGGTGTGCTCGGGTGGGTAGAGCTCGAGTAGTGCGAGCTTGAGCCGTGAGGCAATCGCACGGCTGTACACCTGTGCGATCAACGCCGGACGGGCGGGATCGACCTGCGGCGCCAGTGCGTCCACCAGTTGCAGGCCGCCCGCGAACGGGTCCAGCCCAATGGCCGCGCACACCGGCTCGATGAAGCTGAGGCCGTCGACGATGCGCACGGCGGGCCCGCCAGCCTGTGCCAGCTCCAGCAACCCGCGCACGGTCGCTTCGGCCACCAACGGATGACCAGGCACGGCGTACAGCACATCCCGGCCGTCTGCCGCCAGGCGGGTGAGCCGGTCGATGATGGTGGCGTACACCCCCTCAAATTGCGCGCTGGTCTCGTACACGTCATCGAAGCTGTGCACCACGCCGGTCAACACCAGTTCCGCGACCGTGGGATGACGCAGGGTGCGAAACCATACCTCCGGCGCTGCCGCGAGCAGATCGCGCGCCTGTACGGTAAGCCGTTCCGGGTCCCCTGGACCGATACCAACGACGATGATGGCCATACTACCCACCTGCCGCGATCCTGGCGGCCGGAGGCGTCGCCGTGCCGGTTGCCGCTATCGCTTGTGCTACGTTCGATCATAGGCTCATGGCGTGACACGGGGGTAGGGGGATGCGCTACTGGCGGCGGTTGCGACGGGTGGCAGGGTCACGAGCCGTGCGGGGACTCGCGGCGGCTGTCTTTGTCGTGAGCGTCCCGGTCGCGCTGATCGGCAGCAACGTGCGCTACCTATTTGGCGAGCAGCGGCTGTACGATTTCTCAATCAACCGCTACGACGTGGAACACGAGGCGGGCATCCCGAAGTCCGAATTGCTGCGCGGCGCGCGCGCGGTGCGGCAGTATCTGTTCAACGACGACGATTACCTGCGGGTGCAGGTAACCGATAGCACCGGCCAGAGCGGGCCGCTCTTCAATCCGCGCGAAGTGATCCACATGCGGGACGTGAAGGTGCTGGTGCAGCGGCTCTTCGTCGCGCAGCAGATTGCCATCGCCGTGGCGCTCGGCTATCCGGCTCTCCGGATGCTGGCAGAACGGCGCGAGGGAGCGCGGGCGGTGCTGCGGCTGGCGTGGCTGACGGGTGTGGGTCTTAATCTAGCGGCGATCGGTTTCGGCGTGGGGGCAGCGCTCGGTTTTGACCGGCTGTTCGAACAGTTCCACCTGCTCAGCTTCAGCAACGACTTCTGGCTGCTGGACCCGCGCCGGGATCACCTGGTGCAGATGTTCCCATTCGAGTTCTGGCAGATTTCTGCGGCGCTGCTGGTGGGCCTGACGATGCTGGAGGCGGCGTTGCTGGCGCTGGGGGCATGGTGGGGACTGTCGCGCCTGGAGCGCGAAGCGGCGCTATCCTCCGCAGCCGAACCCGAACCCGCCTAATTGCGGGATGCGCCGCCGGCCGAGCAGGCGCAGCCGCCACCGCCGCAGCAGCCACCACCACCGCCCGCGGGCGGCTCCCATTCCGTGCCGGAAGCGCGCCCGGTGGTGGCAAACAGTGACAGCGTGCGCGCGGCGTCGCGATGGCCGGCCGGGCAGGCGGCGCGATCAGAGGCGGTGCCGGCGCGCCGGTAGAGCCGCTCAAATGTCGTGCCGCACTCGCGGCAGAAGTACTCGTAGACGGGCATCAGCTCACCTCCCCGGCGCTCGGTGGACGGCCGGTGTCACCGGGTTAGTCCAGGTAGTCCTTCAGCTTCTTGCTGCGAGAAGGATGGCGCAGCTTGCGCAGTGCCTTGGCCTCAATCTGGCGGATGCGCTCACGGGTGACGCCGAACTCGCGCCCCACCTCCTCCAACGTGCGGCTACGGCCGTCTTCCAGGCCGAAGCGCAGTTGGAGCACCCGTCGCTCGCGCTGGGTGAGCGACGCGAGCACGTCCTCCACCTGCTCCTTCAGCAGTTGATGCGAAGCCGCCTCGGCCGGGGCCAGTGCGCCATGATCCTCGATGAAGTCACCCAGGTGCGAATCTTCCTCTTCGCCGATGGGCGTTTCCAGCGACACTGGTTCCTGCGAAACCTTGATGATCTCGCGAACCTTCTCAGGCGAGATGTCCATCCCCCGGCCAATCTCCTCGGAGGTGGGCTCCCGTCCGTACTCCTGCACGAGCCGCCGCGACACGCGCACGAGCTTATTGATGGTTTCAACCATGTGCACGGGGATGCGGATGGTGCGTGCCTGGTCGGCGATAGCGCGGGTGATGGCCTGGCGGATCCACCAGGTGGCATAGGTGGAGAACTTATAGCCCTTGCGATAGTCGAACTTCTCCACCGCCCGGATCAGGCCGATGTTGCCCTCCTGGATCAGGTCCAGCAGGTTCATCCCCCGGCCGATGTACTTCTTTGCCACCGACACTACCAGGCGCAGGTTGGCTTCGGTTAGCCGCTTCTCCGCCTTGCGCCCGTCTTCGACGATACGGTCAAACCCGCGTTTGAGCTCGGTGTTGTACGGGCGGAGCCGCTCGGCCAGATCCTGCGGTGTGGTAAACAGGTTCGCTTCGCCATCGCACACCCTTAGCCCCAGGCGCAGCAGATCGGGACTAAGAATGTGGCTGACAATGGACAGCCGCACGATCTGCTTGTCCGCCTCGTTGGCAGGCTCGTCGGGCACCGCCTCACCGGTCTCGCCCTCGACGGCCGTGGCCGCCGCGGCCTCGCGCGCCTTCTCTCGGTTCGTCGCCAGTGTCTGGTTGACACGCTCACGCAGGCCGCGATCCATCTCACCGTCAACCGTGGCCCGGAAGTCTGGGTCCGCGAGGATCTCAGCGTAGCCCCGTTCCGGGACGATGACCTGCGAGCGGTCCACGGTGACGGCCTCTGGGTCATCGCTGACCACCTGGACCATGCCGTCGTTCAGGAACTCCTTCCATGGCTTGCGCAGGTCCACCGGAATGACGTCGTAGCGCCGGCGAATCAGCGGCTCGGCCAGCTTCTTGAGCTGGATATAGGCGTGGGCCAGCGTCACCACCGGCAGCAGTTGATTCAGTTCTGTAAACAGGAGGTTGGCGATCTCAGCAGAGTCGGGGACGCGGCCGGTGGTTTGCCGCCAGGCCGTGTACAGCCGCTCGATGTGTTTGCCTTCCTCCATCTGCCGCGCCAGTCGCTTCTCATCGTCGGCCGACAGCAGGAAGACCTTGCCGATTTCCCGCAGGTACATGCGGACCGGGTCGTCGATGCCTTCCTGGTCTTCGAGGGGAACGGTCTCGGCTTCTTCCTCCTCCTCGATCACCGCAGGGGGTTCATCGGCGGTCCAGATATCGGGCTCGGCGGTGGCGGGCCGGCTGGCAACCGCGGTCGCTCCGGGCGCGTTCAGCCGCAGCAGGAGTGAGCCGGTCAGGCGCTCATTCAAGCTACGCAGGCTGCCGGCGTCCGGCAGTTCGATTGCGGCGACGGCGACGCTACCATGGCTGTCTTGCACCGTCTCAGCGCCGGGATTGGGGTCATCCGGCGCGTCCTGCTCTGGGTACTGGCCGGCGCGCTCATACGAGTCTTCGGGAATGTGGACGTCGGTGCGGGCGGTGTCGCGTTCGGTGCGCCGGGAGGCGCGCTCGATCATATAGTCGGTGGTATCACTGTTCGGCCGGCGATCCCCAGGGTCGCCCGGGGGCGGTCCCGCCACGTTTCGCTCCGCCATACCGTTCCATCCTCCATACGGGTCACCGGAGTAGGCACTCTGGGACAGCAAGCGCACGGTGGCCCCGCTGCCTCCCGCGGTCCCGGCCGGGTGGTCCCTCTACAGTAGCAAGTCGTCTGAGATTGTGCATGAAGCGTGAGGGACACATTCTGGACCCGCGGTCCATGCGCCGTCTGCGGGTGCACGGGCGCACTCAGGGGCGCGCGTCGCCCGGTGTGCGTTCGTGGGTTCGTAGCTGTGACTCCAGGGTGTGCAGTTCGCGGCCAAGTTGCACGCCCTGCAGCAGGCGGGCCGCCAATTCTTCGGTCTCGCCGCTGGGTTCGGCGGCGAATGCGTCGAGTGCGCGCGCGGCGGCCGCTTCAGCGCGGACTTCGCCGGTCGCGGATTCCAGCAGCACGGCGGCGTGCAGGCGCGCCTGATCCTCCAACCGGCGTAGCTCCAGCCGCCTAAGAACAAAGCCCAGCTCGCGGCCGGCGCTGGCGTCATCGAGCGGGGGCAGCCGTTCGGCCATCACGTGTTGGTACTGAGCCCGCCCGTTGTCGTCGAGTGCCGCGTTAAGCCCATCCTTGGCCGCTGTCCGCCAGGCGTATAGCAGCGCGCGGTTAGCTGGGTCATACAACAGCGTCTCGTCCACTGCGATTCCGGCTTCACGTAACCCCGGGTAGCTCATCAGCAACCGAAGTAACACCGTCTCCAGGCGGGCGCCTGGCGCCGCCGGCCGGCCGCGGGCTCCCGCCGCCTGGCCGGATTGTCGTGCGCTCTCGCGCATCTGCAGCGGTTTGGGCGGCGCGGCACGTCGCTTGCGGCCGGCTGGTGGCGCCTCGTCGCTGGAGAGCCGGCCGGCCAGCACTTCTTCGGGGATGGCCGTCGCCTGAGCCAATCGCCCCAGGTACTGCGCCTGCATCGCACGGTCCGCCACGGCCGCGACGAGCGGCAGCATGCGGTCGGCCAGTTCCAGCCGCTCCCGCGGATTCTGGCGGTCGATGCGCGACAGTTCAAAGCGCAGGCGAAATTCGAACGGCGGTACTGCCTGGCGGGTGAGCTCGCGGAACGCATCTGGGTCGGCGCGGATTGCCTCATCCGGGTCCTTTCCCTGCGGTACCGTGAACACCCGTACTTCCACGGGGGCGGCTGCCTGCACCCGCACCAGGTTGCGGAAGTCAACGACCACTTCTGACCGGCCTTCGCCGTCGGTGGCCGCCCGCCGTACTACTTCCTCGCCGCGCACTGCCGCTTCAATGCCGGCCGCATCGGCGTCCATCGACAGCACGACCTGGCGGGCAAAGCGCTTGAGCAAGCCGACATGCCGCTCGGTTAGGGCAGTGCCCAGCGTCGCGACCGCGTTGTTGATGCCGTGCTGGTGGGCAGCGATGGCATCCATGTAACCTTCCACCACCACGGCGATACCGGACATGCGGATCGCATCCTTTGCCCGGTCGAGCGCATACAGCGTGCCGCTCTTGTCGAAGATCGGGGTTTGCGGTGTGTTTAGGTACTTGGGCGGCGTGTCATCGAAGACCCGCCCGCCGAAGCCAATCACCCGCCCGCGATCATCGGCAATCGGAAACATCAGGCGGTTGCGAAACCGGTCGTGGGTCTCGCGCTCGCCTTCGATCAGCAGGCCCGCCTCGACCAACTCCGGTGGTGTGAACCCCTTCCCTAGCAGATGGTCGCGTAGACTGCTCCAGGCCGCCGGCGCGAATCCCAGCCGGAAGGACTGCTGCGTCCCGGTGTCGACGCCGCGACGTTCAAGGTAGGCCCGTGCCGGCTCTCCGGATGCAGCGCCCGTGAGCATGGCTTGGTAGTACAGGGCCGCTGCTTCATTGGCCTCGATCAGCCGCGAGGAGGGGAGCTCGTCTGCCCGCTTGGCTCGCTGCGGCAACTCGACGCCGTAGCGTTCGGCCAGCAGCTTGAGCGCATCGACCGGTTCCAGTCCCTCTTTCTTTTCGATGAAGGTGAAGATATCACCACCGGTAGCGCAGGCGCCGAAGCAGCGCCAGGACTGGCGGTCTGGGAACACATAGAACGATGGGGTGCGCTCTTGATGAAAGGGGCAGGGCGCCTTGAAGTTGCGGCCCGCCCGCTGGAGTGACACATACTGGCCGATCACGTCCACGATATCGGCGCGTTGCTTGACGGTCTCGAATCCGGACATAACGCGACGTCCGTTCACCCTTGCTCGTGCGTGATCTCAGTAAACACGAAGCCGCTGCCGTGATGGGATGGCTTTATGGCCATTTCGCCCGAGGCTACCGGGGTGTGAGCGTGACACGCCGGCGGTTATTGCCGGTGCTGGACTCATCAATCGCGTTCTCGGCATTGAGGATAATTGTCAGCGTCATAGTAGTGGCCAGTTGATAGCCGAGTTCGACCGTCACGGCCGAGCCGGGCCCGAGGGTGAGTGGAGCGGTCGATTCGCTGAAGATGACATTCGCTGCCTCATCCAATGCCACCACGCTCACCCGGCGGCCGGAGATCGGGGCGACACCGGCATTGGCGATACTGACCATGATCCGGCCGCCCTGGGTCGCCGTCACCTCCTGTAGGACGATGTCCGGCAGTCCGCCGCTCAATCGGGGGGCGGTGGCGGTGATGGACGGTGAGGCCGGCCGTGCGGTTGCGGTAGCTGATGGTGAGGGGGAGCGCACGGGCGTTGGGGTGGCCGTTGGCGTCGCGCTGGTGGCCGGCGTCGGGGTCCGTGTCACGCTTGGGTCCACCACCGGGGCAAGGGCGAGGTCGCCGGTTGCCTCCACCAGCCCGGCCGCTACCCAGCCTGGGCCGGCGGCCAGCTCGACCATCACCCAGGCGGCATCACCGTCCCGGCCGGTGACTCGTGCGACCTCGCCCGCCTGTAACGAGCCAATGATGGCAAATGTAGTTCCCGGGCCAGACCGCACGTTGATCGCGGTAGTTGCGCGTACCGTCAGGCCGCGCACCGCCGTTGGGGAGCCGGCGCCGGGCGAGGGGGTGGTACGGCTGGGCGTCTCTGCGGCCAGGGCCGGCGGTGTTGTGGGAGCGGTAGACGGAGACGGGGCAGCGGCAACCGCGCTCGAACCTGGTGCCGTGCCGGCGCGCGGGGCCGGTAGGCGCTCGCGGTCCCCGAGATAGAACACCACGGCCGTCGCGATACCAACGGCGCCGACCAGCGCCGTCAGCGCCAGGATGATGCGGATCTGGGCAGCGCTCACGGCGAGGTTCTACTCTCCAGGTGATACCGCTCGCGGGCCGCCGGGCGGCTCACTCGACGGTCACGGTTTTGGCGAGGTTGCGCGGCTGGTCAACGTCTTTGCCGAGCCAGACAGCGATCTCATAGGCGAGCAGTTGTAGCGGCACCACGGTGATCAGCGGCTGCATCAGTTCCGGCACACCGGCCGGGATTGACAGCACATGATCTGCTGCGTCCCGCAGCCGCTCATCCCCTTCGCTGCCAATGGCAATGACGATGCCGTCGCGCGCGCGGACCTGCTTGATGCTGTTCTCCATCTTGTCAAACGATGCGTCGCGCGGAGCGAGAGCGATTGTCGGCATTTGCGGGTCGATCAACGCCAGGGGCCCGTGCTTGAGCTTGCCCGCCGGGTAGCCCTCGGCGTGGATGTACGAAAGTTCCTTCAGCTTCAATGCGCCTTCCAAGGCAACCGGCAGCTCAGCGTTGCGGCCCAGGAACAGTGCCGAGGGGAAGGGCGCGAGCTGGCGGGCGATGTCGCGGATCGGGCCAGGCGCCGCCAGTACCCGGCCGACGAGGTCCGGCACCCGCACGATATCGTGCAGCAGGTCTCCCAGCCGCTCGTCGCTGATGGCGCCGCGCACATGACCAAGCCAGCAGGCAAACAGGTAGAGCGCCGCCGATGCTGCCACAAAGGTCTTGCTGGAGGCGACAGCCCGCTCCGGGCCACAAAAGGTGTACAGCACGCCGTCTGCCAGCCGGGTGGAGGCGGCGCCAGGTGTGTTGCAGACGGTGAGCACGGTCGCGCCACGGGCTTTAGCTTCGCTCATCGCCACGAGCGTATCGGCCGTCTCGCCCGACTGAGCAACGGAGATGAACAGCGTCTCTTCGTCGATGACAGGGTCGCTGGAGCGAAACTCGGAGGAATCCTCGACAGATGCGGCGATCCGGGCGACCCGCTCCAGGTAGAAGCGGCCAAGCATGGCGGCGTGCTCGGAGGTGCCCATGCCGGCCAGCACCACACGCCGGAAGCGCCGCGCCTGCAACGGTGTCAACGGCACATCCTCCAGCACGACGCGCGGTGGGTCGAGCTGGACATACGAGCGGATGGTTGCCAGCAGTGCATCGGGCTGCTCGTGAATCTCCTTCTCCTGGAAGTGACGGTAGTTGCCCTTCTGCGCCTTCCATTCGTCATACGGGACCGACTGTGGTTCTTTGGTGATGGTGTCGCCGGTCGCATTGACATAGTGGGCGCTGTGTTGGTCGAGCCGCACGAGCTCGCCATCGTGCAAGAACGCGACTTTGCGTGTGTGCTCGAGCAGAGCGGTCAGATCGGAGGCGAGCAGCATCTCCCCTTGGCCGTAGCCCACCACGATGCCACCGGCGTTGCCCAGCTTCGCCGCCACCAGTACGCGTGGCTCCGAGCGCGCCATGGCGACGATGGCGTTGGCGCCGCCCAGCTCGGCCGTGGTTAGGCGAAGGGCGGTGAGCAGATCGGCGCCGGCCTGCCGCTGCTCCTCCATCAGGTGGGCGATCACTTCGGTATCGGTCTGCGAGTGGAAGTGGTGACCCCGGCCCGCCAGCCGCTGGCGCAGCGCCGCGTAGTTTTCCACGATGCCGTTGTGAATCACGGCGACATCGCCGGCGCAGTCGCGATGCGGATGGGCATTGCCGTCGGTGACGGAACCATGGGTGGCCCATCGGGTATGGCCCATACCGCAGGTGCCGGTGAGTGGCGCCTCAAAGTACGCATCGGCGAGCACCGAGAGCTTGCCGGCCCGCTTGGTTACCTGCACATCCGCGCCGTCGAGCACGGCCACGCCGGCCGAGTCATAGCCGCGGTACTCCAGCATGGACAGCCCGTCCAGGAGGATGGGTCCCGCCTCACGATTGCCGATATAGCCGATGATGCCGCACATGGTGATTGCTCCGGTGTGCTGCTGGTGCGCGCGCTGCGACCGGCCGGAGGGCTCTTAGCCGCGGGCGGCCCAGAACTTGCCATTCGTAGCCGTGGGGAGGGACGGCGGAGCGGCTGCCGTGCCGGTGGTGAACTGCAGCAGTTGTTCAACCACCTCAGACATTCCTGAGGCAAAGCGTACCGGACGGCCGAGCGCCGCTTCAACCTCGGCTGGTGTGCGGTCATCCAGGAACTTTCGGCCGAAGTAGTCCAGCGCAGCACGAGGCAGCACCACGAGGTCACCCAGGTCGCGTCCCTGGAGCGCACCGGTCAGGTCTTCCCCCGGCAGCAGGCCAGAGACGTTGATGCGCGCACCGAATCGGTAATTCGTGGCGCTTACCACCTCGGTGTGTGTGCCCACCAGCGCATCGAGCTCGGCGAACAGGCGTACCAGTGTTGGGGCGATCAGCACACCCGCGGCGACGGTCAGCCGTGGCGGCGTCCCAGTCAGCCGCTCACCGGCGGCCAATGCCCGGCGCAGGCGGCGGCGCGTATCGTGCCAGTCATCCAGGAGCACCCGCGTCATGCCGATGCCGTTCTCGTACTGGCTGAAGCCATCGAAGCGGGCAGCGGCAGGAATGCGCGCCCCGGCGATGAGGTAGTACTCGTCGGCCGCTTGCACGACCGACGCTCCGTGTTCGCTCCAGAAGCGGCGCTGCCAGCGGGTCACCTGGCGTACGATCTGGCGGGCATACGGCCGGCTACAGGCGCGGGTCTCCTCCAGTGCCCGGCCGCTGAGCCCCATGCGCTGCTCGAACTGCATCGTCGCACCCACCGGCACGATGGCGATTGACTGCACCGCCGGGTACAGCGCGCCGAGCTCTTGGATTGTCTGATCGAGGTGCGCGCCGTCGTTGACGCCGGGGCACAGCACCACCTGCGTGTGTGATTGAATGCGGAGTGACGCCAGCCGCCGTAGCTGCTCGATCACATCCGGCGCATCACGGTATCCGAGCAGGCGGCGGCGCAACGCTGGCTCGGTAGCGTGTACGGAGACATGCAGCGGGCTGAGCCGCTGCTCCGTCAGCCGCCGCCAGTCGGCCTCGGTCAGGTTCGTCAACGTGACGAAGTTCCCATGCAGGAACGACAGCCGGTAGTCGTCGTCCTTGACATACAGGGTGCGGCGCATGCCGCGCGGCAAACCTTTGAGGAAGCAGAACGGGCAGGTGTTGGAGCAGATCCGCACGCCGTCCCAGGTGGCCTCGGCGAACTCCAACCCCAGGTCGTCGTCGGGCCACTTGGCGAAGTGATGATCCCGTTCGGTACCGTCCTCCTCCTGAATGCGGAGGGTGACGCGCGCCTCCGCCGTGTAAAACTGATAGTCCACGACATCGCGCAGTGTACGGCCGTTGGCGGCGAGCACGCGCCCCCCTGGCTGGATGCCGGCTGATGCCGCAGCGCTGCCCGGCCGTACCGCGTCGATCAGCCCGCCTGCGGGCACGGCTTCCTCGGCCGGCTGCGTGCGGCGCACACCCTCGCGCAGCTCTTCGACAAACAAGTTCACCGGGGTGCGTGGCATAGACCGATCACTTCTAGCGGGAACCCGGGGGCGTTATGGGGCAATGGTGGTGGCCGCGATGTCGCGCAGCCGCGCTTCGACGGAGTCGATGACGAAATCGGGGGTGGATGCGCCGGCGGCAATACCAGCCCGATCGATTCCAACCAGCCAGGTTGGGTCGATCTCTTCTGCTGTTTCGATCTGGTAGGTGGGCACGCCTGCTTCGGCGCCGATCTCCGCAAGGTGGCGGGTGTTGGCGCTCTCGCGGCCGCCGGCCACGATCAGCATGTCTACGCGCCGCGCCAGCTCATACACTGCTGCCTGTTGCCCGGTGGTGGCGTTGCACAACGTGTTGATCACGCGCAACTCGCTGATGCGATGCAGCCGCGAGATGAGCAGCCGGTTGATGAACGATGCGAACTTCGCTTCGGTGTGTGTGGTCTGCGCCAGCACGGCAACTTTGGAGGGCAATGCCTCTGGCAGCGCGTCAAGTTCCGTCTCGTCACGCAGCGTGATCGCTTTGCCACCGGCCCAGCCGAGGATGCCGCGCACTTCCTTGTGGTCCGGGTCGCCGTATACCAGCAGCACAAATCCCTTTTCCACCATGCGCTTGGCCCACAGTTGCGCGCGGGTAACGATTGGACAGGTCGTGTCGACCACCGTCAATCCGCGTTCGCGGGCGTCATGCAGCACAGCCGGACCGACGCCATGGGCGGTGATCGCCAGCCGGCGCCCGTCCGCCTGATCGAGCGAGGTGATGACGTTGACGCCGTGCTCCGCCAGCCGCTCAACCACCTGCGGGTTGTGCACCACGGAACCGAGCGAGGCGATCGGCAGGCCGGTGGCCGCTTCCTGCTCCATCATCTCCACCGCCCGGCGCACCCCAAAGCAGAAGCCCAGCTCCCGCGCGCGCATGATCTCCATTGGACCTATCCTTCTGTGCCGTCGGCGGCGGGCAGCTCGGACTTCGCCACGGCGGCCACGCGCGCTGCTGGGTCGGCGTACACGCCGCGATAGGCAGGCGGAAGCAGGGCCGCGATGCGGTGCATGATCTCGTCGCTGCCGGCGCGGACGGCCTCCCCGTTGATGCGGCGGGGACGCGACAGCGTGAACGGCTCACCGATCACGATGTGGATGCGCGGCTGCTGCAGCAGGATCTTGGGCGAGCGCACCCGCTCTGTGCCGGTGATCGCCACGGGCAGGATGGTGGCGTTGGCGCGGTAGGCAATCAGGGCAGTGCCGGGGTAGGGTACCTGCAATCCGCCGGTACGGGTGCGATGGCCCTCGGGGAACATTGCCACCGCCTCGCCTGCCTCCAGCCGCCGCTGCGCTTCCCGTAGCGCCTGCAGGTCCGCCTCAAACCGGCGCACCGGAAAGGCGCCGAACCAGCGGACGAAGAACCCCCACGGCTTCTTGTTGAAGAGCTCGATCTTGGCCATAAAGTGCAGTTGCCGGGGCACGGCGCTGCCGAGGATTGGCGGATCGGCGACATTGAGGTGATTGGACACCACCAGCAAGGCGCCCGTTGCGGGAACGTGCTCCCGCCCGGCGAGATGGTATCGCCCAACGATACGTACCAGGAGCAGCGTCAGCCGCGTCATCAGCCAGTAAAACGGCCGTTCACCGATCATCGTGCCCTAGTCCTGCCACTTGCGGGCGAGCGCCACCACGCGCGCCACCACCTGGTCAATGCTGAGCTGATCCGTGTTGATCACGACCGCGTCCGCCGCCGGGCGCAGCGGGGCGACACTGCGGCTGCTGTCCAGCTCATCGCGGCGGATCAGGCCCGCTAGCACATCCTCGAATACGGCCGGCTCGCCTCGTGCCGTCAGGTCCGGCATCCGCCGTCGCGCCCGGACCGCGGCGGAGGCATCCAGGTATACCTTGACCTCGGCGTTCGGCAGCACCACGGTACCGATGTCACGCCCGGCCATGACGATCGCGTGCCCGGCCACCCGCCGCTGTAATTCTACCATCACCGACCGGACCGCAGGCACGGCCGAGACGATCGATACGGCCCTTTCCACGTCCGGGGCGCGCAGGTGCGGCGTGGCGTCTTCACCGCCGATCCGGATGGTAGCTGCCTCGCCGCTCCCGGCTGCCGGTGGGGCTACCGCAATCGGCGCCGCGCGCGTCAATGCGCTGAGTGCGGCGGTATCGTCGAGCGGCACGTGGCGGCGGAGTGCCAGCCAGGTGATGGCGCGATACATGGCGCCGGTATCGACAAATGGCAGGCCCAGCACCGCGGCGACACGGCTGCCAACGGCGCTCTTGCCGGATGCGGCGGGGCCATCAATCGCGATTCGGACGGCGGTTGCTCCCAACACGGGCCGGCGCAGGCTGCCCCAATCTGGTGCTTCGGCTTCCAGTATAGCGGCAGGCGGCCCCGGCTACGTGCCCTTGCCCCGTGCGCGACGTCGGGACGCGGGCCGGGCGGCCGCCGGCGGTGACGAGGCGGTACGTTGACGGCCGGTGCTGGAACGGGATGGCACGCGACCCCGCTCGATCTGCGTTTGGCTGGGCGCAGTGCCCGCTCCTTGGGCAGGCCTGCGGCGCGCGGTGGCACGACCGGTGGTGGCCGGCGGTGGTGGCTGATGCGTGGGTCGACGCCGAGCCGGGGCGGCCGCCGGCAGAACCGGCCGCCGTGCGGCTGGTGGGCGCTCCCCCTCGCCGGCCAGAGGGTCGGGCAGACCGGTTGCCCGCCGCAGCGCCGCCAGCTCGGGTTTGCGCAGTGGCCGCACCAGCCCGGCGGCGAGGGAGCCCAGTGACACCGGTCCCATGCTGATGCGCACCAGCCGCCGCACCTCCAGGCCCGCCTGCTCACAGGTGATCCGGATCTGCCGCTTACGGCCCTCATGCAGCACGAACCGCAACCACAGCTCTGGTACGTCTGCCTGTAGCGCTCGGGCACGGCGGGCGACCGGTGCGTCCGGCTCCGCCGGTCCGCTGCCAAAGCCGGGCGGCGGTTCTGCTGGATCAACTTCAACGGGGACGGCGCGGCGTCCATCGATCACCACACCTGCGCGCAGTCGCTGGAGGACACGGCCGTCGACCTCCCCGCGAACCAGGACGCCGTACTCGCGTGGGAGGTGATACCGAGGATGTGTTAGCCGTTGCGCGAGTGCGCCGTCGTCAGTGAACAGCAGCAGCCCTTCGCTATCCCGATCCAGCCGGCCGACCGGGTAGACCCGTGGGGTGCCCTTCGGCAGCAGGTGCATAACCGTGCGGGAGGCGTGTGGGTCGGCAGCGGTCGAGGTGAAGCCCGCCGGCTTGTGCATCATCAGGTAGGTGTGCGTCGCGGGGCGCTGTACCGGCCGCCCGTCCAGGCGGATGTCGTCGCGCTCAGGATCGGCGCGCACGCCGAGTTCGCGCACGAGCCTGCCGTTGACGGTGACGCGTCCCGCTAGGATGAGTTGCTCGGCGGCACGGCGCGAGGCGATACCGGCGCCGGCCAGCAGCTTCTGCAGGCGCTCGCTCACCGATTGCCTCCTGCCCGTGTGTTGCGGTGTGGAACTCTCCGAGCCGCGACCGCCGCGACCGGTGGGGTCGCTAGCAGGCATCTGCTGCGCCCCAGGGCAGACTACCCGCGGCTAACACGCCGGTACCAGAACACCTCAGTGACGGTGGTCGTGGATGGCGGCGGGGTTGACCGGGAGAGGGCGCGCGCCGGCGCTGCGTTGCGGCCGCGCACTGCCCGGCGCAGCGCATAGCGCACCAGCGCCCCGGCCGCGACTGTGACTGCGCCGGCGGCGATTGGGCGAGCGGCGACCGCCAAGAGCGCCGGCGCACTGGGACCGACGGTAACAACGTCACGGTGGCCGGTCGTCGTTACCAGTTCCACCACCCGAACGGGTGCCCCGCACCGGCGGCAGTAGTTGTCGCCGGTGTCCAGCGCGATGTCACAAGCGTGGCAACGCATCAGGCGGTCCCTCCCCCGACGGGGTGCAGGTCGCAGTATAGCAGAGGATCGCTGGTGCGGCCGTACCACCATCAGTCGCGGGTTAACCAGGCATGCCGGCGATGGCATCGACCTCGGTGCTGAGGTCGAGCCCGACGGCCGGCTTGCCCGCCGCGTCGGTCACTTCACCCGGGCGGACGCGCACCCGGCCGGTGGCGATGGCCGCCAGGGTGCGAATCACCAACGGTTGCTCGCGGGCGGCGCCGTGCATGCGGATCGCCCGGAACAGCGGCAGGTTTTCACCCTCGACCTCGCGCAGCCCCTCTACAAGGCGGCCGGATGCTGCCGGCCAAAGCGAGTCAAATGCGGCGCCACGGATGGGAAAGCGGCAGTAGGCCACCACCGGGCCCTCGTCCAGATCCGGTGTGGCAACCTGAACCATCGCGCCCGTTTCTTCCGCCTGTTCAGCAATCAACTGCCAGATGACATCCTGCCACATGCCCTTGGGACCGCCGGGCGCTGCTGGATGAAGATTGAGAAACGGTCGCACGGTGGTCGTCTCCGGCCACAAGATCAGCATGTAGCCGGCCAGCATGCACACATCCACCGGGTAACCGGCGGTCAGCGAGAGCATCTCTTGGTCGTAGGCGGCGCGCCAGGCGGGTAGCGGCTCCCCCAGGCGGGCCGGCGGCGCGCCGCGTGCCCGGCGAAAGGCACGGTCTGACAGCGTGATGGCCGGCAGACCGGCGGCTTTGACCAGGTCGAGGAACGCGTCGGTGTTGGGGTCCTGGCCGCGATCACGGTTGCAGAACACGTAGGTGATCTCGGCCGGCAGGCTGCCGTCGCGGATGGCAGCCAACGCCGCCGACAGCAGTGCGCGAGATCCTGGCCCCCTTCCGGTGGAGTACCAGCCGATGCGGAGCGCCGTCACAGGTTCAGCCATCGGTCAAGCCATCCCAGCGCGACGATGGCGAGCACCGATAACACGGTGCCGGCCACTGCGAGAATGTAGAATCCTGCACCGGCTACCAGTCCCAGCGACGCCGCCATCCAGATCGTGCCCGCTGTTGTGATGCCAGTGATGTGCTCTTCCTGCCGGAGAATCGTGCCGGCGCCGATGAAGCCGATACCAGCCAGTACACCCTGAGCCATGCGCACCGGATCTCCCGCCGCGTCTGGCAGGCCGGCGCGCATCAGCTCAGACAGCGACATCAGCAGTGCGGATGCGACGGCAACTAAGACGTGGGTGCGCAGGCCTGCCGGCTTGCCGCGCCGTTCCCGCTCCAGACCAAGGGCGGTGCCGATCGCGAACGCGGCCACCAGCCGAGGGACCAACGTCAGTTCGTCCATGCGTCGCTCCGCTCAGGCGCGGCGCGCGCGGGCCGGCCCCATCCCCAGGCGATATCGTATCTTGGCGAGCGTGCTGATGATGTGCACCAGCGGGCTTGCGATCTCGCCGTGAATCCGGCCGGCGCGCAGGGCATCGAGGAAATCCGCCGCACCTTCGAACGGCGGCATCTCCACCCAGGCGCCGCCGATTTCCGGATGCCAGTGGGCATCGCTGCCCGCGCTCGGGATCTTGCCATGCTCCCGCACGAACGCGGCCGAGCGGCGGATGTCGCTACGCAGCGTCGTGCGGGCGTTGAATGCCTCTACGGCGTCAACCTCGGGGAGGATGCGCAACAACGCGCTGGTGGCCAGAGGCGATCGCCGCAGCCGGTCGAACGGATGGGGAACGCACACGAGCCCGCCCTGTGCCCTGATGGCACGCACCGTGTCCTCGGGCGTCATACCTTTGGCGATGGGCTCTCGCAGAAACCAGCCGATGATCTCCCCTTCGGAGGATTTCACTTCCTCTGACAAGATCACACGGAATGGCGCAAGCGTGGCGACCGCGAAGGCGCCGTCCATGTTGTTATGGTCCGAGACCGCGACGCAGTCGATGCCGCGCTTGACGTATGTTTTGACGAAGCGCTCGGGTGAGGTGAACCCGTCCCGGGAGAAATGGGTGTGAGCGTGAAGGTCGGCACGTAGCGTTCGCGCGCGCGGCGGCGCTCCGGTGCCGGCGGTTGGCGCCGATGTAGAGCGGGCGGTCATCCGGCAGATCCGGTAGCAGCCTGCTGCAGTGTGATGATGCGTAGTTCCGCCGCGTCTAGCAGGTCCTGGCAGCGCTTTGCCAAGGACATGCCTTTCTCGTAGAGGGCAATTGCCTCATCAAGGGTCTGCCCACCGGCATCAAGCAGGCGCACCGTTTCCTCTAGCTCACCGTAGACGCGCTCGAAGGAGTCCATTGGGGCCATCCAGCCGGGCGGGATCAGCGGCAGCGCCACGACGGCTACTCTATCACGGTGGCCTGGAACTCGCCATCAGCCACCGAGACGCGGAGCAGCTCGCCCGCCCGCACCATGCCCGTGCTGGTGACTACGGGCCCATCAGGCGCGAGCCGTATGACCGCGTAGCCGCGCGCCAGCGTGCTGAGCGGGCTGAGGGCGTGCAGCTGGCCGTAGCGGCCACCCAGCAGCGCCAGCCGGCCGCGCACAGCCCGGCGCGCAAACTCGGCCGCCCAGCGGGCCTGTTCATCTACCCGTCGCCGGTGCGCCGTCACATCCGGGCAGCCGCGTTGCAGTGTCTCACGGGCCCGCTCTAACCCGCTGCGGGTCTCGCGCAGCTGGTCTGCCAGTAGCACGGCCAGTGATTGGGTCAGGCCACGGACTAGTGCGTTCATCTCGGCCTGGTCCGGCGTCAGCAGTTCGGCGGCTGCCGATGGGGTGGGAGCGCGCAGGTCCGCGACATAATCCGCAATGGTGTAGTCAGTCTCGTGGCCGATGGCGGAGATGACCGGTACCTTGGCCCCGAAGATGGCGCGGGCAACCTGTTCATCGTTGAAGGTCCACAGATCCTCCAATGAGCCGCCGCCGCGGGCGAGAATGATCACGTCTACCTCGGGGATGGCGCACAGGCCGGCAATCGCCCCACAGACCCCGGTAGCGGCGCCGTCGCCCTGGACCTGCGTCGGGGCTAGGATCACCTCCACCAGTGGCCAGCGTCGGCGCAGGATGGAGCAGATGTCGTGAAATACCGCTCCGTCCGGCGAGGTCACCAGCCCTACCCGGCGCGGGAACGGCGGCAGTGGCCGTTTGCGGGACTCGTCGAATAAGCCCTCCTCTGCCAGCCGCTCCTTGAGGCGCTCGAATTCGAGGTTTAGCAACCCAGCGCCCTGCTCGTGCACGAAGTCAACGTAAAGCTGAATATCTCCCCGCGCTTCGTAGAACGAGACCCGGCCATGGGCGACGATTTGTCCACCGTTTTCCAGCACCGCGCGGGAGCGGGCGTTCTCTCGCCGGAAGAAGGCGGCGCGGATCTGCCCGTCGCTGTCCTTGAGGGTGAAGTAGATATGGCCGGAGGAGGGCCGCGAGAGGTTGGAGATCTCACCCGCTACCCATACGTCTGAGAAGCGCGGATCACCTTCCAGGGTTTCGCGCAGCATGAAGCACAGGTCTGAGACGGGGACGACGTTCATCGTGCTCCTACCAGAAGGGCAGTCACGCGCGGGCGATGTAGGCGCCGGTACGGGTGTCGATTTGCAGCTTGTCGCCCTCGTTAACGAACAAGGGCACGTTGACGACCAGACCCGTTTCCATCGTTGCCGGCTTGGTGCCGCCGGTGGCAGTGTCCCCCTTGAAACCGGGGTCGGTGCGGGTAACGGCCAGCACGACCGATGTCGGCAGCTCGACGCCGATAGGCGCGTCTCCGTAGGTGAGGATCTCGCAGTTCCCGTTCTCGATCAGGTAATCGGCGGCGTCTCCCACCTGATCGGGGCTGAGCTGCATCTGCTCGTACGTCTCGGTGTTCATGAAGTGGAAGAACTCGCCATCCGAGTACATGAACTGCATAGGGTGGCGATCGAGTCGCGCGCGGGGCAGCTTCTCTCCGGCGTTGAAGGTGCGCTCGACGGTGTGGCCGGCACGCACATCCTTGAGCCGCAGGCGGATCTGGGCGCTGCCGCGGCCCATCTTGATGTGCTCGTAGTTCAGCACGGTGTACAGAATGCCATCTAGCTCGATGGTGACGCCCTTACGGGCCTCGGTTACGCCGATCATGTTGTGCTCCTCACCCGGCGGCGCAGGCTGCGCCCCGGCCCTATGCGCGTAGTGTATACCGGCGTTTCTGCCAGATGGACCAGCACCGTGCCGCTACCCGGCCAGAAGCTTGGGCGAGCGGGTGAGCACCCGGCAGTGCCCGTCTTCCAGCACGACCAGATCCTCGATGCGCACCCCGCCCCAGCCGGGGATGTAGATCCCCGGCTCAATCGAGAACACCATACCTTCGCGCAGCGGCGCGCTCGAGGTCGGGCGCAGCCACGGCGCTTCATGTACCTGCAAGCCGATGCCGTGCCCGAGTCCGTGGCCAAAGGCATCGCCGTAGCCTGCCTCACGGATCACACGGTGCGCGATCTCGTGGGCGGTGTCCTCGCCCATGCCGGTCTCGATGATCTCCTCGGCGGCCAGCTGCGCGGTGAGCACAATGTCGTAGATCTCCCGGAATTTGGGGTCCGGCTCACCCAGATAGATCGTTCGGGTCATGTCGGAACAGTAACCGGCGGCGAGCGCGCCCATGTCGATAACGACGCCCTCGCCATCGCGCAATGGCACGTCGCGCGGGCGCGCATGCGCCATCGCACCCCATGCGCCGCCGGCCACGATGGTGGAGAAGCTGATCCCGTCACCACCGTGTTCGCGGATGTGTCGCTCGACCTCCCACGCTACCTGACGCTCGCTCCAGCCGGGGCGGATTCGCGCCGCCACATCGGCAAAGGCGGCGTCGCCAAGCGCGACTGCCTGGGTCAGGGACGCTAGTTCATCGGGCGATTTGATTGCCCGCAGCGCCTCAACCAGGCCGGAGACCGGAACCAGCTCTGGGCGCTGGCCGGAAGGAGCTGCCTCCAGGTACTCGCGCCAGCGACCAAGCTGGGCGACGGAGACATGCTCCGCCTCAAAGCCTAGCCGCCGGCCCCCAAAAGGCGCTACCAACACCCGGAACCATTCGCCCGGATCGCGCGGGGCGTGGATCACCTCGAAACCGGCAGCCTGGCTCTCCGCCTGCTCCCAATAGCGGAAGTCCGTGGCAAGCCGCGCGGCCGCTGGGGCAATGGCGAGCATCCCCGCCGAGCCGGTGAAGCCGGAGAGGTAGCGCCGGTTGAAGCCATCGGACACGAGCAGGCCATCGAGCCGCTGCTCGGCGAGCGCTGCCCGCACGCGGTCCAGCCGGTGAGACATAGTCATCTCCTTGCGCGGTGCTAGGCGGTGCCGCCGGACTCCTCCCGCAGCAGGGCAACGGCGGCATCAAGCGTCGCCACATAGCCGCGCCAGCCCAACCCGCTGACCTGCGCCCGGGCGACCGCCGCGATGAGCGAGCGATGGCGGAACTCCTCGCGGGCGTGGATGTTGGAGATGTGAATCTCGAACACCGGTAGCCCGCTCCCGGCCAGGGCGTCGCGCAGAGCAACACTGGTGTGGGTGAACCCACCGGCGTTGATTAGGATCGCCGCTGCTGCTGCCTGCTCGTTCTGGATCCAGTCAATCAGCGCGCCTTCATGGTTGGACTGGAAGCAACGGACCTCGACGCCCAGCTCGCTCCCACGGGCGCATACGGCCTGTTCAATGCCGGCCAGCGTGGTGCGGCCGTAGATCTCCGGCTGGCGCGTACCGAGCATATTCAGATTGGGGCCGTTGATCAGCAGCAGGCGCATGGCGGCTTGGGGCCCGGGGATCGCCTAGCCGGACGCAGGCCCGTGCCTGTCCCGGCCCGTCCCCTCCCCATCCTCCTGGTCGGTAACTCCGAAGCCGGCGCCGCGCGGCCGCCAGGCGTCGAAGAAGGCTCGGTCGTACACCGCGCGTTGACGCGCCTCAGTGACGTGGGTGTAGATCTGCGTGGTGCTGGCCTTAGCATGGCCAAGCAGTTCCTGGACCACACGCACATCGGCGCCGCCGTCCAGCATATGGGTGGCGAAGCTGTGGCGCAAAAGGTGCGGGTAGACGACGCCGTTGACCCCGGCGGCCTGGCCAAGTTGCTGCACCATCCGCTGCACGGCACGGGCCGACAGCCGTCCGCCGTCGCGGTTGAGAAACAGTGCTGCCTCAGCACGGCCGGAAGCCAGCGCGGGACGGCCGTTCCGGAGGTAGGCACGCAGCGCCCGTGCAGCCGGGGCGCCGAACAGCACGACACGCTGTTTGTTGCCCTTGCCCGTCACGCGCAGCAACCCAGTGTCCTGGTCCGCATCGCGGATATTCAGCCCCACCAGCTCGCTCACCCGCAAGCCAGAGGCGTAGAGCAGCTCCGCGATGGCGCGGTCTCGCAAGCCCAAGGGCTTCTCTGCATCGGGCACCTCCAGCAACGCTTCGACGGCAGGCTCAGCGAGGATCTTCGGCAGGCGACGTTCTTGTTTCGGCGGCCGGACACCGTGCAAGGGGTCGCCGTCGATCAGTCCGCGCTCACGCAGGCGGCGGTAGAAGGTGTGAATGGTGCTCACCTTACGGGCGATGCTGGCGCGGGCGGTGCCGGCGCTGTCGAGCGCAGCCAGATACCGGCGAAAACTGCGCCGGTCCACGGTGGTCAGTGCCAGCCCCTCGGCCGTCAGCCAGGCAGCGAAGTGGCACAGGTCGGCGCCGTAGTTGCGCAGCGTCAGTGGCGACGGGTTGCGCTCCGCCTGCAATCGCAGCAGATACGCCTCGATCACGTGACCGGCGTCGTCAGTATGCTCCATCACTGCCAGAAGTACGCCACGGGCGGCGCATGGCGCCAGCGGGTTGCGTCACCCCAGCGGGCGGCGGGTCAGGCGGGAACGCTGACGGCGTCACGCTGCTCGCTCCAGGAGCAGCGCACACACTTGGCCGCCGTTGGGCCATCGGCGACGGTGAGGAAGCCACAGGACGGGCACGGATCGGGCAGGGGGCGGACCCAGGTGGTGAACGCGCAGGTAGGGAAGTTGGCGCAGCCATAGAAGACGCGCCGGCCCCTGCCACGCATCTTGCGTTCGACCAGGGCACCGCCACACTCTGGGCAGTTGACACCGATCTTGTTGAGCAGTGGCTTCGATCCCTTGCACTCCGGATAGCGTGTGCAGGCCAGGAACCGGCCGAACCGACCCTGGCGGATACGCATCGGTGCGCTGCACTCGGGGCACAGCTCGTCGGTCACAATCTCCGGTTCCGCTTCGCCCAGCGGCCGGGACCCTTTGCACTCTGGATAGCGGGAGCAAGCGAGGAATTTGCCGAACCGCCCCCAGCGCTCCACCATCTGTGCACCGCACTCATGGCAGATCTCATCGGTCATCTGGACCTGTGCAGGGGCATCGCCGGCTTTGGCCACCGCTTCCGCCAGCGGGCCGTAGTACTGCTGTACCACCGGCCGCCATTCCCGCTCACCTGAGGCGATCTCGTCCAGCTCCTCTTCCATTCCGGCAGTGAAGCCGATGTCGACGAAATCGGCGAAGTGCTCGGTGAGGATGTCTGTCACCAGAAAGCCCAGCTCGAGCGGGCGAAGTTGCCTCCCTACCCGCTCGACATACTCGCGATCCTGCAGTGTGGAGATGGTCGGCGCGTAGGTACTCGGCCGGCCGATGCCATTTTCCTCCAGCGCCTTCACCAGGCTGGCTTCGGTGTAGCGCGGCGGCGGCTCGGTGAAGTGCTGCTCGGGCGTAAGGTCGATCAACGTCAGCGGGTCGCCCGCGGCCAGCTCGGGGAGCGCACGGGTGTCCGCATCCTCATCGAGCCCATCATCACGCGATTCAAAGTAGACGGCGCGGAAACCGGGAATCCGGATGTGGCTGGCAGTCGCACGGAACAGATAGGTGTCGGGTGCGGATAGCGGCTGGGCCGTGATATCAACCGACGTCGTGTCAATCACCGCGTCTGCCATCTGGCTGGCCACCATCCGTTGCCAGATGAGGGTGTACAGCTTGAGCTGATCCGGTGTCAGGTAGCGGCGCAGCGCCTCGGGCGCGCGTTCGACATCGGTTGGCCGGATCGCCTCATGCGCCTCCTGTGCGCCCTTCGCCTTCTTGCTGTAGACCCGTGGCTGCTCCGGAACGAATTCATGCCCAAAGCGGCGCGCGACCAGTGCCCTGGCCGCCTGCACGGCCGGAGCTGCCACATTGGTGGAGTCGGTGCGCATGTAGGTGATCAGGCCAACCGATCCCTCGGCGCCAATATCGCGGCCCTCGTAAAGCTGTTGAGCCACCGCCATCGTACGCTTGGCGGCAAAGCCGAGCCTGCGCGAGGCCTCCTGCTGCAGCGTGCTGGTGGTGAACGGCGGGGACGTCCGCCGGTTCTGTGAGCGCTGGCGGACGTCGTTCACCTGGTAGCGGGCCGTCTCCAGCTGGGCGCGCACGGCCTCGGCGGCATCGGCAGAGGCGATCTCCAGTTCGCGTTTCCGATCCCCGGCATACCCATGGAGGCGGGCGCGGAACGGCTGATCGGGGGCCACGTCCTTGAGCAGGCCGGCATCGATGGTCCAGTATTCGCGTGCCTGGAAGGCCTGGATCTCGCGCTCGCGCTCGACCACCATCCGCAGCGCAACCGACTGGACACGCCCGGCAGATAGACCACGCCGTACCTTGCGCCATAGCAGCGGCGAGATCTTGTAGCCGACCAGCCGGTCGAGCACGCGCCGGGCCTGCTGTGCATCTACCAGTTGGTAGTTCAGATCACGCGGATGGTCGAACGCCTCGCGGATGGCGTCGCGCGTGATCTCGTGGAACTCGACCCGACGCAGCGGTTGTCCACGCAGCCCCATGGCCTCGATCAGGTGCCAGGAGATGGCCTCGCCCTCTCGATCAGGGTCGGTGGCGAGGTAGACGACCTTGGCGCCTTTGGCCGCAGTCTTCAGCTGCTTGATGATGTCGGACTTCTCTTTGGGCACGACATACTGTGGCGAGAAGTCGTGCTCCACATCGACGCCCAGTTTCGACTTCGGCAGGTCGCGCACGTGACCGACCGATGCTCGCACGTCGTAGTCCCGGCCCAAGAAACCAGAGAGCGTCCGCGCCTTGGTCGGGGATTCGACGATCACCAGGTTCCTGCCCCTGGTGGACGTTGGCCGGCCGGTGGAGGCAGCAGCCTTCGCCGCGCCGGTGCGCGCCGCCGGCCGTGCTCCGTTTATGCCTGCCGCCTTGGTCTTTCCGGTGGCACTGGTGCGGCCGCGGGCGGCAGGCTTCGGCGCCGTGCCGCGCGCTGGCGTGCGGGTGCCGGTGGCGCGGGCGCGTGGCGCGGATGTTGTGGGTGCGTTCTTCTTCTCAGCCATGGGTCGGCGCCTCGCGCGCTCTGTGATAGGTGTCCTCAGCGGGCCCGGACATAGGTCATGGCCGCTACCTGGCGGACAAGCCCCTTGAGTTCCAGCATAGCAAGCGCTCCCGACGCCACTGCAACTGCCATCCCGGCCTCTCGCGATAGTTCATCGATGTGTTTTGGCTCGCTGATCAGCCGTGAGAGCAGCGCGTTCTCCGTTTCGGAGGTAGTGACTGCCGCGCGGAACTCCAGTTGTTGCGGTGTCACCCGCAAATTAAGCTCGGTGAGAATATCCTCCACAGAGGTCACCAGCTTGGCGCCGCTACGGGCGATGAGGGTGTTGGTTCCCCGGCTAAAGGGGGCAAAGACGCTTCCGGGCACCGCGAATACCTCGCGGTTCTCATCCAGCGCCTGGCGGGCGGTGATCAGGGCGCCGCTCTCCTCTCCCGCTTCAACCACCACGGTGCCCAATGTCATCCCGGCCACAATGCGGTTGCGCCGCCAGAAGTGTTCCTTGGCCATTCGCGCATCAAGTGGATAGTCGCTCACCAGCGCTCCGTGTGTGATCATCTGTTCGGCCAAGCGCGCATTCTGGACGGGGTACACCTGGTCCACAGGGCAGGGCAGCACGCCGATGGTTCGCCCGCCTGCCCGCAAGGCTGACGAGTGGGCAATGGTGTCGATACCGCGCGCCAGCCCGCTGACGATGGTCACCCCGGCAGCGACCAGGCCCTCGACGAGATGCTCCGTCGCCTGCTTACCGTAGCTGCTGGCCCGGCGCGTACCTACGATCGCGACCGACCAGGCATCTGCGGCCGATAGCTCACCGCGCAGGTAGAGCACCGGTGGCCTATCGTACGTCTGCTTGAGCCGCTCTGGATACCGATCATCATGCCAGGTAAGGGCGGTGATGCCGCACTGAGCCAGGCGATCCAGCTCATGCTGCGGGTCAATGCGCGGGCGGCTGTCAAGGATAGCGGCAATGGCCCGCGCGTCGATACCTGCGTCACGCAGGTCTGAGGCAGAACCATGCCAGGCGCGGTCCAGGGAGCCAAACCATGACTCAAGCTGCTCAAATCTGGCGCGTCCCACGTGCGGGACACGGCTGAAGGCCACCCAATATGCAAGGTCAGACATGGCCGATAGCGTAGCGCCGCCGTCGCGGTGGGGCCAGCCGTCCTACGTCTCCACGGGCTCAGCAGCCATCCGGGTAATCTGGATCTTCTTGATGCGCCGGCCGGCCACACTCAAGACGTGGAGCCGGATGCCGTCAATTTGTACCTCATCGCCTTCTGCCGGCACCTTCCCCAGTTCCGAATACACGATGCCGCCCACGGTATCGTAGTCCTCGTTGGACAGCTCAAGGTGGAACAGGTCGTTGAGGGCATCAATGCCGTAGCGCGCGTCGACGATGGCTTCGTCCTCGCTGACCTGCTCTACCGCCTTATCCTCCGCATCGTACTCATCGATGATCTCGCCAACGATCTCCTCAATGATGTCTTCTGTTGTGACGACACCGGCGGTGCCACCATATTCATCCACCACGACCGCAATGTGGATCTTGTTCTCCTGGAGTTCCTTCAACAACTCGTGGACTCTTTTGGTTTCGGGAATGAAGTACGGCGGGCGGCTGAGCGCGCTGAGTGACGCAGGCCGGGTGCCATCGGCCAGATGACGTAACACATCCTTGGCGTAGATCACGCCGATGATCTTATCGATGGTGTCCTCGAACAGCGGAATGCGGCTGTAACCCCGCTCCACCACAATCCGCTGCACGTCCTCCATACCTTGCTGGCATTCCACTGCGATAATATCGACGCGGGGGACCATCAGTTCGCGCGCCGTCTTGTCTACCAGCTTGATCACCCCGCGAATCATCTGGCGCTCGTCTTGCTGGATGCCGCCGGCCTGCCCCTGCATTTCAACCAGCCTGAGCAGATCCTCCTCGTCGTCGCCGGTGTGGGCGGGAGGGGTGAGCCGGGCCAGCGCTGCGCCGGGCAGATCCAGCACCCGTCCAGGTAGCCAGAATGCCAGTGCGAGCAGGCGGATGATGGGCGAGAGCACCAGTCCCCAGTGCTCCGGGTTGCGGGCGGCGACGACACTGGGAATCCCCTCAATCAGGCCAGCCACAAGTACGACCGCGGCGGCGACCATCGCCAGCGGCACCCAACCAGTACCCTCGCGCACGATCACCAGGTGCACACCCGCCGCGGCGCCGGCTATCAGGGCGAGATTTCTGCCGAAGCGCAGCGTGGAAAGCAGCCGGCCGCGCTGTTGGAGGTAGCGGGTGAGCGTCTCGGCACGCGCGCTGCCATGCCCGGCCAGCGCCCGCGTACGGCTGCGGTTAAGGTAGATCACAATCGATTCGGCCGAGCTAACCACCAGCAGCAGTGCTGCCGCCGCGATAAGCACGGCCAGGCTTATGAGGGTGTCAGCAACCACCACCTGCGGTCCTTGGGGTTCGACGCGCCGGCGACCGGGCAGATCCGGGCGGCGAAGGCGCGCCGCTGCCGGTCTGCACCGGCGGGCCTGAGTCGCGTCGCGGCGCGGGGCCTCGCTGCGCACTGACGGTGCAGAGGGCTAATCCGGCGCGAGCCGCGGATGTTGGGAAGGGCGGTCGTGTTGGGGCCGTGGATGATGGCAAGCGGTTGGGGACAGCCAGAGGCTCGCCCGCTGGTGCGCCGCGGCCCGTCGGTTTGAGGTGTTCGAATGGCGGTGCTCAGTCCGCCCGAACTAGGAGGTTCCGAAGCTGTTGCGTGCAACCTGCCGTAAACCCTGCCGCTCGCGCTCAACCTACGTTCTGAACCGGCGTGCGGCCAGATCAGCATATTCGTTCGAGTCCGCGCTGTCAAGGTGGCAATGGTACGCGGTCGTACCCATGCCCGGCTGTACGGCCGGAGCCGCGTCACATCCACCGGGGAGGGGGCAGGTGGCCATGGTATACTTCGGCTACTTACCTGCGATAGGGCTCGCTGCACTATGCCGTCCAAACCGACCACGAATGACGAGATTCGCGCGGCGTTCACGCGCTTCTTCGAGGAGAAGGACCACCGGCCGTTGGAGTCCGCGCCGCTGGTTCCACTCGATGATCCCACATTGATGTTCACCAGCGCCGGCATGGTGCCGTTCAAACCATTCTTCATGGGCCGGGCCACACCGCCCCATCCCCGTCTGACCACGGTGCAGCGCTGCTTCCGCACGACCGACATCGAGAGCGTGGGCGACCGCACGCATCACACGTTTTTCGAGATGCTCGGCAACTTCTCGGTGGGTGATTACTTCAAGGATGAGGTGATCCCGTGGTCGTGGGAGTTCTGTACTGAGGTGCTTGGTATCCCGGCCGAGCGGCTGTGGATCACGGTGTACACCGACGACGATGAAGCGTATGGCATCTGGCGGAAACTGGGGCGCCCCGATGAGCGCATCCTCCGCTACTCCAAAGAAGACGGCAACTTCTGGGAGTCGGGCGACGTTGGTCCTTGTGGCCCGTGCTCGGAGCTGCACTATGACTTCGGTGAGGAGTTTGGCTGCGGCCCGGACTGCGAGCCAAAGCACGACTGCGGCCGGTTTCTGGAGATCTGGAATCTTGTGTTCATGTCCTATATGCGGCATGAGGACGGCTCGCTCACGGAGTTGCCCCAGAAGAACATCGATACTGGCGCTGGTCTGGAGCGCGTGGCAATGGCGGTGCAGGGCGTACGTTCGACCTACGAGACCGATGGCCTGCGTGCCCTGTTAGACGCAGCCGGGGCGCTCGCTGACCGCCGGTACGGTGATAACGCCGAGGCCGACCATGCAATGCGGGTGGTAGTGGATCACGCCCGAGCCGTGACGTTTCTGCTGGCGGATGGCGTGCTCCCCTCGAAGGAAGGGCGCGGCTACGTCCTGCGGCGCGTCTTGCGGCGGGCGGTGTTCTACGGGCGCACATTGGGGATGCCGGCCGGCTTCATGGAGCAAATCGGCGCTGAGGTGGTCCAGCAATTCCGCGCTCAGTATCCCTATCTCGATGGCGCCGAGCGGCTGATCCTGGGGACGATTGCGCGTGAGGAGTCGCAGTTCCGTGAGACGCTCGAGCGTGGCCTGTCACGGCTCGATGAACTGCTGGAGGCACTCCGTGGCCAGGCAGACGCTATTCCCGGCGCCGAGGTCTACCGGCTGTACGAGACGTACGGCGTACCGAAGGAGTTGACCGCGGAGGTCGCGGCCCGCCATGGCCTGTCGATTGACGACGCCGGCTACGACGAAGCGGCGGAGGCAGCGCGTGATCGGGCGCGGGCGGCGGGTGCCGGGCGGTTCACCATGCGGCGTGAGGAATTGGCCGACGCCTTTGCCCAGCTGCATGGCCATGGTGATCAGTTCACTGGGTACGAGCGTACGGTACAGGCAACGCACGTCACCGGACTGATCCACGGCTCGCTGCTCATCACCGCTGCGGAAGAAGGTAGCGACGTGTTGGTAATCCTGGCCGAAACCCCCTTCTACCCCGAGGGCGGAGGCCAGATCGGTGATGCCGGGCGGATCATCGCGGATCAGGGACACGTGCTCGTGACCGATACCCGCCGCGACACCTCTGGCGTGATCTACCACGTTGGGAAGGTGACAGCGGGCCGTGTGGCTGTCAATGATCAGGTGCAGGCGGCGGTTGATCCCGGGCGCCGCTTGGATGCGGCCCGCAATCACACCGGCACACACCTGCTCCATGCGTCGTTGCGAGGCGTTCTGGGTGAGCACGTGCATCAGCGTGGTTCGTTGGTTGCTCCGGACCGGTTGCGCTTTGACTACAACCACACGGAAGCGCCCACCCCGGATCAGCTCGCAGAGGTGCGGGCAGCGGTGAATGAACGTGTCCGCGCTGATATCCAGGTGAGGACGCGGGTCACGACCCTAGATCAAGCGCGCTCTCAAGGTGTGACAGCGATCTTCGGCGAGAAGTACGGGGATCAGGTGCGCGTGGTGGAGATCGCCGCCGCGGGCGAAGACCGGCCGTTCAGCGCCGAGTTGTGCGGTGGCACCCACGTCCACGAAACGGGCGAGATCGGCGGGTTGTTCGTCACCAGTGAGGGGAGTATCGGCTCCGGCCTGCGCCGCATCGAAGCACTGACCGGTGCGCAGGCTGAGCGCTGGCTTGCCGAGCAGATCCGCTACCTCGATGGCGCGGCTCGGCGGCTAGGGGTCGCGCCGGCAGACGTCGAGGCAAAAGTCGGCGCGCTGCAGGAAGAACTGGCCGGCGAGCGGCGCAAGCTGGAAGCTGCCCAGCGCGAGGCAGGCAAGCGGCAGGCCGGTAACCTGGCCGACCAAGCGGAATCGGTGGGAGACGTCAAGCTTCTGGTGGCGGAGGTCGAGTCGGGAAACGTCGATGGACTGCGGCAGATGGGTGACGACTTGCGCCGTGCGCTGGGCGCCTCATTGGTGGTGTTAGGGGCAGTAATTGGTGGCAAGCCGTCGTTTGTGGCGATGAGCCGCGATCTGGGGCCGGGGGTGCATGCAGGCAGGCTGATCGGCGCGATCACCAAAGCCGCGGGCGGCGGCGGCGGCGGCCGTCCCGATATGGCCCAGGGCGGCGGCACTGACCCCGCCAAGCTTGTAGAGGCGCTGGACCTGGGCCGGCGTCTGGCAAGGGAGCAGCTCACAGGTGGCAACGGATGAGCGCCCTTCTTCCGAGGAACAACACGGCGCGGCCGGCAGCGCCGGGCTAAACGGCACGCACGTGGCGGGCACGGCCGTAAACGGCCACCATCCGCCGCCGGATGCTGAGCCTGACGCAGTCCAGCCAGCGGCAGGGACACGCCGGCGCCACGGGTGGTTTCGCCGTGGTAGCGCCTGGGACCGCGACAGCAGCAGCGAAGACAGCCCTCGCTCGTTTGCCGCGGTGGTGATCAGCCGCACCGATGACCTGGCCAGCGTGTTCGGCAAGATCAGCGCCGCTGACTCACCACGTGTGGCGCTGATGGCGCCGCGCGGCAACCGTGATCTGGCAACGCAGCTCGGAATGCGCCGCCTGCAACGTCACCTCGACTTGTCCGGCCGCGATCTGATGCTCGTCACCCGATCGCGTGTGCTGCGGTTGCGTGCGCGCGAGGAAGGGCTACCCAACGTTACTAGCATCAAGCGCGTGAACTTCGAGCGGCGCGGCAGCGGTCTGCATCTCGGCTGGATGACGTTGCGCCTGCCAACGCTGGGTGCGTTGCTGGCGGTAGCGGTGTTCGTCGCGGCGGTGGCGCTGGGACTGGCCGTACTGTTCTGGTATGTGCCGTCCTCCACCGTCACCGTCCTGGTGCCGGTGGAGACTATCGGCGATACGGTTCAGTTGATCGCCGATACCAAGGCCACTGAGGTCAACGTTGCTCGCGGGGTGGTGCCGGCCCGCCGGCGTGATCTCATCGTGACGCGCACGTTCCCCGGTCCGGCTACCGGTACGTCGCTGGTGCCGCAGGACCACGCCGGCGTTGGCCTGGTCTTCTCCAACCGCACCAACCGCGCCATCACGGTGCCAAAGGGGACGATCATCCATGGCACCACGGGCATGCAGTTCACCCTGGCCAGCGACGTTGCCCTCCAGGCGCGCATCGGCGCCACCGGTGAGGCGATTGCGCTGGCACAGCGTCCGGGCACGGCCGGCAACGTGCCGCGCAATACCACAACGCGCATCGATGGCCCGCTGAATAACGATGTCGCCGTCACCAACCCGAATCCTGGGGAGCGAGGCTCCGAAGTCCGCCAGACCGTCGTCAGCGACAACGACGTGCTGTTCCTGCGCAGCCTGGCAGAGGCCTACCTTGCGGATGCCGCGCGCAAGGAGTTCGTTGCCCGCTACGCGCAGAGTGAAACGGTGTTTGCCGACGGTGCAACCATCGAGGTGACTGACTGCACCCCGGTCCCGGCGATCGGCCAGGCTGCCCGCTACGTCGAGGTCACCTGCACCGCCCGCGCGACATCGCTGACAGTGCGGGACGACGACTTGCGCACGGTCTACGTGGACCGATTCAGCAAGAAGATCGGTCCGGACCGCATGCTAATGGAGGGTGCGTTCAAGACCACGGTTGATCTTCCTGGTCAACACGATGCCACCTTCGACCGGCTAACGGTGGCGGTGCGCGTGACGGACCTGGTTGCGCCTTACGTCGATCGTGCCCAACTGCGCGACGAGCTGCGTGGCAAGAGCCGCACCGGTGCTGAGGCGACCGTGCGCGAGCTGGTGAACACGCCGCTCGAACCGGAGATCAAGCTCGCGGGATGGGCCCACTGGCTGCCCAAACAGCGCAGCCGGATTACCATCATCGTGAAGCCGGCGCCGTAGTTGGGCGGGCCGCGGTATGGGGAGCGGCGATGCGAATGTTGGGCCTGGATGTCGGTGATCGCCGCATCGGTGTCGCGATCTCCGATCCGGATGGGCGGCTAGCGGTACCGCGTTCCGTCGTAGACCGCAAGAACGAAGACGGTGTCCGCGCTATCGCGCAACTTGCGGCAGACGAAGCGGTTGACCGCGTGGTCGTCGGCCTGCCGGTATCGCTTGATGGCAGCCTCGGACCGCAGGCGCTCCGCACGCAGGAGTTCGCTGAGCTGCTGCGCACCCGTACGGCGGTCGAAGTGGTGCTCTATGACGAGCGGCTGTCGTCGGTCGAGGCGGACCGGCACTTCCAGCGAGCCGGCGTCCGCTCCCGAGACGCGAAGCAGCACCGGGACGCTGCCGCCGCCGCCATCGTTCTGCAGGCGTATCTGGACAGCCTGCGTTTTCCGCCGCTTCCACCCGTGGAGTAACCGCCGGCTGGTGCGGCTGCCCTCATCTCATCCGGTACCATAGGGGCACGCGGCGCATCGCAGCGCGCCGTCGGGAGTAAGCCGTGCCACGTGTGCGGGCATCACTGGTGAATCTGGCGCTACTGGTGGCGATTACGGTCGCAACGGTGGCAGCGACATTTTGTGCTCCCGGTTTTGTGGCAAAGGATGATGCCGTCCACGGCCGCGGTCCTCTGCCGGTGAGCGCGGAGACGGTCAAGATCAAGGTGGCCGCCGGCGCCAGCGGTGAAGGCATCGCCCGGCAGATGGAACGCGCCGGTGTCATTTCTGACGCGGGGTTATTCACCACGATCAGCGGCCTGATGGGGCTGCAATCCAAGCTCGCTGCCGGTGAGTACGAGTTCAGTCGCGGCGTGCCTGTGGTGGAGGCCATTCGCCGGCTGCGCACCGGGGTGACGGTTCCGGCTGTCACGGTCACTATCCCCGAGGGGAAGCGCTTGGAGGAGGTCGCCGCGATCTTCGAGCGGCTCGGGATGTTCACTGCGGCTGACTTTATCGCGGCGGCGCAGGCGGCCGACTACACGCAGCCGTTCCTTCAGCAGCGGCCGGCCGGCGCAACACTCGACGGCTACCTGTTCCCTGACACGTACTTCTTTGAGAAGAAGGCCACGGCCCGTGATGTGGTGCAACGGCTGCTCACGACCTTCGACGAGCGGTTCACCGAAGAGTTGCGTGCCGCCGCCAAGGCCCAGGGCCTTGAACTGCACCAGGCTGTAACCATTGCGGCTATCGTCGAGCGCGAGGCGCAGGTAGCGGAGGAGCGACCGATCATCGCGGCCGTTTACCTCAATCGCATCAAGGTCGGCATGCCGCTGCAGGCCGACCCGACGGTACAGTACGCGCTCAGCGCCGACCCCAAGTCAGTAGAGTCGTACGGTTGGTGGAAGCGCGACCTGACTCTCGATGACCTGAAGGCGCCGTCGCCCTATAACACCTACCAGAACGCCGGCCTCCCACCGGGGCCAATCGCCTCGCCCGGTTTGGCGGCACTGCGCGCCGTCGCCCATCCGGCCGCCGTCAAGCACCTGTACTTCGTAGCCAAGGGTGACGGCAGCCATGCCTTCGCCGACACGCTTGATGAGCACAACCGCAACGTGGCGAGGTACCAGCGCTGAGTATGACACTACGACTCGGTTTGATTGGCGATCCGGTGGCTCACTCGGTTTCGCCCGTGTTCCAGCAGGCAGCCCTGGATGCGCTGGGTCTCGATGCTCGCTATGAGGCCTGGCAGACTCCGGCGGCGGCGCTGGCCGGGCGCGTGACCTCGCTGCGCCATCCGGATGCGCTGGGGGCCAACGTCACCGTGCCGCATAAGCAGGCGGTGATGCCGTTGCTCGATGCGGTGGATGAGGCAGCCGGGCATGCCGGCGCGGTCAACACCATCGTCAACCGGGAAGGCCGCTTGACCGGCTACAACACGGACATCGAAGGGTTCTTGTCCGCGCTCCGGCTCGACGGCGGTTTCGAGCCGAAGGGGGCCACGGTTGCGGTCCTGGGCGCCGGTGGCGCCGCGCGCGCGATTGTGTGGGGATTAGTCCAGGCGGGCGCCAGCCGCGTGCTGGTGTTGAATCGCACCGTTGCCCGCGCCGAGGCACTGGTTTCGGCGATGCCCGATGGCAAGACCGCAGCTGCGCCGCTGGCTGGCGATGGAGAAGCCCTTTCGAAGCTGCTAACACCCATCGACCTGCTGGTCAATTGCACCACCGCCGGGATGCTTCATGCTGCCGGAGAGGGGATGCTGCCGCTTCCTGCCGGCCTGCTGCAACCGGCATGGTTCGTGGTCGACATCGTTGCTAACCCGGCGGTGACCCCACTGCTCCGGGCGGCTGCCGAGCGCGGCTGCCGGACGCTGGGCGGGCTGTCGATGCTGGTACGCCAGGGGGCGCGGTCGCTTGAGCTGTGGACCGGCCGGCCGGCTCCCTTTGCCATCATGCTGGATGCGGCCCGGCGCGCCATGTACGAGCCGGCGTAGTTGACGTTATGGTTAGGTTATCGCTAGTGGCGGTAAGGCGGCGCTGATGGAATGGGCAGTATTGGGAATTGTCCTGTTCGGGCTGTTGCTCACCTACATCATCTTCCAGGAGACGCGCGCCCACCGGCACTGGCGCGGCCTGGTGGCGCAGGGTGACATCACCGCTGTTCGCACATTGCTGGACCAGGAGTTTGATCGCTGGCGGCGGATCCGGGTTCCGAAGGGAACCGCACCCGTGCTGTGGCATGGTGTACAGACCGTCGAACTCGCGGCAGTGGGCGCCGATGCGGCGCTGGTCACCTGTACTGCCGAGGGTGAGTTCCGCATCAGCGGCGGCCGGCCCCAGGAAGTCACCTCTCCCATAGAGGCGGCCAAGCGCCTGGCGGCCAAAGTGGTTGAGCTGGTGATGTACGACGTGCCTAATCTCCGGCTGGCCGAAGTCCGTGTCGATGTTTATACCACCACCGCCGGAGTAGATGGTCTGCCCACTCAGGGCTGCATCCTGTCCGTGACCGCGGAGCGGGGCGCTGTCGATGCTATCGACTGGGATGAATTGCGCGGTAGCGAGATCGTCGAGCGGCTCGATACCCGCTACACCGTTGACGCGCGCGGACAAGCAGAGCCGTTTGACCCGGGCCCGCCGCCCGAAGGCTGTACGCCCGTCTCCAGCGCGGACGCCGCGGCAGACCGGCTGGAGCCGTTGCCCGTCGATATGGACTAGCGCGCGGTTGTCCGCCGCCATCGCTCGCGCCCGGCCGCTCTGCTACGCTCGCAGCGCACATCAGCGGTGCCCGGAGCCATCGCATCATGCCTCAGGCCGGCAACCCACTACGCATCGTGCTCATCGGTTTGTCCGGGAGCGGCAAGTCTTCCACCGCCCGCCGTGTGGCCGCGCGCCTCCGCTGGGCTTGGGCGGACACCGACGATCTGATCGTCGCCGAGGACGGCCGTGAGATTCCTCGCATCTTCGCAGAGTCCGGCGAAGCGGTGTTTCGCGCGCTGGAGCAGCGCGTGGTTGGCAGTCTCAGCGAACGTGAGCGGCTGGTGATCGCCACCGGCGGCGGAGCGATTCTTGATCCCACGAACCGTGAGCAGTTGTGGCGTCATACGCTGGTCCTCCTTCTGGACACCTCCACCGCAGTGCTGGCGAAGCGCGTGAGTGGCGGCCGTGGTGGCGCCGCGGTCCGCCCGCTGCTGGCCGGCGATGACCCCGCACAGCGCCTGGAGCGGCTGCGTGCCGAGCGTGCGCCGCTCTATGCGCTGGCGGACTGGGTGATTCGCACGGACGGACTGAGCCCCGACGACGTCGCAGATGAGATCGTGGGGATTTGGCAGCGGCGCGGCGGCACGCTCATCCGTCGCGCCGGCCGCGCGGAGTCGCTGGCCGCGGCCGAGGCAACGGCAGAGCGCGCGCCCGACCTCGCCGCGGTGGTAAAGACGCCCGGTGGCGTTTATCCGGCCTACGCCGGTTGGGATGCGGTCGCACGGCTGCCAGGCTGGCTGCGCGACGCCGGCTTGGGGCCGGTGGTGCATGTAATCGCAGACATGAGCGTGTCAGCGTTGCACGGCCAGCGGCTGCTGGATGTGCTAGCCGAAGGCAGGTTCGAGCCGCAGTTGCACGATATCGCCATGAGTGAGGAGCGGAAGTCGCTCGATGTTGCAGCGGAACTGTTTGACCGGCTGGTTGCCGTGCGGGCCGAGCGCAAGCACACCGTGATTGCCTTCGGTGGTGGTGTGGCAACGGACATGGGTGGGTTCGTGGCCGCAACCTATCTGCGTGGCCTGCCGTTGGTGCATGTCTCCACCAGCCTGTTAGGGATGGTCGACGCCGCAATCGGTGGCAAGGTGGCGGTCAACCATCGCGATGGCAAGAACCTGATCGGCGCCTTCTATCAGCCACGGCTGGTGGTAGCCGATGCTGCGTTGCTGACGACGCTACCCCGGCGTGAGTTCATTTCCGGGTGGGCAGAAGTGATCAAGCACGCGCTGATTCGTGACACCGAGCTGCTGGAGTGGCTGGAGCAGGACGCCGAACGGCTACTGGCGATGGAGGAAGAACCGCTCGTCCGGGTGCTGCGCCGGAGCATCGCGATCAAGGCAGCTGTGGTCAGCGCCGACGAGCGGGAGGACGGCCTGCGGATGCTGCTGAACTACGGACATACCACCGGGCACGCCCTGGAGGCAGTGAGCGGCTACACGAGGCTGCTCCACGGTGAGGCCGTGGCGATCGGCATGGTGGCCGCGGCGGAAATTGGCCGGCGGCTCGGCATGGTCGATGACACCCTGGTGGACCGGCAGAACCGGCTGCTTGCCCGCTTTGGCCTGCCTCTGACAGCCCCTGGTATCGATCCGGCGGCAGTGATGGAGGCAATGAAGCTGGACAAGAAGGTCTCCGGTAGAGTTCTGCGCTTTGTGCTGCTGGAGGGCGCCGGCCGGGCAACCGTGCGCGCCGATGTCCCGGCCGGGCATGTCGCAGCGGCTGTTATGCAGGTGACCGCCGGATAAGTGGCGTCGCGATCCGTGGTTGACCGCTTCCGGCACGGGGCGTAGCATCGCGCCCAGAACCGCCGGAACCCGCTACCGGAGGCCCCTACCATGGTCGCCGCCTCGCCAATGCCTGTGCTGTTCGCCGCTGCCGTCGATGCCATCGCGTCCACACTGCCCCCGGGGTATGCGTACGGCCCAGGCGGCGACTGCACCGACCGCGAAACCGGCACCGAAGGCGATGACCGCGCGCAGTGCCGCTGGCTGGCGCCGGCATCGCCTGGTCCGGCTGCTCCGCTATTGGTCGAACTGGCAGTCACGTCGTACTGCCGCCGGACTGCCGCACTGTGCGCGCTGACATCACGTCCGGTGTTGCCGGTTGGTGCGGTGGTGCGGCCGCTATTCCCGCCACGCATCGGCTCCGAGGCCATCGCCGTGCGCGGAGATATCGTGGACGGCGGCGGGCGATTCGTGCTGTACCGGATTGACGTGCTGGTGAACCACGCCGTCCTGTCGCTGGCTGGTGGGTGGCGCTGGCCAGCCGGTTCGCCGGACTGGATCTATGAGCGCGCCCGCCTGCTGGCCACGCTGCCCGCCGCCCTCGACAGAAACCTGAACGCTCGATAAGGTGATGCGGACACTGCCGGCGCTCGCCGTCCCCACCCGGTGACACACGCTTGGAAACAGAACTCTTCGATCGGTTCTTTGAGGTCGAGGATCGCCACTGGTGGTTCGTTGGCCGCCGCAAGATCGTGGTGGACCAGCTCAAGCAGGCCGGGGTGTGCGGTCCCGTGCTGGACATCGGCTGCGGGACCGGCGGTGTGCTGGCACACCTGTCCGGATTCGGGCCTGCCTACGGTATCGACCCGACGCCAGAAGCTGTGGCGTTCTGCCATCGCCGAGGTCTGCCGGTGATGCTGGGCTCTGGCTTTGACCTGCCGTTTCCTGACGCATCCTTCGACGCCATCCTGGCGCTGGACGTGATTGAGCACGTCGAAGATGACGTTGCCTTGCTGCGGGAGGCGAGCCGGGTGCTGAAACCGGGTGGCGTCGCCGTGCTCACGGTGCCGGCGTTGCAGTGGTTGTGGAGTGACCATGACGTCGTCAATCACCACTACCGGCGGTACAGCCGCCGGACGTTAGAGCGGTCGGTGTGGCGTGGCGGCCTGGAACCTGAGCGCACCAGCTACTACAACGCCCTGCTGCTGCCGCTCGCGGCTACCCGCAAGGTTCTCCATCGGAAGAACGGCGCCGGTGACCATCTCGATGAGGTGCCCGGGCCGTTGAATGCGCTGCTGCGCGGTGTGCTTACCTCAGAACGGCCGCTGCTCCGTCACTGGGAGCTGCCGATCGGCGCCTCCCTGGTGTGCGTCGCCCGCCGGCCAGCCTCGTGACTTGAGCACCAACCGGCTCCTTGGTCTGTAGTGCGCTTCTCCCGGATATTTCACTCGTACGATTGGGTCTGAGTGAGCACAATGCCTGTGGCCGGCGCAGGTCTCCGGCCAACCTGGTTCTGGCGCCTTGCGATCCGCCCGCTGCGGGTGTTCAGTGTAGGTGAAGCCGCTGATGTGAGGCGGGAACCAGGCCAACCATCCAGGGGAGGCGCGTATGGACGTTGCGCTCCACGCACGCTTCGGAGTCTGGCAGGTGGATCGATGAGGCCCCAGGGCGGGGCCACGTCCGGACACCCCCGGGCCTAGGCCAGCACAGCGCGGTGTCCCGGGTTGCTCGGGAGCGCGGCTCGGCGGATGGCCGCCGGTAGACAGCGCCGATGGCCGGGGATCCAACAGGTACGTTAGGCAATGCGGGCCCGTTCTTTCTGAGCGGGCCTGTCCGCATTTCGGCGCCGGGCGCGCTCGGGTAGGGCGATGCAGCTCTACAATAGCCTTACGCGCCAGCTGCAATCCGTGCGCCCGCGCAACGGCCGGCTCAGCCTGTATGTGTGCGGCATCACGCCGTACGATGTCACCCACCTCGGACATGCGTTCACGTACACCATGTTTGATGTTCTGCGCCGCTATCTGGAGTGGCAGGGCGTCGCCGTCACGCATATCCAGAACGTCACCGACGTCGATGATGACATGGTGCGCAAGTCGCGCGAGCGCGGCGTCTCTATCTCAGAACTGACGCGCATCAACGTCGACTGGTTCAATGACGACATGCGCGCGCTCGGCGTATTGCCGCCCCACCATACCCCCTACGCCTCCGCGGCTATGCCTCAGATCATCGAACTGATCGATGCGTTGCTGCGCCGAGGGAATGCTTACACCGCCGCCGGCGCTGTTTACTTCGACGTTTCGTCGTTTCCTGCGTACGGCCGTCTTAGCCGCCTGCCGCGCGAGCACATGCTGGCGGAAGCGCACCGGCAGCGCCTGCGAGCGGGCCCGCGTGATCCGCTCGACTTTCTGCTGTGGCAGGAGGAGGCTGGCGGCGAGCCGGCCTGGGACGCACCCTGGGGCCGTGGCCGGCCAGGCTGGCATATCGAGTGCAGCGCGATGGCGATAGCCGCTGCCGGTCCCTCGCTGGACCTGCACGGCGGCGGTCATGACTTGATCTTCCCGCACCATGAGAGCGAGATCGCTCAATCGGAGAGCGCCACCGGCATCGCTCCATATGTGCACGGTTGGATGCACACCGGCATGATCCGATACCAGGGCGAGAAGATGAGCAAGTCCCTTGGCAACCTGGTGCTGGTAAAGGATCTGCTGCGCGATCACCATCCCGATGCTATCCGGCTGTCACTGCTCGGTATTCACTACCGGGACAGCCAGGAGTGGACGGCGGGCGAGCTGATGACGGCGGATCAGGCGGCGGCACGGCTAGCCACTGCCCTCCGTCACCGTGACGCAGCGGGCGCCGGACCAGAGGTGGAAGCAGCGCCCTGGCTTGAGCGGTTTTGGGCCGCGCTGGCAGCAGACCTCGATACGCCACGCGCCGTCCGCGCCCTCCTAGAGCTGGCCGGCGAGGTGCTGCGTGGGGCTGGCCGCAACACCACTGCCGCCCGTGCCGGGCTGCGCGAGGCCGCCCAGGTGCTGGGGCTGCGCGGCGCGGCGTGACGGAAAACGTGAGCATGAGCGGGTGAGCGCGGGCGATTGAGTATGAGGAAGTCGTGATCCTGTGCTCCATACGGCTGTGGCCAGGAGGGCACGACTCTGCCCGGAGATGGGCGACAGTGCTCCCTTGGCGAAGGACATTACGGTTCTATAAACTTCCTGCGTGTGATCCGCGCCCCAGGGTCACAGGAAGGGAGGACCGGGAGGATTAACGGCATACTCCGCCGCGGACGGGTCCAACCCGCTCCGTTTCACGCAGGCCCCCATAGTCAGCCGCAGCGGCGCATCTCTCTCCGCTATACCCCGGTGGCCCTGGCCGTCGGGATGTTCCTGGTGCTCCTACCGGCCGCATATGCCGAAGGCACCGCCACCGTCACATCGCCGGACGGTGTGAATCTCCGCGCCGGACCTGGCACAACGTACTCGGTCATCACGGTCGTCCCGTTCAACGCGACGGTCTCCGTCGATGGCAATGCATCCGACAACTGGTACCCTGTGACCTACCAGGGCCAGACCGGCTTTGTGCTGGGCGAGTATCTCAAGCTCAACGACACACCTGTGCCGGCGCCAACCGCACCGGTCGTGGCAGCGGCGCCCACCCCCACTGCGCCATTGCCGCCGCCGCCGGTGCCCACCGCCACACCAGCGGCGGGTCAAACGCCGCCCACCGATATGCGGCTGGCACTGGTGATACCTACCGATGGCCTCAACCTGCGCGCCGGACCGAGCGTGGCCTACTCAGTGATCACCACGGCACCGGGAGGCGCACGGGTACAGGCGGTTGGCCGGCCCACCCCCGATGGCTGGTATTCGATCATCTACAACACGAAGCTCGGTTGGGTTGATGGCAAGTACCTGAACTTCAACGTCCCGGCTGCTCCCGTCCCGGCCGCTGCGCCCTCCGTGCCTGCACCGGTGGCGAACAGCCGGTTTATCTGGCCGGTTGATTCCCGCCGGATCAGCACGCTGTTCAGCGGCGGCCATCTCGGTATCGACATCGATGAGTTCCCGAACGGCGGCAACCCCGTCGTTGCGGCGGCGCCGGGGACCGTAACGTTCGCCGGTGGCTCAATGTGCTGCAGCTACGGCCTGCACGTGATCGTGCAGCACGCGGACGGGTACTCTACCCTCTATGCCCACCTGAACAGCGTCGCTGTCAGCGTTGGCCAGGAGGTGGGACAGGGGAAGGAACTGGGCAAGAGTGGCAACACCGGCTTCTCCACCGGTGCACATCTGCATTTCGAGCTGAAGAAGGACGGCGCGCCCATCAACCCCTTGAGCCTGTTACCGGGGTCGTACCGCACCGACTAACGCTCTCCAGCGCACAGCTGCAAAACCGGCGGGCCGGACGCGCCACGAACAGGCGTCAACCCGGCCCGCCGTTCGTGTGGGGCGCCGCCGGTGCTGCTGCCCCGTCTTGCGGCCGGCCAGGGCGCAAGTCGAAGTCTGCGCCGGCCAGCAGATCGCGGGCGATTGCAGCCGCGCGCACCGTGTCCTCGGCGCCAAGCTCGCCCGCTTCGACCAGCGCCGCGAGATGGCTCTTGACGGCGCCAATCCATATCCCGGGACCCCGGCCGAACAACCCCATGAGGGCGATGCCGTCCAGCGGGCTTTGTGGCTTCCACTCGGCGGCGCGCAACCCGGCTACCCGTGCTTCAATCGCATCCACACGCCGAAGGGCGCGTTCGACGTTCTCACGCCGGGCGCTCGTGACATCGGCCCGGCTCAACAGCAGCAACCGGTCAAACTGGTCGCCAGCATCTCTGGCCAGCCGCCGCGCCGCCGCGTCCGTCCACTCGGCTTCGTAGCTGTTGATCCGAAGATGTAGCCCGACCAGCAGCGTGACCGCTTCGCGGACAGCCTTGTCAAAGCCAAGTTCGCGCAGACGCCGCCGCGCCAGGTCCGCGCCCACCTCGGCGTGGTTGGGAAAGCGCACAATGTGGCGCTCGACGACCTTCGTCACAGGCTTGCCAATATCGTGCAACAGCGCGGCCAGCCGCAGCACCGGCTCCGGTGGTGTCTGGGCCACAACCAGCAGGGTATGGCGGTACACGTCCTTGTGACGGCCCTCCCCTGCCGGCATCCGCCGCATCGCCTCCACCTCGGGCAGCAACAAGGCGGTGATGCCTGTGCGGGTCAGTGTCTCGATGGCGGCGATGGGGAACGGAGTGGCAAGGGCCTGCATCAGCGAGCCCGCCAGCGATCCTCGTGGTAGGCCGGCCAGAAGCGTGGCATGGCGGGCCATTAGCGCGGTGGTGGCGGCATCCGGCAGCCGGTCCTCCTCGCCTGCCGTGCACACGAGGCCAAGCAAGAGCAGGGGGTCCGCGGCAAGCTCTGCTTCCAGCGCTTCGATGGAGCGCGAACCGTCCATCATGCGGCCCCCTCCGGCAGCCGGCCGCGGACAGCGGCATCGGCCATGCGGGTGGCCCGCGCGACGGCGCGCACGTCGTGAACCCGCACCATGTCAGCACCGCCGGCCACCGCCAGGGTCACCAGCGCCAATGTGCCTTCCAGCCGCTCAGCCGGAGGTAGACCGAGGACACGGCCGATGGTTGACTTGCGGGATGGCCCGAGCAACAGCGGCCGGCTAAGTTGCTGCAGTTCTGGCAGCCGCCGCACCATGGCCAGGTTGTCCTGTGGTGGTGGACCAAAGCCGAAGCCGGGATCGATGATCACGCGTTCGGCCGGCACCCCCGCCGCCGCCGCGACGGCGCAGGAGTGCCGCAGCTGCGCGCATACGGCCTGCATTACGTCCTGATACACCACGCCCCGCAGGTTGGCCATGACAATCAACGCCGCGTTGCGCTCCGCCGCGATGGTGGCGAGCTCTGGTGCGGCGCGCAGGCCGTGAATGTCGTTCACCGCCGCTGCGCCAGCCGCCAGCGCCGCCCGAGCCACTGCAGGCTTGGTTGTGTCGATGGAGATGGGCACGGGTAGCCGTCCCGCGAGCCGGTCCAGCACCGGTAGCACCCGCGCGAGCTCCGTCGCCGTGTCCAACGGCGTGGCGCCCGGGCGCGACGACTCGCCGCCGACATCAATCAGATCAGCGCCCTCCTGCACCATCGCTTCGGCGCGGGCGGCAGCCTGTTCTGGTGATCCCGCTAGCCCATCACCCGAGAAGGAGTCCGGCGTGAGATTGAGGATGCCCATCACATAGGTCCTGCTTCCCCAGCAGAACCGCGCCGGGCCGATGACGGTGACTCCGCGAGACATAACGGCAGACAGCCTCAGCGCCCCGATCCCGCGGGGCGCAGCCGCAATTGTAGCATGGGGATCGCGGCGGCTTGTGGCGGTGCTACCCCTGCTTACGTGCCCAGACAGCGTACAGCGGGTCGGTGTAGTGCGGGCGTCGCGGAGTACGGTCCTCGGCGCGCACCTCATCCCAGTTGCCACTCTCGTGGAAGTAAGCCGCAATAATCTGAGCGTGCTGGTGGTCGGTGGTCGCCCGCCACAGCGCGACGGCCTTGGAGGGGAAGCAGCGATTGGAGAAGGTAACGGCGAACGGTGCCCCGGGCCGCAGCACCCGATTTACCTCGCGAAACACCTTGACCGGCGACGTCAGGTACTGGACAGAGACGGTCACGCATGAGCCGTCAAAGCTTGTATCGTCATACGGCAGCCGTGGATCGGCGTTCAGGTCACGAACCGTGGATTCCGTTAGTTGCGGGTTCCCCGCCAGCTCCTCGGCGTTCATCCCCAACCCCGCAACGCGCGAGTAGGCGCCGTCCGGCAGGTGCGACCGCCAGGACGACATCAGATCCAGGATGGCGCCGCCGGCCGGTAGTAGCTCGCGGTACAACTGCGTGACGGCAGCGATGGCGTGGTCATCGATATGGACCGTGAGCCGTGGTTCGCGGTAGAAATCTGGGTCCGGCCCCTCATCCTCGCGGCGGAAGAACTGCGGTTCAAATAACCCGCTCATCAACTCCTCCCGCGCTACCGCAGCAGCCGCTCCAGGATGCGGGCCGTCTCGACGGGCGAGCCTGGGGGCAAGGCCACGACCGGCACACCAGCCCCTGCGGCGCGTAGCTCATCCAGTTGCTCGGCGCAGGCGTCGAGCGGACCGGCAACACTCACCTCGCGCAGCAGCCGGTCACTGACGGCGGCGGTGGCGGCGGCGGCGTCACGCCGTTCCCAGGCAGCACGCACCGCGGTGACCTCGGCCTCATAGCCATGCCGTTGCAGCATCTCCGCGTAGAACTTGCCCATGCGACCAATGTAGTAGGCCACCGGCTCCCTTGCACGGCGAAGCGCCTCCTCGTCATCCGGCCCGCTCGTGATCACCATCCCTACCGACGGCGCGACTTCGATTGCCGCAGCCGGCCGCCCCGCCCGGAGCGCGCCCTCTGCCAGCTGGGCGCGCAGTTCAGCGTAGTGGCTCTTTGGCCAGTGGACCGGCATCAGTCCATCGGCGATCTCGCCGGTCTGGACGATACTGGGCGGCGTCATCGCGGCGATGTAGACGGGGATGTGCGGGCGAACGGGGGCGAACTGCAGGCGAAAGCCTCGGTCCAGCGTGAAGATACGGCCGCGATAGCCGAGCGGTTGGCCGGCGATGAGCACGTTGATGATCTCGACGTACTCACGCAGGCGGCGCAGCGGCTTCTCGAAGGCGACGCCGTGGAAGTGCTCGATGACGTTGCCGGCGGACGAGCCCAGACCGGCGATCATCCGGCCGCCACTCAGTTCATCGAGCGTGGCGAAGGTCATCGCCAGCACGGCAGGGGTCCGGCTGAAGACGTTCACAATGCCCGTACCGAGCCGAACGCGACGGGTGGTGAGTGCTAGCTCGGCCAGGGCGGTGAAAGCATCTCGCCCGCCGGCCTCAGCCATCCACACTGAGTCGACACCCAGGTCATCGGCGATGCGCAACCGGGCGAAGAAGTCCTCCCGTTCGGCCGCCGAGGGTGCAAAACCCGCCGCGATGCCCAACCGCTTGGTCATAGGCGTCCCGTTCACCGACTCCTGCCGGACTGTAACGAACCTGGCGGTCCCGGGGAAGGGCAGCTACTCCCTTCGGTGCCTGCTACCGGCGGCAGGCGCTGGTAGGATGGCCGGGAAGACGGCGCGAGGAGGAGACCGCCATGGCCGCGACACCGGCGCCACCATTCCGGCTCGAGTACAGCGCACAGGCGCGGGAGGATGTCACCCACCGGCCGGAATTGGAGGCGCAATCGGGACAGGTCCTCCAGCGCGCCGCCAGCGATGTTCGGCTCAGGCTCGACCGCGGCGAGAACCTGGCGCTCGACGTGTATGGCCGGCCCGAGGGGATGGTGCTGCGTATCAGCCTGGTACCGCCGGAACTCGTGCGCATCGAGGGCGTCGAGTGCGGCGGACCGGCGCCGGAAGGGGCGCTGGCGGTCTAGCCAGCCCCAGCACACCCCAGCAGGCCGCGTCGATCGTATACCATGGCGGAGAGCGCCTCCCGGCGCGACCGATTCCGCTGCATGGTGATCTGATCTGAAACGCCAACTCCACCTCCGCCGGTTCGTCCATCGTTTGTTGCCGCTCCTGGTTGTCTCTGCGGTCATCACCGCGGCGGCCTGTGGCGGGAATGAAGACTCAAACAAGGGTTTTGTCGCAACGCCCACACCGGCGCCCCGTGTCTCTGCCACACCAGATGGCCTGCCCGGACAGGCGTTCCGATCCAATGGCAACACGCATATCGCGGCCGGCGGCACGGTTGGGACGTACTTCTCCAACCCGCCTACCTCCGGCTGGCACTATGCCGAGACGGTGCGCCCCGGTATCTACGACACGCCGCTGACCGCGCAGGATATCCCGCACTTCATGGAGCATGGTGGTGTGTGGGTGCTGTACAACTGCCCCACGGCCTGCGTCGACCTGGTCAACCAGCTCATCCCCGTGGTGAATCGGTCCACCCAGGCAGGCAAGCCGGTGGCCCTGGCGCCGTATCCCAAGATGGAGAAGCGGATCGCGGTCGTCGCCTGGCAACGGCTGCTGACACTGGATGCCTTCGACGAGGCCCAGGTTCAGGACTTCATCGATAAGCTGGTCTGCAAGTACAACCCAGAAGGCGGAGCGCCGTGCAACGTCGTGGCCGGGAAGATTGAGCCGGCCGTGGACGCGGCCACAACGGCCGGCTCAGCACCGGCCACCCAGACGGCGGCGACGCCGGGTGCGCAGGCTGCCGGTAAGCAGTACCCAGCGGCCCCCGCGATGACCATCGATCCGAACAAGACCTATACCGCCACCATCGCCACGGTCAAGGGCGAGATCAAGGTGCAACTTGACGCCAAGGCCGCGCCGATCACCGTCAACAACTTCGTCTTTCTGGCGCGCGACGGCTTCTACGATGGGCTCACCTTCCACCGCGTTGAACCCAATTTCGTTATCCAGGGCGGTGACCCGGCAGGTAACGGCACCGGCGGGCCAGGCTACACCATCAAGGACGAGAAGAGCGGACTGAAGCATGACGACGGCGCGCTGGCGATGGCCAAGACCTCCGCGCCGGACTCCGCCGGTAGCCAGTTCTACATCACCATCGGCGCGCAATCGTTCCTCGACAACAACTACACGGTGTTTGGAAAGGTTACCAGCGGCCTCGATGTCGTCCGGCTGATCACCCGTGGCGACCGGATCACCAAGATCACCATCGAAGAGAAGTAGCTGTCCACCGCTCGCCCCGCTCCGGCTGACGGTCGGGGCGGGTGAGCGGCTTCTTCCCCACCCTGTCGCCCGGTACGATGCGCGTGTGAGTGTACCGACTGTCCCAATCGGCGCGCGGTGTGACTGGCTCGTGGCCGGCTGCGGGTGCGGGCTGGCGGCCGTCTGGCTGGCGTTAGTCGTCTGGCCAATGCGTCTATGGCACCAGCCCGTGTCCCCAGACATCCACCTGGTTGGCGTATTTGGGGTGGATCTGCGAGGAGCAGCCCGCTACGCGCTGACGGTGCTCGCCCTGTTTGGCCTGTACGCCACGGCGCTGTACCTGGTCCTGCGCGAAGGTGCGCATCCGCGTCCGGTGGCCGTCTTTGGTGTGGCCGGAGCGTGTTGCGCGCTGGTGGCGCTGACACATCCGCTGACCTCGGAGGACCTGTTCAACTACATGGCCGGCGCCCGCATCGCCTGGGTCCATGGTGACAACCCGCTGGTCGCTGCCCCCAAGCTGTATCCTGAAGACCCGTTCGTGCGGCTGGTGCGCAACTGGCGAGAGATACCGAGTCCGTACGGCCCGCTGTGGACATTGCTGACCGCCATTCCGCTGGCGGTAGGCGGTGGTAAGGTCGTTACCACCATCGTCGCGTTCAAGGCCATGAGCGCGGGCTTTCTGCTGGCGGCAGGCCGGCTGGTTTGGCTCACTGCCGACCGGCTGCGTCCCGGAACGGGTCCGGCCGCCGCACTGGCGCTGCTGTGGAATCCGTTTGTCGTGTGGCACGTCGCGGGCAACGGGCACAATGATGCGGTGATGGCCTGCCTGCTGGCGCTGTGCGCTTACCTGTTGGTCAGGTCTGCGGTCGCTGGAGCGGTAGTGGCCTTCGCTGCGGCGGTGCTGGTGAAGTTTGCGCCCCTCCTGCTGCTGCCGCTGCTGTTGGTGTGGTGGTGGTGGTCAGGCAGACGGCCGGAGTGGCGGGCGCTTGCGCCCGGTCTTGTCCTGTCTGCGGCGCTGGCGGTGGCGGCGTACGCGCCGTTCTGGGCCGGACCTGCTACGTTCCGAACAGCGCTGGATGAAGGCAGTTACTTCACGGTGTCCTCCCCGGCCGCGCTGCGGGGGTTGTTGTTGCGATGGACAGATACCGGCACCGCCGAGACGCTGGCATCCTGGTGTGGCCGGCTGGCGTTTCTCGGCGCCTACGCGACACTGTTGCTCCGGCTGCGCGGGGGGCGCATCGACGCGCTACTGGAAGGGGCGGCACTCACGCTGTTGCTGTATCTGGCGCTGGCCGCGACGTACTTCGCCCCCTGGTATGTGTTATGGCCTCTGACGCTGGCGTGCGCTGTGCCGTGGCGGCGGGCAGGGCTGTGGCCCGCGCTGGCGCTGTCACTGACATCGATGAGCGTGCTGGTGTGGGCCGCATGGGCGCGAGTGCGCTGGGCGGACAGCCCGTCAGGCGATTGGCTGCCAATGCACGTGCTCTCCGCCGCCGCCATTGCGCCGCCGGTGCTTGTGGCCTGGCTGCTGTGGCTGAGCGGGTGTCTGCATTCGTCAGCGGATATCGATGCGCCAGTTCTGCACCAGCAGGTCGCCCGCGCTCGCGTGGAACGATAGGATGGTGCGGTTCTGCTCGTCGCGCGCCTCGATGTGGCGGGGCCACGTCCAGGCCGCGACGGTATACGGCAGTCCCTCGGCGGTGCGCGGCCGCAGGATCAGCACTCGGTCGCCATCAATGTGGATCGCGACCTTCGTGTCACGGTGGTTCGCGAAGGTGATCATTGGCCGGTCGACGCAGGCGGTCTGGCTAGCCAGCGCCCCGAGCAGCAGCGCAATCAGCAGGCGTCGCATGACACCGAGGATAGCAGCGACCGCGGTGCCGGCGCACGGTGAGCAGCATGGCGGGTGAGCGGACGGCAACGCGCGGGATCATCGCTCAGTCGCGGCCGGCCGGCTGGGCCGCGCTACGCCGCCTGGCCGCGGAGCACTGGCCGCTGGCGGTGGCGATCGCGCTCGTGGCCGTGGCCGGCGTGCCCAGTCTCAACTTCCAGTACGGGCCGGACCAGGCGCTGTTCATGTATGCCGGCAAAGCGCTGCTGCGCGGGCAGACGCTCTATGTTGACGTATGGGATGTTAAGCCGCCGGGCGTGTTCTGGGTGTACGCGCTGGCGGGCTGGCTACCAGCCGGCGCCCGTGGCCTGCGGGCGTTTGACCTGGTGTTCGCGCTGGCAAGTGTCACTGCCGTGTACCTGCTCGGCCGCCATCTGTGGGATCGCGCGGCTGGAGCAGTGGCCGGCCTGCTGTATGGCCTGCTGTACGTCACCACCTCTGGCTACTGGAACATGGCCCAGCCGGACAGCTTCATGGTGTTGCCAGTGGTGCTGGGGGTGCTGGCTTGGGATCGCGGGCTGCCAGGCTCGGCTGTACGGACTGCGCTGTTCTGCGGGCTGCTGTTCGGGCTGGCGTTCCAGTTTCGCTCGGTGGTGGCGCTGCTGCCCGCCGCGTTGGTCGCCTGGGAGCTCTGCCGGCAGGACCGGCGGCAGAGCATCAAGCGCACTCTCTGGCTGGCCGGCGGGTTTGCAGCCGTGCAGGCGCTAACGCTCGGCTACCTGGCGGCCGGTGGCGCCGCCGGCGAGTACCTGTTTGCCCAGTTCCGCTTCGCGCGGCATTACGCGGCGCTGGGCGGGCCGTATGCGTTCGACGGCTTTGACCGCGACAACTACCTCACCGGCCTGCGCGGCTCGGTGATGTGGTACACCGTTTCGCGACTGCTGGTGAGCGCACCGGCCCTGGCAGCGGTATTCTTCGGCGGGCTCGTGCGTGCGGATCGCGGTGTGCGGCTGATGTCGCTGCTGCTGCTGGTCGCGGTGGCCGGTGTGGCGGTGCAGGCCAAGTTCTTCGTGTATCACTGGCATGTGGCCGTGCCGTTTCTGGCACTGCTGGCGGCGTGGACGGCGGTGCAAACATGGACACTGCTGCGCCAGCGCTACCACCGCCGGTGGGCTGCACTGGCCTCCGGCGCCGGTGTGCTAGGCCTGCTGGCGTTCACTCCCATGGTCACGGATGGTGGATTGGGTGAATGGCGTGACCTGGTGCGCTATGTGCGCGAGCCCGCTTACCGTCCGGTGTACTTCGACCGCTTTGGCCTGCGCAATCACGGGACCTACTCGTTCAGCGCCTCGGAGGAGGCGGCCAACTATGTGCGTGCCCGCACGACCACGAACGACCTCACCTTTGTGTGGGGTTACGATCCCAACTTCTACCTGATCAGCGGCCGGGACAGTGCCTCGCGATTCCTGTCCTTTCTGCCCCTGATGCCGGTGTTCACGCCGGAGGAGTGGAAGCAGGAGTTTGTCCGTGACTTGGAGACGAAGCGACCTGCCTATATCTTGATTCAGCAAGGGGAGAATGCCCGCTGGATCACCGGCCGTACTGAGGACTCGGCTGCCTGGGTCCGGCAGTTCTCCGCATTCCACGCGCTCATCGAGCGGGACTACGTGTTTGATCTGCGGATCGAGGACTACGCGATTTACCGGCGGCGCTAGCCGCGGGACCGCGCGACGACCCAGTCCTTCACCGCCCGGTCGAACTCGGCCGGGGTCAGGCCGGTAGCCTCCTCGACCATCGCATCGAAGCGGGAGAGTGTGTTGGGCGCCGTCTGATCGGTGAAGATCCGGCGGACAGCCTCGAAACCGGCCCGGTCCTCGATGAACGCCACGGCGGCGTTGCCCCAGCCGTATGCCTTTCCCGAGCCCGCCTTCTTGATATAGGCATCCCAGGCAATGCGCGCGCGCAGCTCGCTCATGCTCGGCGCACGGCCGGCGCGGACATCCCCGGCCAGGCCGGCATACAGGGCGCGCCGTTCGCGTTCTGCAACCGCCGCGTCCTCGATACGCAGCGCCTGATGGTCGGCCTGGCCTTCTACCCACCACTGCGGGCGCAGCCGGCCAGCCTGGTACTGAAGTGCGTGCGTATACTCGTGCATCATCAGCGGCAGCAACCGGTCCATGCTGCGCGTGCGACCGGCGCGGAGGTGAATGGCGTACTTTGCGCTCAGACCGATCGCATCCTCCAGGCCGGCGGCGTTGTCAGGGTCGATGTAGATGGTGATGCGCCGCTGCGGCCGCAGACCGAAGTCGCGCTCGGCCTGGTCCACTGCCCGGCGAAACGCCTCACGCACCAGCGCCTCGCTGACGCTGTCGCGTACACCGGGTGCAATCACGATGCGCGGCACGTCCAGTGCCTCGTCATCCGCTGTGGCCTGCTCGGCTGCCACCGGTGGTGGCTGTGGTGTGGCGGTGGTCCCTGGGAGGGCGCGGCCAGCATCGACGTCACGGCAGGCGACAAGCAACAGCACCGCGCCGCATAGTAACCACAGTCTCCAGCGCGCCCCCATTCGCCGCTCCTCGCGTATCCTCTCTTGAGTATCGCACGCGCGCACCGGCCCGGTATGTCGCGCCGATCACACCACCTGTTTCGAGTACGGATGAGGGTCCATCGGTGGATCGACGCGAACTGAGCGAGAGCGACTGCGCCTGGCGGGCAGCGCCGGTGGTGGTGGGCGAGGACCGTGGCCGCCCCGCTCTGCTGGTGGGTGGGTTCGTGCAGTCGGTGGCGGCGGGGGCGGCGGCCGATGGCTACTGGGCGCAGATGCTGCCAGCCCATCAACCGCGGCGGGGGCTGCTGCTCGGCTTTGGTGGGGGCACGGTCGCCCGGCTGCTCGTCCAGCGCTTTGGCGCCTGCGACCTCGTGGGGGTGGACGACGACGCCCGAGCCGTCGCGCTCGGCCGGGCCGCCTTCGGACCCCTTCCAGAGCATGTGCAGCTCGTGCTGGCCGATGCGCTGCGGTTTGTCGACGGCTGCGGCGGCGCCTTCGACTACATCGCGGTGGACCTGTTCCACGCGGGCCGGCCGCCCCGGGGGATGTTTGGGCGGCCGTTCCTGCGTGGGGTGCGAGCCGCCCTAACGCCCCGCGGCCGGGCAGTGTTCAACGTGTTTCGGGACGCGCAAGCTGAGCGACGGACCGCAAACATTAGGGCGGTGCTGTCGATAGAGCAGGTAGTATCAGTGCGAGATAACCTGCTGGTGTGGTGCCGCCGTTGACTATGCGGCGGCGCGGCTGAGCAGCAGGCGGTAGAGCACATCCAGCACGGCGGCATCACTCAGGCTGGCGAACCCCTCCACATCGCTTTCCTCTTCGTCCAGCGCCGCGGTGATGATCTCGCGCAGCATCCGCCGTTCCTTGTGTGCCAGCGACTCCTGGAAGCGGCGCAGCTTCCGGTCGAACTCGTCGATGTCTTCCTTGCGATAGGTCCGGGTGCTGCTGGTCTTACTTCGGGCCATACGGACGCCTCCGCCTGCGGACGGGTTTGTCCTAGTATACCCGGCAACGGCAATTCATCACCGTCACGCGTGCGACGCATCGATGGCCGGCGGCCAGGGGATGTCTGGCTGGGCGAAGAAGTCGAGCAGCGCTGTCCCAGCCGGCTGCCAGCCACCTGCCACGCGGGCTACGAACACCCAGCGCCCGTACTCGCTGAAGGTCCGGCCGGCCAGGTAAGCCCGGATGCCGTCCTGCTCGGCGATGAAGCAGACGCAGGTCTTGCCCAGATCACGCGGAGCGACGGTCTGATCGCAGGTGCCGGCGTACTGCTCACCGGCGGCCTCGACACTCTGGCGGACGGCGTCTTCGGGTGTGGCGGCCGGCACGGTGGATTCCGCGCGGGCGCTTGGGCCGGAGAACAGCCCGAGAGCGAGCAGCATCACCGCACCTGCCAGCCCCATCCACCCCGTCCGTCGCACCATGTACGTCTCCTAGCCCGAGCCGTTGTGGCGTTATGGTAGGGCCGCAGCCCCTCTCGGTTCCCTTCCCGGCGCCTGACCGTTTGCTGACAAAACGCTGACAGGTTGGCGTGCCCGTGCGGTACAGTGTGCAAATACGGCGGCCGGTGGCTGTGTGGAAGCGAGGACCGTCATGGTGCGGACAGCGGATGTGGTTGTGATCGGCGCGGGCGCGATGGGTTGCAGCATCGCCTTTCACCTGGCGCGTGATGGCGCCGGCAACGTGGTCGTGCTGGACAAGGGCGGCATCTGCTCTGGGATGACGTTTCGCTCCGGCGCCCTGGTACGGCTGCACTACACCAACCCGCACGAAGCCCGGCTGGCGATCCGAGCCCGCGAGTACTTCCACCACTGGGAAGAGATCGTTGGCGGTGACTGCGGATTTCAGAACACCGGCTTCCTGTTCGTGGTTGGCCCGGAGGACGTCGAGAAGCTCCACGCAAACGTTGCCATGCTGCGTGGCCTGGGTGTCGAGACGGAGATCCTGTCCCCGACGGAGGTACGCGAGGCGCAGCCATTTGCCCGGATCGACGACGTGGGCGCGGCGGCCTACGAGCCGGGTAGCGGCTACGCCGATCCGCACAAAACGACACTCGCCCTGGCAGAGGCCGCCCGCCGGTACGGTGCTGAGTTCCTCACCGGCTGTGCGGTCACGGCCATCCGTACCGCCGGTGGCAAGGTCATCGGTGTGGATACTGCGGACGGTCCGATTGATGCGGGTACGGTCGTGGTGGCTGCCGGACCGTGGGCGCCGAAGCTGCTGGCAACCGCCGGCGTTACCTTAGACATCGCGCCCACGCTGGCCGAGGTCGTGTACTTCCGCCGGCCGCAAGAGACGGTGATGGGCCATATGGTCTACATCGACCGAGCCGCCGGGTCGTACTTCCGCCCGGCGGACGGCCGCATGACCTTTGTTGGCGCCGGCCACGGAGGTCCCACTGCTGGCGACCCGGATCACCTGCTGGACGGCAACACCCCCGGCCAGGAGGAGCTGGCGCGTGCGCGGGTTGCCGCCCGCATCCCCGCCTACCAGCCCGCGGTCTACGCGTACGGGCATCAGGGCGTATACGACACCAGCGCCGACGGCAAGGCCATCCTCGACCGCGCCCCCGGTGTGGAAGGGCTGTTCATTGCCGGCGGCTTCTCAGGCACGGGCTTCAAGAAGTCGCCGGCGGTCGGATTGGTGATGGCCGAGCTGGTCATGGGCCGGGAGCCCAGTATCCCGATCACGCCGTTCAGGCTGTCACGGTTCGCGGAGGGCGAGCCGGTTCGGGGTGCACACGAGTATGGCTTCATCGAGAGCGCGCAGCTGAGCATCTAGCCGCCAGTTACGCGGGAGGGTCATGCGTGCCGCTCGTTGAGCCCGGTGACGCGCAGCCGCCGCTGCTGTTGGTGCTGGACGCCGGTTCCTCGTCGTTGCGCGCGACACTCTTCGATACGCTCGCGCGGCCGGTGCAGGGTTGCGCAGCCCGCGCACCGCTTGAGCTCGAAACATCTGCCGATGGCGCCGTTGAGGTTGCTCCAGAGGTGTTCGTCCACCGCTTTGCTGCGCTGATCGATGAAGTGCTGCAACGAGCCGGTCCGAGCGCCAGCGACATCACCGCTGTTGGCATGGCGGCCTTCGCCGCCACCGTGACGGGCATCGATGAGCATGGCCGGGCAATCACTCCGGGGTATCTGTACTCCGACACCCGTCCGGCGGCCCAGGTACGGCAGCTGCGGCGTGAGCTGGATGAGACGGCAGTGCACCAGCGTACTGGTTGCCGGCTGCATAGCAGCTACCTGCCGGCACGGCTGCGCTGGTTGGAGGACACGGTGCCGGAGCAGTGCCGAAGGGTACGGCAGTGGCTGTCGCTGCCGGATTATCTCTACCTGCGTCTGTTTGGGCGTACCCAGAGCAGCGTCTCCCTTGCCTCTTGGTCGGGGTTGCTCAACCGGCACACGCTCAGCTGGGATGCGTCCTGGCTCCACTACCTGCGGCTTTCGGCGGCAGCGTTACCGGTGCTGTCCGGTGCACCACTGACGGGGATGGTCCAGCCGTGGGCGCAGCGCTGGCCGTCGCTCGCGGCTGTGCCGTGGTTTCCGGCGTGGGGCGATGGCGCCGCCAGCAATATCGGCAGTGGTTGCGCGCGTCCCGGGCGCCTGGCGCTGAACATCGGTACCAGCGCCGCGCTCCGGCTGGTGACGCCCTCGCCCCCTGCGGTGCTGCCGCCCGGCCTGTGGTGCTATCGCGTGGATGAGACACGGGCGCTCGTCGGTGGCGCACTCAGCGAAGGCGGTGGAACGGTTGCCTGGGTGCGGCGCACGATGCAAATCGGTGACATGGACCGAGCCGAGCAGCAGATCGCGCAGGCGGAACCGGACGGGCACGGGCTGTCTGTGTTGCCGTTCCTGGCTGGCGAGCGCAGCCCTGGCTGGAACCCGGAAATCCGTTTCACGCTGGCAGGGGCCAATCTGGACACCACTCCGGTCGCCATCCTGCAGGCGGTGATGGAAGGGGTAGCCTACCGGCTGGCGATGGTAGCGCGCGAGCTGGAAGCCTGTGTCCCCGGCTCCCAAGCGTTGGTGGCGGGTGGGGGGGGCGCCACAGGGGCGCCGGTGTGGCTGCAGATCATCGCCGATGTGCTGGGTCAGCCCGTGCGGTTGCCGGCGGAGCCAGAGCCCACCAGCCGCGGCGTGGCGCTGCTGCTCCTGGAGGCGCTTGGCCGCACGGACGTCGAGCCGGACAGCGAAGGGGCAGCGGTGTTCGAGCCGCGCCCGCAGCGCACGGCGCGCTATGAATCGGCGCTGACCCGCCAGCAGGTACTGTACGAGCGGCTTGCAGAGTGGCACGCTTTTGATGACAACGTAACGGGCTGAGGGGGGACGGATGCGGGTGGCGATCGCCGCGGATCACGCTGGGTACGAGCTCAAGGACCAACTGGCTGCGCGCCTGCGCGCAGGTGGCCACGAGGTTGTTGACCTTGGCACCAACGGCCCTGCCGCCGTCGACTATCCGGATTTCGCCGACCGGCTTGGACAAGCCGTGCGCGATGGCGCGGTGGAGCGCGGGCTCCTGATCTGCGGCAGCGGTGTCGGCGCATCGGTGGCGGCCAACAAGCTGCGTGGCGTCCGCGCCGGGCTCTGCCACGACACCTACTCCGCGCACCAGGGCGTTGAGCATGACGACATGAATGTCCTCTGCCTTGGCAGCCGCATCGTCGGTATCGAACTGGCGACCGAGCTGGTACAGGCGTTCCTGGGGGCGGTATACCAGCGTGAGGAGCGCTTCCAGCGGCGTCTGGACAAGGTGCTGGCCATCGAAGCGCGTGAGTGTGACCCGAAGTAATAGATGCCCCGCTGGATGAGAGGAGCAGGGAATGACCAAGCCCGCGATTGCCGTGCAGGCGCTCGGTCAGAGCATCTGGCTGGACAACATCAGTCGCGACTCGCTCATGTCGGGTGAGTTCGCGGCCATGGTCGGATCGGCCGGCGTCACCGGCGTCACCTCCAACCCAACGATATTCGACAAGGCGATCAGCAGCGGCGACAGTTACGACGCGCAGATGGTCGAGATCGCCCGTACGACCAGTGATCCATCTGTGATCTTCGACGCGCTGGCGCTGCGGGACCTCCAGCAGGCGGCAGACCTCTTGCGGCCGGTGTTTGACCGCACCGGCGGTGCTGACGGCTTTGTCTCGTGGGAGGTGTCACCGGAGATCGCCCATGACACCGAGCGGACATTGGCGGATGTCCGCCGGCTGTGGCAGCTGCTCGACCGGCCGAACGCCATGATCAAGATCCCAGGCACCCGCGCCGGGCTGCCCGCCATTCAGCAGGCGCTGTATGAAGGCATCAACATTAACATCACGTTGCTGTTCGCCATCGAGCGCTACGAGACGGTGATGGAGCAGTACCTGACCGCGCTTGAGCGCCGGGCAGCCGCCGGGCTACCGCTGGACCGCGTCCGGTCGGTGGCCAGCTTCTTTGTGTCGCGTGTCGATACCGCCGTGGACAAACAGCTTACGGCGCTGGCCGCGCGCGACGAAGATGGCCAGCGGTCCGCGCTGCTGGCGCTGCGGGGCCAGGCCGCCATCGCCAATGCCAAGCTGGCGTACCAGCGATTCAAGGCGGTATTCTCCGGGCCGCGCTGGCAGGCGCTGGCCGGACGCGGCGCCCCCGTGCAGCGGCCGTTGTGGGCCAGCACCAGCACCAAGGACCCATCGCTGCCGGATACCTTCTACGTGGACACGCTGATCGGGCCGGATACCGTCAACACGTTGCCCCCGGCGACGCTGGCAGCCTTCAACGACCATGGCAGGGTTGCAGCGACGCTGGAAGATGATGTGGAAGGCGCCCGGCGGGTGATGAGCCGGCTGGCGGAGGCGGGCATCGATATGACCGCCGTCACCGACCGGCTGGAAGATGAAGGCGTTGCGTCGTTTGCCGCCTCCTTTGCAGCGCTGCGCAACAGCATCGAGCAAAAGCGTGCCCGGCTGCTGGCATCGGTAGGAGGCGCATGAGATGAGCATCGCCGTGGAGGGCGCACTGAACGAGCTGGCGGAACGGCAGTTCGTTGCCCGCATCTGGCGAGGTGATGGATCGCTGTGGGGCGACGACCCCAACATCCAGTCGGTGGCCCGCGACCGCCTTGGATGGCTACATACGCCGGAGATCGCGCTCGGCCAGGTCAACGGCCTTCAGGACCTCGTTGCAGAACTGCGTCGGGACGGGTTCACCCACGCGGTGCAGCTGGGTATGGGCGGCTCCAGCCTTGCGCCGGAGGTACTGCGCGAGACCTTCGGCATCGCGCCGGGGTACCTGCAGTTGCACGTACTCGACTCGACCGACCCGGTAGCCGTTCGCACCGTCGAGCAGGCGCTCGATCTTGAACGGACGCTGTTCATCGTCGCCTCGAAGTCCGGCACCACGACCGAACCAGCGGCGTTCATGGAGTACTTCTGGGCAAAGGCGCCACGCGGCGGGCAGTGGGTAGCGATCACCGATCCGGGCTCGTTGCTTGAGCAGGAAGCGGGCCGTCGCGGTTTTCGGCGTGTGTTCCCGCATCAACCAGACGTCGGTGGCCGGTACGCGGCGCTGACGTATATCGGGCTGGTGCCCGCGGCCTGCATGGGGCTGGATCTGAACCGGCTGCTGGGCTCGGCGATGGCGATGGCGCGGGCCTGTGCACCGGCTCAGCCACCGGATCGAAATCCTGGCCTGGGGCTCGGCGCCGTGCTAGGTGCGGCGGCCAAGTCCGGCAGGGACAAGCTCACACTGTTCTGCTCACCCGGGATCGGCACCTTCGGGTACTGGGTGGAGCAACTGGTAGCGGAGAGCACCGGCAAGGCCGGAACCGGCATTCTCCCCGTCGAGTCTGAGCCGGCCGGCGCGCCGCTGGTCTACGGTCATGATCGGCTGTTCGTCTATCTCCGGCTGACTGGCGAGGCCGATCCGGCACAGGACGAGGCGGCCGCTGCGCTGGCTGCCGCCGGGCATGCGGTGGAACGGATCGAGCTGAGCGACCGATACGCGCTGGGAGGTGAGTTCTTCCGTTGGGAGTTCGCGGTGCCGGTGGCCAGCACGCTGATCGGCGTTGAGCCGTTTGACCAGCCGAACGTTCAGGAGAGCAAGGACAATACCACCCGCTTGCTCAAGCTGTACGCGGCGGAGGGAAGCTTGCCTGTGGCCCCGGCCCTGCTGGTGGAAGACGGTATCCGCCTCAGCGCCCAGGGCCGCGCCGCTGACGCCATTCACGATACGAGCTCTCTGGCGGGCGCGCTCCATCGCTTCCTGGCGCTGGTGAACGAGGGGGACTACCTTGCGTTCCTGACCTACATGCCTGCCCCTGCACAGACCCAATCCACACTGACCGAGCTGCGCGTCCGGCTGCGTGACCGGCTGGGAATCGCCACCACTTCCGGCTACGGCCCGCGCTTCCTGCACAGCACCGGGCAGCTACATAAGGGCGGCGCAGACAACGGCTTGTTCGTCCAGATCGTGTCGCACGCTGCGGCTGACCTGGAGGTGCCCGGGCTCGGCTATAGCTTCGAGACGCTCAAGCAGGCGCAGGCGCTGGGGGATCTGCAATCGTTACAGGCGCGCGGGCGGCGGGCGCTGCGCATCGATATCATCGGTGACGCGGAGGAGGGGTTGCGGCGCATTGCGGCTGCGTTCGGCTGATGAAGGGGGCGGACATGGACATTGGCATGGTTGGCCTCGGGCGCATGGGCGCAAACATGGTGCGCCGGCTGCTGCTAGGGGGGCACCGCGTCGTCGCCTACGACCGCAGCCCAGAAGCTGTCCAGGCAGTAGCCGCCGAAGGCGCCGAGCCAGCGGAGTCGCTGGAAGGGCTGGTAGCGGCGCTGCCATTGCCCCGCGTCGTCTGGGTCATGGTTCCCTCCGGTGCGCCGACCGAATCCACCATCGACGCGTTGAGACCGCTACTGGCCAGTGGGGACGTGCTCGTCGATGGTGGCAACTCCAACTACCACGACTCGATCCGCCGGGGCGAGTCGCTGGCCGGGGATGGCGTTCGCTTCGTCGATGCCGGCACCAGCGGCGGAATCTGGGGGCTTAAGGCCGGCTACTGCCTGATGGTAGGGGGTGCGCCGGAGGCATTTGGGCTCGTCGAGCCGGCGCTGCGCACTCTGGCGCCACCAAACGGCTACCTCCACACCGGACCCACCGGCTCGGGCCACTTCACCAAGATGATCCACAACGGCATCGAATATGGAATGCTGCAGGCGTTCGGCGAGGGCTTCGAGCTGCTGCACGGCGCCCGTTGGGACCTGGACTTACCCCAGATCGCGGCGCTGTGGACTCGTGGCAGCGTGGTGCGTTCGTGGCTGCTCGACCTGTTGGTCGATGCGCTCGGCAAGGATGCCAAGCTGGAGGCGATTGCGGGCTACGTGCAGGACTCCGGCGAGGGCCGGTGGACGGTACAGGAGGCGATTGACCAGGATGTGCCTGCGCCTGTGCTCACCCTGTCGCTCATGGCCCGCTTTGCCTCGCGCCAGCCGGAGTCATTCTCGGCCAAGGTGATCGCGGCGCTCCGCAACGAGTTCGGCGGACATGCCGTAAAGGCGGCGCCGTGATGACTGCGACGACCGGCCAAAACGGCGATGATGGTGAACGGCTGAAGGCGCGGCTGGAGCGAGTGCGCCAGGCCCAGGGCGGGCCGCCGGTGCCGCGTGCCCGGGGCGCCCGCGCGACGAGCGATGGGGCCAATGACCTGTCAACTGCGCCGCCCGCCGTGTCGCGGAGTGTGGAGCCGGGACCGGCACCGGCGCGCGCGGCGGTCGGCCAGCGCATGCCGGAGCCAAACACGTTTGTCATCTTCGGCGCCTCGGGTGATCTGACGCGCCGCAAGCTGATGCCGGCCCTGTTCCGGCTGCACCAGCAACACATGCTCCCGCCAGGATTCTCGGTGATTGGGGTGGCGCGGAGGCCACTGACCGACGAGGACTTCCGCTCACAGATGCGGGAGGCGTCGGTCGAGAATGCTGCGGACGCGGCGGCGTGGCCGGACTTCGGTTCGTGTCTGCGCTACGTGCAATCCGCATTCGACGACGCGGGCGGCTTTGAGCGCCTGGCCGCTGCGCTGGCCGAGGATGCGGCCGGCGGTGCGGGCGGCAACCGCACCTACTATCTGGCTACCCCACCGGATGCCTTTGGCGTGATTGCCGAACAACTCGGCCGGGCGGGTCTGGCACAACCTGAGGAGGGTCGCTGGACGCGCATCGTGGTGGAGAAGCCGTTCGGTCACGACCTTGCCACCGCTCGAACGCTCAACCAGCAGCTGCACGAGTTCTTCCAGGAGCGCCAAATCTTCCGCATCGACCACTATCTTGGCAAAGAGACCGTGCAGAACATCCTGGTGTTTCGCTTCGGCAATGCCATCTTTGAGCCGCTGTGGAACCGGCGTTACGTGGACCACGTCGAGATCACGGTTGCCGAGACGCTGGGGATGGAGGGCCGCGGCGGCTACTACGACACGTCGGGCGCGCTGCGCGACATGGTCCAGAACCACATGATGCAGCTGCTGACGCTGGTGGCGATGGAGCCCCCGGCCACCTTCGCCGCCGACGCGGTGCGCGATGAAAAGCTGAAGGTGTTGCGCGCCATCCGTCCGTTTGCCGACAGCCAGTTGCACACCGACATTGTCCGTGCCCGTTACGTTCCCGGCATCATGGACGGCACGAGCGTGGCTGGATTTCGCCAGGAGGAGGGGGTAGCCCCAGACTCCGACACGCCTACGTACGTCGCACTGCGATTGTTCATCGATAACTGGCGGTGGGCAGGTGTGCCGTTCTATCTGCGCCACGGCAAGCGCCTGCCCAAGCGCGTGACCGAGGTGGCAATGGTCTACAACCGGCCGCCGCTCCGCCTGTTCCGCGATCGTGATCCATCGACCGGCGCAGAGCCGAACACGATCGTGCTACGGATACAGCCCGACGAGGGTATTGCCCTGAAGTTCGAGGCCAAAGTTCCTGGTCCGGCGATGGACCTGGACTCGGTCAACATGAATTTCTTCTACGGCTCCAGCTTCGGCGCCGAGCCACCCGAGGCGTATGAACGGTTGCTGCTCGATGCCATGCTCGGTGATCACACGCTGTTCACCCGCAGTGACGAGGTCGAAGGCTCCTGGTCGCTGTTCACGCCGGTGCTGGACGCCTGGCAGCAATCTGGTGACAGCATGGGGATCTACGAAGCCGGCACGTGGGGACCGCGCGAAGCCGATGACCTGATGGAGCGCGACGGCCGGAGCTGGCGGGTGATCCATGGGCGGCCGTAGGCGGATGGGCGCCGGCCGGTGGACGGAGTGAGCACCACCGCGCCGGTGCAGCCGGTGGTGCTCGCGGATGCCGATGCCCTCGCTTGGGAGGCTGCGGCGCGACTGGCGGCGGCGGCGCGCTCGGCCGTCAAGGAGCGAGGACAGTTCACCATCGCCCTCTCCGGTGGCACAACACCGCAGCGGCTGTTCGCGTTGCTGGCGCTGGCCGAATGGCAGGTGCGGATGCTCTGGCCTCAGACGCAGGTCTTCTGGGCGGATGAGCGCTGTGTGCCGCCCGATCACCCGGACAGCAACTTCGGCGCCGCTCACGCCGCGCTGCTCGCCCGGCTGGTGACCGCACCGGCTATGGTCCATCGGTGGTTGGGCGAGAAGCCCGACGCGGATGCGGAGGCGGTGCGCTACGCGCAGGTGCTCCGCGCCCATGTGCCGCTGGACGGCCACGGGATGCCGGTGCTGGACCTCGTACTGCTTGGCATGGGTGCGGACGGGCACACCGCGTCGCTGTTCCCGCACACGGATGCGCTGCGCGACGTGCATACCTCGGCGGTGGCCACTCGTGCACCGGTGACGCCGCACCGGCGCCTGACGTTGACCATACCGGTGCTGTGCGCGGCGCGCGCGGTGGTGGTGATGGTGTCCGGCGCCGAGAAGGCGGCAACGTTGCGCCGGGTGCTGCACGGCCCGTACGAGCCCGACACGTTGCCGGTTCAGCGCCTGCGGGAACGCGCAACGCCGGCGGTGTGGCTGGTGGACCGGGCGGCTGCCGTCCCGTTGCCGGCGGATGAAGGCTGACAACGAGGATCGGTCACGCCGCCCGGATGGCGTTATCCGGCAGCTCGGATCTGCTTCGCGTGGTCATGTGCGTGGCTGACAATCAACGCCAGCATTTGCTGGACGCTCAGCTCGCCCAGACGTGTCTGCTGGACCTTGGCTAGATCGTCCTCGGTGACATGACTCAGGATCTCATCAGACATGGCGCTGAAGCGGGTGAGCGACGCGGCGGCGTCCGCTGGTGACTCGACATTGGGCACCTGGCGCTCCAACGGTGGTGCGCCGCACGCCTGGGCGATCAGGCCGGCGAAGAACAGCTCGGCGCCGATGATGTGCTGGGCGACCTGGCGAGGAGACCATGCGTCCTCACCCTCGCCGCCGGCCGGCTTGGTCTCCCAGGTATCGTGGGCGCTGTGAAATGCCGAGTGCAGGTCGGCCCGGGCATCAACAACTGCTTGTCTGAGCTCCTTTGGGGTGGCCATTGTCTTGCGTACTCCTCCGATAGGCGCCGTCGTGCGGCGTTCCGAGGCATCGTACGGAGGATCAACGGCTGCAACAAGTTTGCGACATGCACCCGGGCCGGTCACGCATCAATCAGGCGGTTCCAGCGCTCGTAGTCAACCGCGTCCTTGGCGACGTAACAGTGCCGGTGTTCGGCACTCATATCCCCGCGGGCGGTGAACTCCTGCGGTTGGGCAGCGGCCAGGTCGATATAGGTCGCACCCTGCTGGAGACGCGCCCCAGCAGGCACAAGCGGAACCTCTTTCAGATCGGCGTCGTTCCAGCCGGCGAAACGGCGGTGCAGGTCCTTCTCGTCATACAAGGTGCGGCGCTGCGTACCATCGGTGTGCTGACCGCGGTTCTGGCCGGCGCCGGTGTCGGGGTTAAGGTCCTCGCGCCACTGGTCAGGATGCTGGGCGCCGGGGTGTGGGATACGACCGCTCATCAGACTACCCTCGTGTGCGGCGGGAGGCATTGGAGTCGCTGCCGCTGCGGCCACCGGTGATGTCGGAGTCGCGGGCGCGCAGCGGCGCGTCATCCGGGTCGCGGGCCGGCTCTTGCCTGGAGTTCTTGGCAGCCTGCGCCGGCTTGCCCGGGTCGTCGTGGGCGCGGGCCTGCGCGTCGTACGTGTCCTTCTTCTTGGGCGTACCCGCGGTAATGGTGACGCTCTTATCGGGGTTGTTGTTCCCGCGCGAGACGTCGGAATCGCGGGCATCATGGTTGTGCTGGCCCTGCTTCGCCATATCGCTATCTCCCGGTATCGCTAGGATGAGGAGCTTCCTTCAGACCTACCACGGCCGCGCCGCTGGCTGGCCGAGCCACCCTTCCGCTTAGTCTTCTCAGCGTTTGGGTCGCGCGGCTCCCCCTGACGCGGCGAATCCATTTTGCTAACCTCGAGCTGACCCTTCTTTACCATGACTGCCCTCTTCTACAACCTGACCGTCCAGCCGCCGCTGCTGTGACGGCGAATCCGCCCATCCACGTACACGGGCACCGGCGCTGCCGGCAGCCGGGTGAGCCAGTAATACACATCCGTGCCGTCCACGGTCGCCCGAATTCTGGTGCCGAGATCGCGCGAACGGGCCGAAAGCCTGGTCGTGGCCATGATTCGCTCTCCTTCCGGGATCGTTCATCTACCGTCAGCCTAGGCCCGAGGCCGGCCGCGGTGCGTACCAATCCTGCCGTATCTGCACCGGCCGCTGTGGCACCCAAACGGCCAGCCCGCGGCTGGCCGCGGCTACACCCTCCGGGCTGACGCCCGTGGCCAAAGGTGGATGCATGACTGCACCTGTGGGTTATGGCGTCGCCGTCGTTCTGGTGGTGATCCTGAGAAGACCACGTACTACACGTACAGGAGCAGACCATGGAGCGGAACACCCAGGATCGCGGCCAGGTCAGCGCGGACTTTGACAGCATGGCGCACGCCCGAGCGGCGATGACGAAACTGGAGCGGGCTGGGGTAGACGGTGGCAGCATCACGCTGGCGGGCGCCGCGGCCCGCGCCCTCCGGCAGGCACCAGATATCCCAGAGCGCGATGCCGGCGCCGCCCGAAGCTGGCTGAGGCTGAGTGTAGGAGGTGCCGCAACGGGCGCTGTATTAGGCGCGCTGGCCGGCGCGCTGATCGGTTACCTGCTGTTTGGATTCGAGGATCGGGGTTTCCTGATCACAACGTTGGGGATGGCTGTCGTCGGCCTGGCGATCGGCGGGCTGGTCACCCCCATCGCCTCGCTGCCACTCACACCCCAGTATGATCGAACGTTCCAGGAGAGTATTCCCGGCCAAGTTCGGGTAACGGTGCACTCCGACGACCGTGACACGTTACGCCGGGTGGCAGAGGTGCTGGCTGATGCGGAGGGGGCAATCCATGGGCGTCTCCCGTCCTCCCGTGCCCCGCAGCGTGAGCCGCAGTAGCGCATGACAGAATCTGCCCCGGCGCAGGCTCTGCGGCGCCGGCATGGCTACGGCGTGCGCACCCAGAAGTCATGCAGCGAGCGACCGGGGCGAAACCCGGCCGCGGCTGCCATCTGGGCAGCCTCCACGAACCCGCCGGCTACCGCCTCCGGCAGGTGCGCGTCGCTGCCAAAGGAGACGGCGGCTCCGCCTGCTTCATGCCACCAGCGCACGATGGTTGGGTGGAGGGGCAACCGTGTGTTGATCTCCAGCACCCGATCGGAGCGCGCCAGCGCCCCCAGCACTGTCCTAAACTCGCCCTCAAAGGCTGCAGGCTCAAACGCCGTGGTGGCCGCCGGCCAGCCGCGAATCGGGTAGTCGATGTGGGTCAACACCTCGAATGCGCCGGACGCCTGGACCATGCGTAGTAACTCACCCAGGTACAGCCGGACGATGTCAGCCGGCGTGAGACTCTCTGGCATGTGGCGGAACAGCGCATCGACAATCCAGCAGGCGCCATCAATTTCAAGGGAGTGCAGAGAGCCAAGCACGCGCTGGAAGTGCCCGCCCGCCAGCACCTGCCGGGATCCCTCCGCAAACCAGTGCGGCTCGCCGAGTTCCACGCCGGTGAGGATGCGCAGCTCCGGAAACCGCTGCCGGCAGCGTTCGATGCCGTTCAGATAGCCCGCTACGTCCAGAGGTGGCAGGCCGAGCGAGCCGTCTTCGCCGAACCAGGCGGCGCGGTGCGGCCGGCGGGCGATCCATTGGGCCCGTTCCTCCGGCGGCAGCACCCAACGCACCAGGTCGACATGCTCAGTGAAGGCGATAGATGGCAATCCCAGTTCGACAGCCCGACGGCACGACCCTTCCATCGATCCGGCGGCGGCGTCCCAGGACCACTCGCTGTGTGTGTGATCGTCCGCTGGCAACATCGACGGTTGTGCGACTCCTGTGACACGAGCGCCCGGCCGCCCGTAGACCGGTCGGCACACGCTGGGCTATGAGGTGGTCGGGTCGTACGGCCTGACGCTCTCCTGCTCATTGGCGTCGTTGCGGGCGACAATCGCTATGGCCGGCTGTTCCTTGCTCAGGTTAACCGGCTGGTGCGGGACGTCTTGTGCGATAAACAGGAAATCGCCCGCCTGCCCAATCAGCGACCTGGCGAGTCCGGGGCCGTAGCGGGTATCAACTTCCCCTTGCAGGATGTAGATCGCCGTCTCGTAGCCGTCGTGCAGATGGGGCGCGGCCGCCCCGCCCGGAGGAATAACCACCAGGTTCATGGATAGCGAACGAGCTCCCGCCGTCGCAGCCGAGATTCCCACGAACTGCGGCAGTTGCTGGCGGGTGGACGTGGTCGCATCGGAGCGCACCAGTACCACGCCATCGTGATCGCGGGCTCCGGCATGGTTCGCGTGCGAATCAGTCAAGATGCTGCCCCCTGCGTTTGACGTCGCGACGGGGTGGTGCTGCCGGCGCCGGACGTGAGCGAGTGACCGCCCTGGCCACGTCCGGCGCTGGCTGCTACAGCGCGGCATCCACCGCCTGCACTGCTTCACGTACGATGCCGGTCAGTTCGTCCACCTGCGTTTCAGTGGTGATTAGCGGCGGCGCGAAGCACACGACATCAGCGCGATTGCGGGTGAGCGCGCCGCGCTTACGCATCTCCGCCACAACCCGGTCACCGTAACGGGCGGCAGCCGGGAAAGCCTGCTTTGTGCGCGGGTCCGCCACGAACTCCACACGCCCAAGCATGCCAAAGCCGCGGACATCGCCGACGTGTGGCAGGTTGCGCAACCCTTCCAGCGCGCGCAGCAGGTATGCCCCTACCGTCTTGGCGTTATCCGCCAGGTGCTCACGCTCGATGATGTCCATGTTTGCCAGAGCGACCGCACATGCAGTGGCATGGCCGGAGTACGTGTAGGCATGCATCCATTTCACGTCCACCGGCTGGGCCGCCAGCGCGCGCTGCATGCGTTCGGAGATGACGATGCCGCCCAGCTGGATGTAACCGCTGGTCACGCCCTTGGCGAAGGACATGATGTCCGGCTGGACGCCAAATTGCGACATGGCGAACCAGGTGCCAGTGCGGCCAAAGCCGGTGATCACCTCATCGGCGATCAGCAGCACTTCGTGCCGGTCGCACAGCTGCCGCAGCCCGGTGATGTAGGACGGTGGCGGCACGATCACCCCACCCGCGCCTTGGATCGGCTCGGCGATGATGGCAGCGATTGAATCGGCGCCCTCGCGGCGGATGATCTCCTCGATGGAGTCCAGAGCCAGCCGTGCCGTCTCCTCCGGTGTGTTGCCCAGCCGGTACTGATTGGGTGAAACGGCGTGATAGAAGCCGGGGGCACGGTCACCGAACCGGTCCCAGTACACCGACATGCCTGTTGCCGACATGGCCGCCAGCGACACACCGTGATAGCCGTCCATGCGCGAGATGACCTTCGTCTTGGATGGCCGGCCCTGGATGTTCCAGTAAAACCGCGCCATCTTGAAGGCCGACTCGTTGGACTCCGCGCCACCGCTGGTAAAGAACACGGCATTCAGGTCGCCCGGCGCCAGGGCGGCGATGCGGGCAGCCAGCTGCACCGCCGAAGGAACGGCGTAGCCAGTGTAGTTGTTGAAGAAGGCGAGTTGCTCCATCTGCCGCAGCGCCGCCTCGCCCAGCTCACGGCGGCCGTGACCGACATTGACGTTCCACAGGCAGGACAGGCCGTCAATGTAGCGGTTGCCATTAACATCCCAGACGTGGATGCCTTCGCCTCGCTCGATGATCAGCGCCCCTTCCTGCGCCTTCTCGTGATAGAGCGGGTGAATCAGGTGAGCGAGGTCCTGCGCGGCCAGCTCCTGCGCGCGGCTCTGCACGGTCATGGTTGCTCCTTCTGCGCGTGCGGTGGTTGCCGCCAGTGTACTCCAGCGGTGCCGGGGGAATTAGCCGGCGTCGAGCACCGGCCGGTGCGAATGCCAGGGCGCCGCCTGTTCGTACGCCGCCGCCGCGCTCAGCACCGCCACATCCTGACGCGGCCGTCCGACGATTTGCAGCCCGACCGGCAGCCCCTCGTTGGTAAAGCCGCACGGAACCGTAATCGTGGGCTGGCCGGTGAGATTGAAGGGATAGGTGAGCAGCCAGCCGAGGAACGGGTCGATAGGCTTGCCGCACAGTTCGGCCGGCCCAGGCATCCAGCGTGGTTCTGGATGCGGAAACGCGGCTGTCGCCAGCGTCGGCGTGAGCAGTAGGTCGAACTGCTCGAAGAATGCCAGCATCCGGCGGGTGTACTCGCCCCGAAAGGCGAGCGCGCGGTGATAGTCCATTGCGCTCAGCCGCTGCGCTCGCTCCAAGAAGCCAAGCATTGACGGGTCGATATCCTCCCGTGACGCCACGCGTGGCAGTACCAGGTCGGTGACCATCACGCCATACATGGTGCTCCACAGGGTGAGCATATGCGCTTCGGGGTGTGGCAGATCCGGCGTCGCCTTCTCTACCTTGGCCCCCAGGCCGGCGAACACGCGGGCGGCGGCCTCTACCCGTCCGGCGACAGCAGGATCAACCGGCGCCCCCAGACCAGCATCGATGCTGCATGCCACGCGCAGCCCCGCCACCGATGCCCCCGCCAGCGATGCAACGTAGTCCGTGGCCGGCTCGCTGATAGCATAGGGGTCGCGGTTGTCCACACCGGCGATTGCCGACAGCATCAGCGCCACATCGGCTACCGTGCGGGCGATAGGGCCCTGGTGGGCGATGGTGGTGAATGAAGGCGGCGGGTAAGACGGCACGCGGCCGTAGGACGGTTTGAGCCCGACCACGCCGCACAGCGATGCGGGAATCCGGATTGAGCCCGCGCCATCACTGCCGTGCGCCAGGGGGCCCATTCCGGCCGCTACCTGGGCGGCCGCGCCACCACTGGAGCCGCCGGCGGTGCGGCTAGTGTCCCAGGGGTTGTTGGTCCAGCCGGTGAGCAGGCTCTCGGTCACCCCCTTGTTGCCAAACTCCGGTGTGGTGGTCTTTGCCAGGAAGATGCCGCCGGCCTCCAGCAGCCGGTCGACCAGCAGCGCATTCTCCTCGGGCACCCAGTCCTTCCAGGCAATGGAGCCGCGGGCGGTAAGCACGCCGCGGGTCATGGTCAGATCTTTGATGGTGAAGGGAATGCCATGCAGCGGCCCGCGCAGTGCGCCACGGCGTGCCTCGTCCTCACGCTCCCGTGCCACGGTCCGCGCCTGCTCGGCGAGAATCACGGTGAAGGCGTTGATCCGCGGGTTTACGCGCTCGATGCGCTCCAGCAGCGCGTCGACGACTTCCACTGGTGACAGGGTGCGCGCCCGGATGGCAGCAGCCATGCCGGTGGCGGGCAAAAAACACAGCTCATCATTGGCGGTCACGACCGGCCCCCTTTGCCAGGATGTGTGGTTGATGGCTGGGACCGGCGGTCCACCCTCTCGCTCGCGGCAGCCGGCCACCGCCGGTCCAGCGCGCTGCGGCTACAGGCTCAGCTCTCGTTCTACCTCCCCAATCACCGCTTCAACGACATCGACGATCTCATCCACGTCCTCACGGTTGGTCACCAGGGGCGGCGCGAGGTTGATGGTTGCAGCGGCGCGGCAAAGCACGCCACGCTCCATCAACCGCCCGCCGACCCGATCCGCCAGGCCGTCTGCGTCCGTGAACGGCTCCTTGGTCTCGCGATTGCGCACCAGTTCTACCTGGGTCATCAGCCCGATGCCGCGGACATCGCCCACGATGCGGTGGCGCTCCTGCATCGCGCGCAGCTGGCTGATCAGGTAATCGCCGCTACGCGCGGAGTTCTCGACCAGCCCTTCCCGCTCCAGGATCTCGACGTTCGCCAGCGCCACGGCACAAGAGACCGGGTGAGTGCCGAAGGTGATGCCGTGGGTGAAGGTGTGCTTCTTATCCGTCGCGAACGCCTCGGCGACCTGA
>CAUJGQ010000025.1 GCA_963170165.1 Chloroflexota bacterium | reverse complement strand
GGCGAAACAGGCTGCGCCGGTCAGCAGCCAGGCCAGCGGACGAAGCAGTGCCTTCCCCGAGGGGCGTAGCTTGATCACGTCGTCGGTGATCACCGCCACCCGCCGGTGCAAAACGACCCGGCGTCGCACGGGCCGGCGGCGTTCGGTCGATGGTGGTGAGGTCTTTGGCGCTGTCATGCCTTTGCATTGTAGGAGGGCGCAAACAGGGCGGCCACCATACGCGTTTGACCGCCACTGGTGCGGTTGTTACGATCCGATGCGGCCATGGCGCGACCAGCGCCGGTGAGGACGTATGCGACGTGACCTGATGGATATCCTGGTCTGCCCGATGTGCAAGGGCGACCTCACCCTCACCGTCGATGAGGAAGACGGCGCTGAAATCGTCCGCGGCTCCTTGTACTGCGCCGCCTGCGATGAGCGCTACCCCATCGAGGACACGATCCCTAATCTGCTGCCCCCCGACCTTCGTCGCCAGATGCAGGGCTCATAGGGCTGGGGGAAGGAGCACCGCTATGGACCGGTCTCAGTCCACCGGCGCCATCATCATTGCCGTCGCTGCCGTCCAGCTCGTGCTGTTCTTCTACGGCCTCGCCCGGCGCAGCTATCTGGCGCTGGCGATCCCCGTCACCGCTGCCGTCACCGGGCTGGCCGTGCTGTCGATGTGGGTTGGCTGGACGATGATGACCACAGAGACCGACATGCCCGAGCCAGAACTGGAAGAGGCGCCTGACGCCCGCTAGTCCGCGTCACAGCGCCTGAACCATCCGCGCCGCATCGCCGGAGGATCTGCGCCATGTGGCAGCACGTCCCCGAGGACCTCGCATCCGACGAGCACATCACCGCCAGCGCATCGTTGCATTACTTCCTCACCAGTCGCGGACTGACGATTGAGGATCTGCGGGTGCACCCGGTGGTCCTGGCAGCATTTCAGCCGGCGCTGCATCGACAGCTCATCCGGCTGACAGGCTCGACACCGGCGACCCACTGGATCGATCCCGCGCGCGTGCCACTGGCCCATGGCGAGGCAGAAGGCCGGCCGGTGTCGGTGGTACTCCTGCCAATCGGCGCACCGTGGACCGTCGCGGTGTGTGAGCAGCTGATTGCGGGTGGGGCGAACACCATCATCGCCACTGGGGCCGCGGGCAGCCTAACCGACACCGCGCCGATCGGCGCCTTTGTCGTGCCGGAGCACGCCATCCGCGAGGAGGGCACCTCCTACCACTATGCCGCGCCGGAGATTGCGGCCCGGCCCGATGCTGCGCTTGCGGACGCCCTGGCGGAGGCGGTCGCAGCGCGCGGAGCGCCAGCGCTCCGTGGCAGCAACTGGACGACGGATGCTCCCTTCCGCGAGGTACAGAGCAAAGTCCGGCGTTATGCCGAGCAAGGAGTCGTCAGTGTAGACATGGAAGCGTCGGCGATGTTCATTCTCGGTCAGCGGCGCCAAGTTGCGGTGGCGAGCCTGCTCATCGTCTCCGATGAGCTGTTCCACCCCTGGAAGCCGGCGTTCTACGACCGTGAGTATCTGCGGCGCACCGGCATTGCGGCCCAGGCCGCCGTCGAAGTCGCCGGCCGGTGGGCGCATGCCCGGCAGCCGCGGCCGCACTGACGCCTTATCGCTCGCTGGATGGTTCTCGGAGGTAAGCCGCCCGGACCCACTCTGGGCCGGCCACTTCCGTGAGCGTGCCGCTGGCTATCCGCGCGTGAAGCGTGTGTAGTGTCACGCCAAGCACCGGGTGCACGACATCCGCCGCCACTTCAGCCAGCGGCGCCAAGACGAAATCGCGCTCGGCCAATCGTGGATGTGGAACAACCAGGTCCGCCGTGTTCGAGACCGCACCGGCCAGCAGAATGTCGATGTCCAGCGGCCGCGAATCCCAGCGCCGGGCCGGGCGGCGGCCCATAACGTGCTCGAACCGCTTAATCGCCGCCAGCAGTGCCGTCAGGTCGAGCGCAGTATCGACCTGCACCACGCTGTTCCAGTAAGGCTGCTGGCCGGATGGTCCGGCCGCGGGAGATTGATAGAGGGAAGCCACGGCCCGGATCTCGGCCAGGGAGGACAGCAGGGCCAGCGCCCCCTGAAGATTGCGTAGCCGGTTTCCGAGATTCGCGCCGAGGCCAAGGTAGACGCGCATGGCGGCCGCAGGTCTAGTCGTCGCGAGGCTGGAGGTACATCGCCGCCACCCAGCCATGACCGTCCAGCCGCCACCAGGCCAGGCTACCGGCTTCGCGCGGGCCCTCCGCCACCGCCACCCGTGCGCCGCTGGGCAGGCACGTGAGCACCTTGGACTCCGTGCCCGGCGTCTCACGCACGTTGAGGCAGTCGCCTTGCCCGGCATCCACGACTGCGCGCCCTCCAGCACGCAACGACGGCGTTGGCGCGCTGACCCCAGCGAGGTAATCGCCGGCCGTCCAGCCCAGCCCGTCCAGCTTCCACCAGGAGCGCCCATCGGCGCTCACCGGGCCGTCAGCGACCGTCACCGTGGTACCGTCCGGCAGGCACTTGACAATCCGGCCGGAAAGGGATGGAGCCTCTCGAGCGTTGGCGCAGTCGCCTGCCCCGGCGACACGAGCGACAACGCCGGAGCGCAGCGGGACGCTCGGTGCTGCGGGCGCAGGCGGGGTGCTGGCGGCGGGTACCGCAACCGATGACGGCGGTGCGGGCGCGATGGCGCCGTTCGTGGATACAAAGGAGCCTCGGCAACTGGCGCCAGGACAGCCATATTGACCGGCGGTGCCGTCCGCCGGCATCGAGATGCCCTCCAGCGGCAGGCCATCAGGCAGGGCAAATGGCGCCGGAATGCGCGTCACACCGTAGTCGGGCGTGCGATGCATCGAAAGGTGGATGTGTGCGAGGCCGTTATTGCCGACCGCGCCGTTATGGCCGACGGTACCCAGGACCTGGCCGGCATCGATGCGCTGGTCAGCCGCAAACGGCCGGGCGATGATGTGGCACATCTGCACAATCAGGCCATTGCTGCCATCGACGCGGATCGACAGACAGCCATTACCCGAGCCGGGGGAGTGCATGAACCACAATGTGCCGGCGGCCGGGGCCAGTACGTCGGCGCCACCGGTCGGCCCATCCTCCCGCACCAGATCAAGCGCGTAGCGTTCGGGCAGGCTGGTGTGGGTGCCACCGTTATAGCCCTGGATTGCCCGCCAGCTTTGACCTTGGGGAACGGGCAATCGGATGCCGGCAGGGGGAGCCTGTGCCTCGGCTGTGTCCGGCACCGCGCGGGCGCCGGCCGCGGCCATGGCTACCACGGCAAGTACCACGAAGAGACGGGGCATGAGCGATCTCCAGCGCGCGGCGCAACGGCCATAGTATTGTTGAAGCGCATGGACCATTGCGCGTATCGCTACCGTCGTGCGGCTCTACGCTGGTTATAGGCGGGCATCTCCCGTGCGTCAACCGGAAGAACCCCTAAAGCACGTAAGCTCGCGGGCGCTGCGGGACTGGCGCTCACCGCTCCGCCTGCCAGCAGGCCTGAGAGGGCATATGTCCGGCGCTCAGCGCGCGAGAGCGGATTCCAGGATGCGAATCCCCAACTCCACACCGAGAATCAGCGCGCGTTCATCGAGATCCCAGCGGGGTGAGTGGTTGGGCTCGATTACGCCCCATTCCTCATTGCGCACCCCGAGCAGGAAATAGCAGCCGGGGCGAGCCTGCAGGAACAGGGCAAAGTCGTCGGACATTGTCGTGCGGTCAGGCAACACCGCGGCCTCCCCAAGGAACCTCGCTGCCAGCGCGCGCACCAGCTCGGTGGAAGCCTCATCGTTGACCACAGACGGCAGCCCCTCACGGTATGTCAGGTCGAACGTCGCGCCGAACGCGTCCGTCACACCGCGCACGATCTGTTCAAATCGCAGCTGAAGCAGCTTCAGTGTCTCCGGTTCATAGGCACGAACGGTGCCGGCAATGAACACTGAGTCAGGAATGATGTTGCCGCGCGTGCCGCCCTGAATCTGCCCGATGCTCAGCACGCCGGCCTTATTGGGCGAGAGGTTGCGGCTGATCACGGTTTGCAGTGTGGTCAGCACATAGGCCGCGCACACCACCGGGTCCACCGAGCGATGCGGTAGGCCGGCATGGCCTCCCTGGCCATGAATCGTCAGCTCGAAGGAGCCAGGCGCTGCCATGAAGTGGCCGGGGGACGCCGCGATCGTGCCACAGGGGATGGAGCTGTCGGCGTGGAAGCCGAACACCTCCTCAACATGCGGGTCATCGAGGATGCCCGCGGCGATCATCGGGCGCGCGCCACCACCGACCTCTTCGGCAGGTTGAAAGGCAAACACTACGGTGCCGGCCATCTGGGCCCGCGCGGCGGCGACCAACCGGGCCAGTCCTAGCGCCACCGCGATATGGCTGTCATGGCCGCAGGCATGCATCGTCCCCCGCCGTTCTGATGCATACGGCGCATGCACTTCTTCGAGCACTGGCAGCGCGTCAATATCCGCTCGCCATAGCACAGTGCGGCCGGGTCGGTCCCCCTGCACCACTGCCTTCACGCCGGTCCCGGCCATCGCCGTAATGTCGGTAATCCCAAAGCTCTGTAGCGTTCGGATAATCCACCGCTGCGTTTCCTGCTCTTCCCACGAGACTTCGGGGAAGCGATGCGCATGACGGCGGTACCCCACGACGTCCTGCGCGATGGCGGTAACGCGGTCCGACACGACCGGTAGCTGGCCCCAGGCGTTGAGCGACTGCCGTTCCGTCATGGTGAGAACCCTCCAGGCACCGGCCGTCCTACTCCGGCAAAGCCAGGGCAAACAGCGCGGCGAGTGGCGGCAGCACGACCGCCAGGTGAATCACCGGCTCAAGACCGGTGTGATCGGCGATGGCGCCCATTGGCAGCACGAACAGACCGCCCAGCGCGATCGTGAGTCCGAGCATGAATCCGGAGGCAAGGCCGACATTCTGCGGCATGATCTCTTGTCCCTTGACCGTCAGCACCGCGAAACTGCCCAGCAGTGTCAGCCCTGTAAGAACGGCAAGTGCCCACTGGGTTGCGCCTGATGAGTGCAACAGGCCGAAGATGCAGCCGGACGAGAGCAACAGCGATCCGACGATTACCGCCCGCCGCGACAGCCAGCGGTCGGCCAAGTAGCCGCCGGCAAGGCCGCCGAAAGCTCCGGCAAACGTAATCAGCGCCACCAGCCAGCCCCGTTCACCGGCGCTGACACCACGATGACTGAGGTATAGCGGCAAGAAGGCCATCAACGAGTAGTGCGCCCATGAGCGCGTAGCCACCACTGCCAGCAGGCGCATGAGCACCGCACGGTGCGTCTTGATGATCGTGCGGAGCGGCAGGCCCGCTCCCGTGGTGGCGGGTGCCCAATCCCGCGGGGCGAAACGCGCCAGCATGAACGCGCCCAGCAGCCCGGGCGCCAGTGCCATCCAGGTAGCGCCCAGACCACGACTGTCTACCAGGGCCGTCGCGATCAGTGGCCCCAGGGCAAACCCGATGTTGCCGCCCATCAGGTAGATCGACATCGTGGTGGCCCGGCGCTCACCGCCAGACGCGACGACCATCGCCGCGGCCTGTGGATGATAGACGGCGGTGCCAAAGCCATTCAGCACCGCCAGCGCGAGCAGCACCGCATAGTGCGGAGCCAGGCCGAGCAGCGATGCCCCCACGGCCGACATGACGATGCCGGCAACGCTCATAGCGCGGGTCGCCCAGCGGTCGGCGACATAGCCAAGGAGGGGCTGGATTACCCCAGATGTAATGGTGTTGGCGGTTACCATTGCCGAGGCCAGGCCCAGAGAGAAACCAAGATCATCTTTCAGCAGCGGCAAGAGAATAGCAACGTAGTTGCCGTACGAGTCGTTCACTCCGTGCGCCAGCGTCAGCATCGCTGCCCGGGGGACATCAACCACTTGCCTGCCTGCGCCACGGTTTGCCGCTGCCGCCTCTGTCCGCATCCCGCACCCCCGCCGCCAGGTCCGGACAGTCTAGCATGTGCCCGGTGGCTGGTGGATGAGCCGCGCCCCGCTACACGCCGGCCAGCATATCGACGATCAGCGTTGACCAGCCAAACGATCGCGCCCCCAGTCCTTCTCCGCTGTATGGGTGATAGAACTCGCGGAATCCGGCGCCAAGGACCAGTGATGCCGATGCGCGCGCCAAGCTATCTGCTTGGAGATGGAGACCTCGCCGCCGCAGAGCACGGATCAGCAGCCAGTTCGTGTTGATCCAGGTAGGCCCGCGCCAGATCAGTGGCCCAGCCCGCCAGTGCTGCGCACCCGGGACAAACGCCGGCTCGCCGGCGGCAACCGACGGCGCCGGGAACGGCAGCGCAAACGCAGCCGGGTCTGCCAGCGCGTTCAGCAGTGGCGCTGCCGCCTCGCCGTCCAAGCCGTCCAGCAGCAGCGCACACAGCCCGCCCACCGTCCGAACCGATATCTGCCGGCCGGTACGGCGATCCAGGTCGTAGAAGAAGCCATCCTTCCCGCGGCACCTCGCGATCAGTGCCCGCTCAGTCGCGGCTGCCTGCTGATCCCAAGCCGCCTCTGCGGGCCCCGTCAGCTGGTGCAGGCGGCCGAGCGACCGCAGGCCATCGACGTACACCGCGTTCACCAGCACATCCACCACGCGGAACCGGCCGCGGCGGGTGAGCGCATTCCGGTATCCGGCTGCGCGATTGGCGATGTCCACCATGCGCGGCTCCAAGATCACCTGTCGCGGTGGCGCAGGCGTGTCCAGTCCCAATGCCATATCGTAGCTTGGCTTGTGATCCATACCGGATTCCCATGGCGCGATGATCGTTAGCAGGCCATCGCTCGCGGAGCCGCGGACCCGGCCCAGCCAGGTGAAGTAGCGGTCCAGGCACGGCAGCAACTGCCGCGCCAGGTCAACGTCGCCGGTGACCTGAACGTATCGTTCGACCGCCGCGGCGATCACGGGCGGCTGTATCAGCGCGCTGGAGCGCGGCAGCCCAAACCCGCGGCTTTGCATCCAGCACCAGTACAGTTGTGACCGCAGTAGTTGGCGCCGGTCCCAGAACACCACATGGGGAATGAAGCCATCGTCCTGCTGAGCGCTGAAGAGCAGCAGCAACTCCTCGCGGGCCGCCTCTTGCTCGACATGCGCCAGCGCGACGGCGTGGAAGGCAGAGTCCCAGAACCACTGAAACGGATAGTGGCCGGGAGAGGGACACGAAAAATGGAGCAGGCGGCCATCAGCCAGCGGCACGCGGCGGCGGTTGGCGCGCAAGGTCTGGCGGGCGGCGGCCCGCAGTGCGGCGACATCGGAGGCACTGATCCCAAGTGGCGTAGCCAAGGCCACCGTCGCTCCTTCGTAGACAGATTGTCATGCGGGCGCGAGATGCGGATAGCGACGAGCTTTAGGGGAATACCCCAATTCTGAGCGTAGGGATAACCCTCGAATATGGTAGCCAGGGTACGGATGGCGACCCGGTGGTCAGATTATCGAGGAGCCCCCGACATGAAACGAATTCTGACAGTGGTAGGAGCGATCGTGTTCGCGTCACTGGCAGCGGTGCTGCCATGGCGTGCGCAACCGGCGGACGCGCTGGACGTGTGGTGCTGGGACGACCCCGTACTGTCGATCAACGGCCGTCTGGTAGCCATCAATATCGGCGTGCGCGAGGCGGATAAGCAGAAGATTCAGGCTGCGCATATCACCGTGACGGTGCCCGCCGGGGCGGACGCCCGCGTGGTGTATATCGAGAACGAGTTCGTGACACCTACCGTCACCATCGTCCACGCGCCTGTCGTGTCAAATGGCCCGCGCCCGGACAGTCCGAGCAGCGCGCCTCAGGCGACGGGTGGCCAGGGCCCGCTCGAAATCACCGTTGCCACGCTGCTGCGCACTAGCGCCGACCTCGACTACATGATCGAGATCGACCGCAACAAAAAGGATAAGTATCCCGGCAACTACCATCGGGCTCAATCTAACCGCTTTCACACGGTGACCTTCACGCTGCCGTAGGGCTAAACCGGCATAGGGGTTGTGCCGAGTATCAAACCGCGGCCGCGAGCATCCCCGTGGGTTCCAACCCCTACGATGTCGCGACCGGTCCCCACGTCGCCAGCGCGGGTTAACTATGCGTGGCACGCTAGCATCGCTCCTTATCGGCCTCGCCGGCCTGCGGACGCCGCTGAGCGCAGGGGTGCCGTCACGGCCGGCGCGCAGCATGCCCGTGCGATTGCGCCTGTATATTGGTGCCGTCGCCTCGATGTTTGCGGTGATGGCGGCGATCACCACCATCCGGTTTCACCCGCAGATTACGACCGCGTCAGCGGGTAGTACGGCCAGCTTGGCGTTGCTCGTGGCAGTCGCCCGCGCCTTCCCTGTGCGTCTGGCTCCCAAGCGCAAGATGGTCGTGGATGCTGCCCCCGCCTTCGCTGCAACGCTGCTGCTGGCCCCCGGGCTGGCAGTCGCGGCCGGGGCAGCAGGCATGCTCGCCGGCGAGTTGCGGGTTCGCGGCCGCTGGTTTCAGGCCGTCTTCAACACGGCCGCCTCCGGCCTGCGCGTTGGTGCAGCCGCGCTCACCTTTCGCGTGCTCAGTGGCATGAATCTCCAGGATGCCGGCCGGTTTCACGTCCACGTACCGGCAATGATCGCCGCAGCACTCGTACTCTACTTGCTCGGCTCGGTCCTGGTAGACATCGCAGCCGGTCTAACGTTGGGCCAGAACCCGTTTTCCGGCTGGCTGACGGCGCAGCGGCGCAAGGCACCATCGGAGAGCGTATTGCTGCTGCTCGGCTTGTTTGCCGCGCTGCCAGCCCGTGAGTATCCCTGGCTATTGCCGTTGCTCCTGGTGCCCGCCGCCATTGTTCGCCATTCGCTGCAAGTGAACATCCCGATCAAGAGTGAAACACGCGACGCGCTTGAGGCACTGGCCGAGACGGTGGACCTGCGCCACCATCGCGCTGCCGACCACTCCCGCCGGGTCGCCGAACTGGCCCGAACCATCGCCCGCAAGCTGGAACTGCCGGCGGCGGACATTGCCTTGATCGTCGATGCCGCGCACCTGCGCGACATCGGTGAGATTGCGCTGCCACCCGACATGCTGGCATCCATGCAGCCGCTGACCGAAGAGCAGCGCTTGGAGCTACACCGCCACCCGGCCGTCGGCGCCCAGATGGTAGCGCGGTTCCCAGATTTCGCTGACTGCTCCCTGCTCATCCTGCACCACCATGAGCGCTGGGACGGCTGGGGAACACCTGACGGCCTCACCGGTGAGGCCATCCCTCTCGGGTCGCGCATCATCGCGGTGGCCGAGACGTATGAGGCGATGATCGCCTCGCGGCCGTACCGCGACGCGCTGACACCGGAGCAGGCCCGGGCCGAACTCCGGCGCTCGGCCGGCACCCAACTCGACCCCCAGCTGGTCCAGGTACTGCTTGCCTTGCTCGGCGACGGCCCCGCGCGAGAGAGCGCTGCTACCACGGTCCGCCTGACCCGCCAATCCGTGCCGCCTGGAGGACCGTGATGAAGCCGGCCCGCCCCTCTCCACCGATGTCTGAACGAGATGCAGTGCTGCGCGAGGTCGAGCAGCTGCTGGCGCTGGCCCGCAGCGTACGCCTCGGCCCTGAGTTCGATGACATCATCCGCACGGCTGTCGAGGGCGCCACTGATCGGTTGGTCTCGGCTACCCGCCGGCGCACAGCCCGGCTATCTGCACTGGCCGCCATCCAGCAGACGGTCACCGCCGGGTTTGATCTGCCTGCCATCATGGCTGGTGTGTACGCGCACCTGCAGGAGATCCTCGACGCGCCGTCGTTTGTCGTGTCCGCCTATGACGCGGCCACTGACACGCTGAACTGCGCGTTTGCGGTGGCAGATGGCGTGACGCTCGCCAGTGCGCCATTCGATGTCCTACCCATGGGCACCGGCCCCCAGAGCCAGGTGGTCCGCACTGGACAGCCGCGCATCGTCCACGACATCTTCAGGGACCCAGCCTTCTCCGGAAAGAGGCCGGTGCAATACGGTGACCTCTCTCGCCCTGTGCGCTCGGTGCTGTACGTACCGATGCGCCGCGGAGACGAAGTCGTCGGCGTCATGCAGGCACAGTCATACCGGCCGGATGCCTACAGCCAGGAAGATGTCGATTTCCTGTCCACCATAGCCAACCAGGCGGCGATGGCACTGGAGAATGCTCGGTTATACGGCGAAGCGCTGCGTCGCAGTCGCGAGGTGGAGTCGCTGCTGACGGCGTCGCAACAGATCAGCGGCGAGCTTTCGGCCGACCGCGCCTTGGCCCGCGTCACCGAGTCAGTGGCGCGGATCGTGGACGCGGAGGTTGCGGCCATCGGGCTGTTTGATGGGGAACGGCTGCGATTCGATCAGCTGCTTGTCGACGGGCAATGGCGGCCGATGGTCGCACGACCGCGGCCGGACGATACGACCTTTCCCTGCTGCCTGACCGGGCTACCGGTCCTGGACAACGCGCCGGACACACTTGCGGTTGGGATGCTGGCGCGTGCGCTGCCGCCGATCCGCAACCGGCTGGCCATGCCGATCATGGGTCCGGAGCAGCGCGTGCTCGGTGTCATCCAGCTGTTCAACAAGCACGGCGGGGCAGGTTTCACCGCCCGTGACCTCGAGCTGACCGGAGCGCTGGCCTCCCAAGCAGGAATGGCGCTGGAACGCGCCAGCGCTTTTCGTGCTGTTGAGCAATCGCGCAACTACCTCCAAACCCTAATGGATCGGTCGTACGCCGCGATCTTCGTACTGGACCCGACTCAGGGCCGCCTGCTGGATGTCAACAACGCCGGGACTGCCTTGCTGGGCCGCACGCGAGAGTCGGCGCTCGGAGAGCGGATCTTTGACCTGTCGCCGCCAGGCGACCACGACGGATGGCAGGCACTCCTGCGCGCCGCCATCACAGGCGAGTCCATCGAACGGGAACTTCACGTCCTCGCTGCCGATGGCGCGAACGTGCCCCTGGAGGTCAACGCCAACCGGGTCGACGTCAACGATGCTCCTGCCCTGGTGTGCCTCTGCCTGGACCGGCGGCCACGCATTCGCCAGCAGGAGGCCGACCGGTTGCGCGCGCTCGGCGAGATGGCCTCCGGCGTAGCCCACGACTTCAACAACATGCTGGGAGTCATCCTGGGGCGCAGCGAGCTGATGATCGCGAGGGTTAACCCAGAGGACCGTTCGACCCGCGCGGACTTGCAGGTAATCAAGCAGGCGGCGTTCGACGGAGCGGAGACCGTCAAGCGGCTCCAGGCGTTCTCCGGCGTCGCCCGCTTCCCGCAGCACGATGTCAGTGATGTCTATCGCACGTTGCGCGACGCCGTGGAGTTCACGCGGGCGCGGTGGAAGGATAACGCCCAGCGGCGAGGCGTGGCGATTGACGTGGAGATCCAGGCTGGGGACGTGCCACCAGCGGCGGCGGCGGCTTCGGACCTGCGCGAAGTGCTGGTCAACATGATCTTCAATGCCGTCGATGCGATGCCACACGGCGGCACGATCACGCTCAAGTCCTGGACCCAGGACGGGCGGGTATGTGTCTCGGTGTCAGACACCGGAGTCGGCATGACCGAGGCCGTCCGCAACAAGGTCTTTGAGCCCTACTTCACCACCAAGGGCGCGCGTGGCACCGGGCTCGGCTTGAGTGCATCGTACGGTATCATCTCGCGCCTGGGCGGCACCATCACACTGCAGAGCGCGCCGTTTCAGGGGACGACCTTCACGATTGACCTGCCCGCCGGCGAGGCGAAGCCAGCTGAGATCACCTTGCCGCGGCCCAAGACCGGTCCGCTCACCCTGCTCCTGGTGGACGATGAACCCCAGATGCTCCGCACCAGCAAGATGATGCTTGAGATCGAAGGACACGCGGTCACTGCCGTCACTGGTGGTCGGGCCGCGCTGGAGGCGCTCGGCCGCCAATCCTTTGATGCGCTGCTCAC
>CAUJGQ010000024.1 GCA_963170165.1 Chloroflexota bacterium | reverse complement strand
GCGACGGCTCGATGATGCCGACCCGCTCGTAGTAGCGCAGCGTCTGCTGGTGCATACCCAGCATCTTGGCGGCCACGCTGATCACAAAGCAGGGTTCTTCTTCTGGTACGTGGTGGTGCATGATGGTGCGCTTTCAGCCGTTAGCCGGCCTCTCTCTAGAACGTGACCTACCTAGCCATCCTCAGTCAGCGGCCTAGCCACCCGCAGGTAGCCGGCCGCTCGTCGCCTACGCTGCCCCCGCTCGGGCGCCGCGCAACGCGCGCAGCTCCTCATATAACTCGCGCTCGCGCGCCGATAGCTCAGCGGGCAAGACGGCTTTCATGCGGGCGTACAGTGCGCCGCGCTCCTCCGGCTTACCCAGCCGCGGCATGCCCTGCCCGGCCAGCCGGAACTGGCGGCCGTTCTGGGTGCCCGCCGGGACCTTGAGATGCAGGCGCGTGCCCTTGATCGTCGGCACCTCGACCTCGCCACCCAGGACGAGATCCAGCGCAGGCGCGGGGGTATCGACGTACAGGTCATCGCCCTTGCGCTCGAAGCGCTCGTGCGGGCGAACGGTGACCAGCAGCAGCATGTCGCCCGGCGGGCCGCCGCCGGCGCCGGGATGGCCCTTGCCCGCCACCCGTACCTTGCTGCCGCTCTCCACGCCCGCCGGGATCTTCACCTCCAGCCGCGAGGCCTTGATGATCGACCCCAGCCCTTCACAGGTGACGCAGGGGGTGCCGGCCACCTTGCCCGTGCCCTTGCACACATCGCAAGTGACGGGCACCTGCAAGGTGATGGTGCGGGCCGTGCCGGCGAACGCTTCTTCAAGCGTCACCTCGACCGGGTGCTCGAGGTCCTCGCCCTTGGCCCTGCGCGGCTGCGCCCGCCCCCGGCCCCGGAACAGACCGCCGAGAATGTCCTCAAAGCCACCGCCCGGCGCGCCGCCCAGGTCGATATCGCCGAAATCGAACCCACCCGTGGGGCCGCCCGCCGGGCTGCCACCGCCGCGGCGGAAGTACTCCTGCTGGGCGGAGGCACGGCGCTGCTGCTCCTCGATCTGATCCGCCAGCTCCCAGCGGTCGCCGTACTTGTCGTACTTCTTGCGCTTGCCGGCGTCCTTGAGCACTTCGTAGGCGGCGTTGATCTCCTTGAAGCGGGCCTCAGCCGCCTTGTCGTTGGGGTTGACGTCCGGGTGAAACTGGCGGGCAAGCTTGCGGTACGCCGAGCGGATCTCCTTCTCGGTCGCGTCGCGCTTGACGCCCAGCACCTGGTAGAAGTCCTTCGTCGTGGTCGCCATGCTCCAACCCTCCCCGGCAGCGGGCGGCTGCCCAGGGACCATCATCAACTCAGTTGCGCACCTGGCTCACGCTAACCTGATAACGAGTTTATTAGGGTGTGGGCGGCGTGTCAAGGTAAGGGGCATCCTGCCGGCGCCGGCTACAGCACGACCCCCAGTACGGCGGCGACGAGACCGGCAACCAGGGCGGCGGCGGCGCCCCAGCCCAGCCAGGTGGCGCCCTGCTCGATACCTTTGAGCACTTCGGCTTCGCTCTTTAGCGAGAGGATGAACTCGCCGTCCTTGGGCCCGCGCAGGATCACCTCGGTCCCCAGGTCAGCGGCTTCGGCGGCCACATAGAGGGCGGCATCGACGGGTAGGATCTCCTCTTTCCAGCGGTAGCCGAGCACACGCTCGCCGGTGCGGGCGGCGCCGCGGGCGACCATCGCCGCCAGATGCCCGGCAGCAGGTGGTGTCAGTCCCTCGCCCAGGCGCTGATCAAGGGTGGTGCTCAGGTGGACCTCTGCCCCCTCCGGGTGAATGGTGACCGTCTCCGCGCCGTCGCGTAGCTGGAACGGGGTGTGCCGTTGCTCCTGCGCCACCGTGGCGGTGTGGCGGACGGTGTGCGTCTCCTGGCGGCCGTTGCGGTCGCGCCGGGTCTCCTGCGTCTCGTACTCGCGTTCGACGGAGTAGCGGTACCACACGCAGGGGGCGCCGGTCAGTTCGGCGCGCAGCGGCTGGGCGCAGAGCACCACGCCGGTGGCCTCCACCTGCTCGGCGTACTGGCCGGCGCCGGCCGTCAGCCGCACCTCGTCGCAGATACGGCGCAGATCGGCCAGCGCCGTAGGCGAGCGGCCGCGCAGCCGCCGGGCCTTGGCCCGCTGCCGCCCGCGCAGCCACACCAGCACGCCGGACAGGATGACCAGCGCCACACCGGCGATCACAAGGAAGGGCATGGGGTACCTCGGCATTCGGGCATCCGGCGCTCGTGGTACAGGAATGGATGCCGGCTGCATCACGCGCGCTCCGCGCCGTACGCAATACGAAATACGCAATCTCCCGCTATCCGGCAAGGCCGGCGATGGCCAGCGTGCGCCGGGCGATGGATGCCACCGCGTCCCACCGTCCTTGAAATGCGTTGTAGGCCTGGCCGTCCAGGCCGATATGGATCTGATAGGCGCGCAGGCGTGTCTCCAGCTCTGGCACCGTCCAGCCGGCGACGGCGTAATGGCGAGCCGCCTCCTGCGAGAAGTCGATGCCCCGCCAGGAGGGATACCAGGCGGACCAGAAGCACAACCAGGCCACGTCATACAGGAAGTCGCCATAGAGGGCGCTACCCCAGTCCAGCACGGCGCTGATGCGGCTGTCTGCCACCAGCACATTGAAGTTGAGCAGGTCGCTGTGAACCAGGTGGCGATCCTCCGGCAATCCCGCCGCCAGCGCCTGGAGCTGCGCAAACGCCGCCGCAAACGGGCCATCGCCGGTGGGGGAGCCGGCCAGCCGCGACCGCCAGCCGTGGGTACGCAGGCCCGGATGGTCACGACCTGCGTCCAGCAGCGCCGCCCGCCAGCTCGGGTGAGGCGCCACCCCCTGTCCACCCCACAGGCCGTAGCCGCCGGTGCGGGAGATGTCTACCTCGCGCATGGCATCGAGCGCGGCGAACAGCGACGGCAGCACACCGCGCATTCCCGCTTCATCCAGGTCATCCAGATAGCCGCCGCGGGCACGCGCCGCGATGGCGTAGTGACCGCCGAACGCCGTGCCTAGCTCGTGCATGGCCGGGATGGGTAGCGCGGGCGTGGCGTAGGCAGCGGCACGGGCATCTTTCTGGAAGTCCTCCGCCAGCGCGCTGAAACGGATGACGTACTCCCCGTCCCCCAGGCGATAGGCAAACGCCCGCGACCAGGCACCCTGACCCAGCGGCGCGACATCGCGGACCCGCGCACCGAAACGGTCCACGAGGTAGCGGGCAGCCTGGGCAGCGGTGGGGGCCGCATAGGTGTGGCCCTGCGGGCAACGCTCCATCAGCTTCTCCCTCTGCTCCGGTTACGGTACGCCAGGGCGCGGTTGGGGGTGGCGGTCACGTGCGCGGACGTGGTGATCACCCGTCCGGGTGTGCCCGGCGGCCGGGCGGCGGGCTAGCGTGAAAGGGAGTACCACGCGGCTGGAGCAGGAGGAACCGACAGATGATGCAGCGCTATGACCCGTACCGGCGGTGGCAAATGATGCAGCGCGAGATGGACCGGATGATGGATGACCGCATGCTGATCCCGGCGCTGGTGTACCGGACAGAAGGAGGCGGGCAACCGCAAACGCAACCGCACCGGATCGAGCTGGATGTGGTGGAGCAGGGTGATAACCTGCTGGTGCGGGCATCGCTGCCCGGTGTCAAGCCGGAGGACGTCAACGTCACGGTGGAACAGGGCATCCTCACCATCCGTGGCGAAGTGCACGGTGAGCACGAGCACGGCGAGGGCCGCTTCCGCCACCGCGAGCGCCACTACGGTAGCTTCAGCCGTTCGGTGATGCTACCCGATGACGTCGACGTCGAGGCCTGCGAGGCCGGTATCGAGAACGGCGTCCTGACATTGACGTTTCCCAAGGCCGCCCACGCCCGCAGCCGGCGCATCCCCATCCGCGGGAGCGGCCGCAGCACTGGCGAAGGCAACCGCGACATGATGAGCGGCAACGGCGCCGATACCGGCCGGCCGGACACCTCCGCCATCAGCCGCGACACCAACCCCGAAGGCTCCATTACCCGCCCTGACCGGTAAGGTGGCCAGCCGGTATCCGGCAGCCGGTGGCGCCCCGCCCCCCTCCGGGCTTCCCCGATTGACACCCCCTCCCTTAGGCGCGTATCGTTCCGCCGAATGGGCTGCTGGGAGGGGCTGCGATGACGTGCTCGAATTGTGGTACGACGCTGCGGGACGGCAGCCCATTCTGCTCCACCTGTGGGGCAAAGCAGGCTCCGGCGGCGCCGCCTAACGCCGGCGGCACGCTGGTCTTTGACCCGAACAACCCGCCGCCGTCCACCGGGCAGGGCGCCGGCCCCGCAGGCGCGCCGGCCTACGGCCAGCAAAGCGGCTATCCCCAGCAGCAACCGCCGCAGTACCCCAGCGGCTACGGCCAGCAACAGCCCCAGGGCGCTCCCTACGGCCAGCAGAGCGGCTATCCCCAGCAGCAGCCGTACCAGCAGCCCGGCGGCTACGGCCAGCAAAGCGGCTATCCGCAGCAGCAGGGCTATAGCCAGCATCCGCAGTACCAGCAGCCCGGCGCCTACGGCCAGCAGCAGCAATACGCGGCGCCCGGCTACGGCGGCACGCCCTACCCTCGTCCGGCTGTGGCAGCGAAACCCGGCCAGGCAGTGATGATCGCCGCCGGGCTGCTGGCGGCCGGGGCGCTGCTGATGATCATCTCACCGTTCCTGCCCTGGGCGCAGGTCTCGATCCTGAGCGAGAGCGAGAGCACCAGCTACCGCGAGTACATCGAAGACAGCAACAAGAACGCCGTGCTGTGGCTGATCCCGCTGATCGCCGGGGGCGTGGCCGCGGCCGGGGCGGCGCTGCGCTATCTGGGCACGATCAACGCCGCCATGTTCCGGCTGTGGGCCGCGGCAGTGGGCGCGGGCGGGCTGGTGGCCGCCATCATCCAGTACGCCCAGTTCTCGGACGAGAAGAGTGAAGTCGAGGATGCCCGCCGCGGATCGGGTACCGCCGTCAACTTCTCCCTTAGTCTCACGTGGGGGTTCTACGCCGTCGTGCTGGGGGCGGTGCTCTGCCTGGCGGTGCTGTACTTCGCCCGGCCGGCACGCGGCGAAAAGTGGGCTGGCCGCTAAGCTCACTCCACCGGCCAGCGCGGCGGGAACGACAGCCCGGCCCGCTCCAGCATCGCCGCGCCGATCCCCTGCACCTTCTGGATCAGATCCCACTCGTCGACGAACAGCGCCCGGCCGCCTTGCACCATCACCCGCCCGCCGATCAGCACGGTATCCACACTGCGGCCGTCGGCGCTGTATACCAGGCTGTTGACGGGATTGAACAGCGTGCGCCACTCCGCCCGGCGCGTATCGAACAGCACCAGGTCAGCCTGCTTGCCCGGCTCGATGGAGCCGATCTCGGCCTCGAGCCCCAGTGCCCGCGCGCCGCCGATGGTGGCCAGCTCGAGCGCCGTCTCCGCCGGCATCTGCTGCACGTCGCGGCGGCCATCCTTGTACAGCACGGCGATCAGGTACATCGCCCGCTGCGTCTCTACCAGGTTGGAGTTGTTGGCAGCGTCGGTCCCCAGCCCGCAGGCCACCCCCGCCGCCAGCAACTCCGGCAGCCGGCCGGTGGCCGTCATCCCCGAGCCACCTTTGATCGCGGCGGTGGGCACGGCGATGACCGTTGCGCCCGTGCGGGCGATGGCGGCCACGTCGCGGCTATCTAGCCCCAGCGCATGCGCGAGCACGACATTCGGGCCGAGGATGCCCGCCTCCTCCAGCCGTTCGCTGGGGCTGGGGCCGGAGGTGACGCGCTGCTCGTCGCGGATGGTGTAGTGCAGCGTCAGGCGGGTACCGGCCCGGTCCGCCAGGTCCTTGGCGGCGCGCAGCAGCTCCACCGAGCAGAATCCGGGGCCGAACGGCATCGCCCACGCCCGCACCTGCCCGCCGAGCGCGCCATCCCAGCGCAGGCTGTCCTCCAGCAGCTTGAGCGCTTCGTCAGTGCGGTACACCGGCAGGTTGATCGGGTTGGGCCGGTCGGTGACATGGACGCCGGTGATCACCCGGCAGCCGCTGGCCGCGTAGGCGGGCAGGCAGGCGTCGACGAAGCGCGTGCTGCCGGGGTCGACGATCGTCGTGGTGCCGGTGCGCACCAGCTCGGTCAGGGCCAGCAGCGAGGTGTGATATTCCTCCTCCGGCGTCATCACCTGGGATAGGCGGAAGACGTTGGGCAGGTAGCGCTCCCCCAGGCTGTCCGGGAAGATGCCGCGGGTGGCGTGGGCGTAGCTGATATGCATGTGCCCGTTGACGAACCCGGGCGTCACCACCATCTCCGCGGCGTCAATCACCTGGTCCGCCGGCTCGCCCGCCAGCTCCGCCGTCTTGCCCGCGCGGACGATGCGCCCCTCGCGCACCAGCACGGCGCCATCCGCGATGATCCGCCGTTGCGGGTCCATCGTCAGCACGAACCGGGCGTGCTCGATCTTGAGGCTGTCGGGCATGGGGGTGGTCTCCACGGCATCCCCAGGGGGACGCACAGCAGACAGCGGACAGCACACAGGAAACGTGGCCGCCCCACCGCTGCTATCATGCCCCGGCATACTACCACGACTGGGAGGTGCTCACGATGCGACCGAATCGAATCAAGCAGATCTGGCGCGAGGGCGGGTGCGTGACCCTGGGCTGGCTGTCGGCGCCCAACGCCTTTACGGCAGAGGTGATGGCGAGGCAGGGGTTCGATGCGCTGTGCATCGACATGCAGCACGGGCTGATTGACTACGCCGATGTGTGGCCGATGCTGCAGGCAATCTCCCAGACCGATACCGTGCCGGTGGTGCGCGTGCCTTGGAACGACCCCCAGATCATCATGAAGGCGCTGGATGCCGGCGCCTACGGCATCATCGTGCCGCTGATCAACACCGCGGAGGAGGCGGCGCGCGCTGTGGCCGCCTGCCGCTATCCACCCGCCGGCATCCGCTCCTTCGGTCCGGTGCGCGCCGGCATGTACGCCGGTCCCGGCTATGTCGAGCAGGCCAACGACGAGATCGTGCTGTTCGGCATGATCGAGACGCGCCAGGGCATCGACAATATCGAGGCGATCTGCGCCACCCCCGGCCTGGACAGCGTCTACATCGGCCCGGCCGACCTGTCGTATGCCCTCGGCCTGCCGCCACGCGGCGACAACCCCCACCCGCTCCACCTGGAAACGTGCGACCGCATCCGCGAGACGGCCCACCGCCACGGCATCAAGGCGGCGATGCACTGCGCCTCCGCCGATTTCGCCGCCGGGGCGGTGGCGCGCGGCTTCGATCTGATTATGCTCACCTCAGACGTCGCCAGCATGACCGCCGGCGCCCGTGCCCAGCTCGACCGGCTGGCGGAGCTGAAGGCGGAGCAGGCACAGGCCAGGGTCTGAGCGTGGCGGCGCGCGCCGGTGGTCGATAGAGTAGGGCTACACCGGCGCGCGTGTCAGGGACACAGGGGGGCCATATGGCCGTCAGCTTTGAGACATACGAGCGGCTGGCGCTGGAGGACCCGGACGGCAAGTGGGAGCTGGTCTGCGGCCGCCTCAGGAGCAAGCCGGGCATGACCACACGGCATAACCAGTTAGGGATGCGAATCGGGGCGTACCTCTATCTGCAGGTCAATGCGGACGCGTTTGAGATACGGGTGGATTCCGGCCGCGTGCGCGCCGTGGATGGCTCGGGCTTCATCCCCGATGTGATGGTGGTGCCCGCCGAACTGGTCCACCGCTCGCGGCAGGAAACACCCGCTGCCCTGGAGGCGTACCAGGAGCCGCTGCCGCTGATCGTCGAGATCTGGTCGCCCTCCACCGGCGGTCACGACGAGCAAGTCAAGCTGCGCGCCTACCAGGAGCGCGGCGACGAAGAGATCTGGCTGGTGCATCCGGCCGAGCGCTCGCTGCGCGCCTTCGTCCGCCAGCCGGACGGCTCATACACTGAGGCGCGGTACACCACCGGCGAGGTGCGGGCTGCCCGCCTGCCCGGCGTCACCATCGACCTGGCGGCGCTGTTCCGATAGCGCGATGCGGGAGGGAAGCCCATGGCCGTCAGCTTTGAGACATACGAGCGGCTGGCGCTGGAGGACCCGGACGGCAAGTGGGAGCTGGTCTGCGGCCGCCTCAGGAGCAAGCCGGGCATGACCACATGGCATAACGAGCTTGGCGTGCGCATCGGCGCACGGTTGCTTTCCCAGCTTGATGAAGCGGTCTACCGCGTCCGCATCGATTCCGGCCGCGTGCGCGCCGTGGATGGCTCGGGCTTCATCCCCGATGTGATGGTGGTGCCCGCCGAACTGGTCCACCGCTCGCGGCAGGAAACGCCCGCTGCCCTGGAGGCGTACCAGGAGCCGCTGCCGCTGATCGTCGAGAT
>CAUJGQ010000023.1 GCA_963170165.1 Chloroflexota bacterium | reverse complement strand
ACAGCAACGGCTCATGCCCGGAGCCTTTCAGGCCGCGGTTGCCGGTTGGGACCCAGGTCCTGATCCCGACCCGTTCGGCGCATGGCACTCCTCCCGGCGCGGTGAGGCAGCCGGCAATTTTGGCGCCGTTGCCGATGCAGAGCTAGACCGGCTGGCGGAGCAGGGTCGCGTTGAGGCCGGCCTGCCGGCGCGGCGAGCGGTATATGCCGCGTTCGCGGCCCGGTTTAGGGTTTACACACCCGGCATCGTCCTGTTCGCTGAGCGCTGGCAGTATGCGGTGTCCGCAGCACTGCAGGCGCCCCTACAGGCGGCCGCGACTGAAGCTGACCGCTTCGGTCAGGTCCACTTGTGGCGGGTGGTAACGGGCCAGCGGTAAGCGCCCGCGAAAGTCCACCAGGGGAGGCGACGTGCGGTCCGTGATCACGCTGTTGACGGACTTCGGCGTGCTTGATACGTACGTCGGGCAGGTGAAGGGCGCAATCGCAACCGTCAACCCGGATGCCCAGGTCGTGGACCTTACGCATGGCATCGCTCCTCAGGATGTGCGGGCGGGTGCATTTGCGTTGGAGTGCGCCGTGACGCCGTTCTCACCTCAGGCCGTACATCTGGCGGTGGTGGACCCCGGTGTAGGTACATCGCGCGCAGGGATCGCCGTTCGCTCGGCCGCGGGCACCTTCGTCGGCCCGGATAACGGATTGCTGTCGGTGGCACTTCCAGCGCGGGCCCGGCCGGACGGCCACGGACCGGCGCGGGTGGCCGTGCCCCAAGGGGTAAGCGGTGTGCGGCTGGCCGAGCCGCGCTGGTGGCGCACGCCGCTGTCCGCGACGTTCCACGGTCGGGACATCTTCGCCCCGGTGGCGGCGCATTTGGCGGCAGGTGTGGCCCTGCCGGAGTTCGGCCCGCCCCTCGAGTCGCTGCTCGCCTTTCCGGCGTTTCGTGCGTACGCCGGCGACGACGGCGCGCTTCATACGACGGTGGTCGCTATCGACCGGTTTGGCAACGTCATCACCGGCTGCCGGGCAGGCCAAACCGGACCACGCCTGACGGTGACCTGCAACGGCTACCACATCACCGGGCTGCAGACGGCGTATGGCGACGCGGCCGGACTGATCGCGGTGGTGAGCAGCTGCGGCTACATCGAACTGGCGCTCCCCGGCGGTAGTGCTGCCGCCGCAATCGGGGCACGTGTGGGCGACATCGTGATGGTGAGGCCGCTCGACGGCGAGTGACGGCGGTCAAGCAGCACTCGGCGCGAAGTCCTGGAGCGCCAGCTCCCAACGGCCACTGCGGTCCCGCGCCACGCGATAGACGATGTCGAGGTATGTCCCAGGCCGGGGAGCAAACGCGCCCAGGTTCCAGCCGACGGCGTCCCACAGCACCGAGCCGGCGCGGAGCTTCAGCCGGAGGTGACGGCCATCCTGTCCCATCGTTCGTGCGGCCATCACCGGGCTTCGCCGGCTGACGAGCACCGGGGCGGGATTGGATTGGCCGGCCGGCTCAAAGTACGGCAGCCAGCGCAACACCGGCTGGGTAAGCTCAGACAACGGTGTGTCGAGGTCAATCGCCAGCACCGGCCGTAGGTCGAGTCCCGCTAGTTGCTCGTCGGCCCAACCGCCCAGTGCCTGTTTCAGTTGGGGCAGCCGCTCGGTACGAACGCTGAAGCCGCCGGCTTGTGCGTGTCCACCCCATCGCTCCATCAACGCGCCGCCCTGAGCGAGGCACTGCACCACGTCAAGCTCAGGGATGCTGCGCACCGATCCACGAGCGATCTCGGCGCCCCGTTCATAGACCACACTCGGGCGGTATAGTTCTTCGGTCAGGCGGCTGGCAACCAGGCCAGCGATGCCCTGCGGGATGCGCTCGTGTCCGACCATGACCAGCGAGCTGCCGGCGCACTCCTGCATTGCCAGCTCCCGCGCCAGCTTTGCGGCATCCTCGGTCATACGCTGCCGCTGCGCGTTGAGCTCATTTAACTCACCCGCCAGCGCTGCCGCCCGGGCCGGATCCTCGGTCGTCAGCAGGTCGTATGCGAGCCGTGCGTGAGCCAGCCGCCCGGCGGCGTTGATGCGGGGCGCCAGCCGGAATGCGATGGTGTCGGTGTCGATTCGCCCCGCTTCCACTGCGGCCGCGCTCAGCAGCGCCCGCACGCCGGGCCGGGTACTCTGCGCCAGCGCCGGCAGTCCCGTCCGCACAATCCGCCGGTTCTCGCCCGTGAGCGGTACCATGTCCGCGACAGTCCCCAGCGCCGCTAGCTCGATGTAGCCGCGGCCGTCCAGCGAGCGTCCCTCGGCAGCGTACAGCGCCCGCAGGGTCGTGTACGCCAGTCCGCATGCCGCCAGCCCGTCGTATTCCGGCGGCCCGCCGCCCAACTTCGGGTCCACAATGGCGTCGGCATCAGGAAGGATGGGCGGCGGGGCGTGGTGATCCAGCACCACCACACCGAGGCCGATCTCATGGGCGTAGTCAATCTCTGGATTGGCGTTGATGCCGCAGTCCACCGAGATGATGAGGCCGGCGCCCTGGTCCCGGCACGCCCGCAGGCTATCGCGGGTGAGACCGTAGCCGTTGGTGAAGCGATCGGGGAGATACGGGAAGACGCTGGCCCCCAGGCTCTGCAGGCCGTCGCAAAGGATCGCCGTGGCGGTGACGCCGTCAACGTCGTAGTCACCGTAAACGGCGATACGCTCGTTTGCGCGAAGCGCAGCACGGATGCGGGCCAGCGTCCCGGCCATGCCGGGCAGCTGGAGGGGATCGTCTGGCTCCGGAAGGCGAAGCAGAAAGGCGCGCGCCGCGCCGGTGGAGCGGATACCGCGCTGACGCAGCAGCTCCACCACGATGGCGGGGTACTCGCCGGTCGCAGCCGCGCCGGCCGGCACATAGGCACGCACGTGCCAGCGACGGCCGCGCACGGAATCGGTCATGGGGTCATCCTGGTAGCCAGTGTCCATCACATTGTCGGTAAGGCGATGCCGGCCCTGCAACCGTGGGAGATTGTGCGGGCCCGGGTAGAGCCATAGAATGCCGCGGAGTGTGCAGGGGAGCGAGGGAGCAAGGTATGCCGTTTGTAGACCGGCCCGACGGGGCGCGCATCTACTACGAGGTCCGGGGGCAGGGATTCCCGCTGTTGCTGTTCGCGCTGGGCGGCGTCAACAGCCAGGTATCGTTCTGGCCAAACAGTGCCATCAACCCGTTTGACTACGCCGGCGAGTTCATGTGCATTGGCATGGACCAGCGCAACGCGGAGAACTCACCGGCGCCGGCAGTCGCGCCCTCTTGGGAGCAGTTCGCGGCCGATCAGCGCGCGGTGCTCGACGCGGTAGGGGTCGAGCGCACGCTGTTGTGGGGTGGCTGTATCGGGGTGGCGCATGTGCTCCGCTTCATCCTGGAGGCGCCGGAACGGGTGGCCGGCGCCGTGGGGCAAGACCCCGTTGGCCTGGTCGAGGGGTTGAACAGCCGTGAAACGTTCTTCGCGATGTTCCGGCCAACGATAGAGGCCGCCCGTACCGGCGGCATGCGAGCCGTGGTGGATGCAGCCGTGGCCAATCCCCTATTTGTCCGCAACAACGCTGCCGGCCCGTTCGCGGCGCGTATTGCTGCCGATGCGGCGTTTCGCGAACAGATGCTGGCGATGGACCCCACGGCATACGAGCGCCTGATTGTTGACTACGACCAGCAGTTGTGGGGAGCCCATGGACCGTTCATCAGCGTGCCTGAGGAGTTCATCGCGCGTTGCCCGGCGCCGCTGCTGATCCTGCCTGGCAACGACGCGTTCCATCCCACGCCGGCAGCGCACCGCATCTGCGCCGAGGCGCCGCAGGCGACCTGTCTGGATGTAGATTGCCGTTCACCTGAGAAGATCGCGGACACCCGGCAGCGCATTCGCGCCTTCCTGCGGGCCTGCGTTGGCTGATCTGGAGGTGCCAGACCGCTGGGCTATGCCGGGTCCCAGGCCCGGAAGATCAGGCTGGCGTTGTGCCCGCCGAAGCCAAAGGAGTTGGTCAGCGCTACCCGCACCGGAGCTTCCCGCGCCTCATTCGGCACGTAGTCCAGATCGCATTCTGGATCGGGATGCTCGTAGTTAATCGTGGGCGGGATAACGCCGTGGCGGATGGCCTGCACACAGAACACCGCCTCGACCGCTCCGGCTGCGCCAAGCAGGTGACCAATCATCGATTTCGTCGAGCTGATCGGTACCCGCGCCGCCCGCTCACCGAAGATCGTCTTGAGCCCCATGGTCTCATAGCGGTCGTTCATCGGCGTGCTGGTGCCGTGAGCATTGACATAATCAATGCTGTCCGCGGTCAGCCCGGCGCGGCGCAGGGCCAGGCGCACGGCGCGCACGCCGCCTTCGCCGCCTTCAGACGGTTGCGTGATGTGATTGGCGTCCGCGGCGTTCCCGTAGCCCACCAGCTCGGCCAGGATGGTCGCTCCGCGCTCGCGCGCCGAGTCCAGGCTCTCCAGCACCATGACGCCGGCGCCTTCTCCCATGACGAATCCGTCGCGATCCTTGTCAAACGGGCGGGAGGCGTGGGCGGGGTCGGCATTGCGCGTGGAAAGCGCCCGCGCGGCGGCAAAGGCAGCGATGCCGATTGGCGTGATCGGCGCCTCGGCGCCGCCGGCGATCATCACCTTCGCATCGCCGCGGCGGACGATCTCGTAGGCGTTGCCAATGGCGTCGGCGCCGGTGGAGCAGGCGGAGACCGTGCAGAAGTTCGGGCCGCGCGCGCCAAAGTGGATGCTGACGTAGCCGCTGGGCATGTCCGGAAGCATCATCGCCGCCAAGAAAGGGCTGACGCGTCCGGGACCCTTGGCCTGCATGGTGGAGAAGCCTTCGGACAGCGTCATAATGCCACCGATACCGGAGCCGATCACGACGCCGATCTCGGCGGCATTGGCGGCGGTGATCTGCAGGCCGGCGTTTGTCAGCGCCTCAGCGGCCGCAGCGACGGCGAATTGTACGACGCGGTCGGTGCGGCGTGCCTCTTTGCGGTCCATGAAGCGCCCGGCCTCGAAGTCCTTCACTTCGGCGGCAAAGGTGACGTCTTGGCCGGCCGGGTCAAACAGTGAGATGGGAGCGACGCCGCTCTGCCCGCGTACCAGGGCTTCCCAGGTTGTGGGGGCGGTGAGGCCGATGGGGCTGACGACCCCAACGCCGGTGACGACGACGCGATGCTCCTGCATACCATCTCCTGATGTCGAGAGGGGTGAGTGTGGCCGGTGGGCGGGCCGCGCCGATCATAACAGGAACAGCGCATTCGGTCTGCGTTCTGCCGCGGCCCGTTCCGTGCAGCAGCCACATTTCATCGGCGCGCGTGACTGCTCGCGTGCGACGCCGGGATAGACGGATTTCGCCGGCCGATGCGCACACACCAGGACGGGCGCGACTCGCGGCGCGCCCGTCGCATCGATCTGCTGCTATGGCCCGAATCTAAACGCGCATCGGCACCGCTAGCTCTCGCTGCTCCTCACGGGCAAGCCGCTCGGCCCGCCGCTTCATGAGCCGGAAGATGCGCTCGTACAGGGTGTCGATCGGGCGAAGCTTGGCCATGTAGGCCTGCATCACTTCCCGGCTGCGCTGCAACGTCCAGTTCCGCGGCTCGCCACCAATCACGGCGTCATCCTGGTAGACGAACTGCCGGCCGGTGAACAGCTCGTACGGCGGCAGCTCGCCGTATGGGTTGTAGCTGCCGTCGCCGTTGAGCAGGCCGCCGTCGCGGTTGAGCAGGCGCATCCCGCCGCCATTGGGCTGCGGCCAGTTGACGGTAGCAGGCAGTGGCGTCAGCAGGTTGGCGGTCTGGAACCGGCTCACCTGACGGGCCCACTCGGCCAGCCGCATTACGGCGGCTTCATCGTCGTACGGCAGGCCAATGATGGTCATGGCGACCACGTCGAAGCCCATGCTGCCCAGGGCCAGCAGATCGGTATGCATCTGGTCCGGCGCCTGGCGCTTCTTCACTGCTGCCAGGTTCTCGGCGCTGGAGGACTCGACGCCGATATACAGCATGCCCATCCCCGCGGCGAGAAAGGCGTCGGCCATCTCCGGGTCCGACCCCAGCTCCGCGCGGTTCTGGCTGATCATGAACATGCCATCGGTGTGACCCTTCCAGTTGCGGGCCCGGCTCAGGCGCTCATTGCGGAACTTGACCGCCCGCCGCGGTGGGGCGTGGAGGTCGTCGGAGACAAACACCGCGAAGCGGCCGTCGTTTGGTGAGCGGTAGATGAGCCCGTCGGCGGCCAGTTCCTGGAGTTGCGCGATCCGGGCGAGTTCCGTTTCCGGCTTGACCATGCGGTAGCCGACAAATTGCTGGATCACCTCGCAGTACGAGCAGGACTCGGTGCAGCCGCGCGACGTTTCCAGCACCCCGGCGGCCATCGGGTTCTTGGGGGTTAGGTCCTTGATCGCCCGGTAGTCAGGGATCTTGACCAGGTCCGAAGGGATCATCCGCCGGAACGGGCGCTGCACGACCTGGCCGAAGTCGTCGGTAAAGGCAATGCCATCCAGCTTGCGCAGCTCGTTGGCACGCATCGAGCGCGGCGTCTCCAGCAGCAGATCGCACAGCGGGCCGATGATGTCCTCGGCTTCGCGCTGTACCACCACATCGCACTTGGCGTGGTGGATCGCCTCCTGAGCCAGCGGCCCCATCTGCGGACCACCGCCCAGGATGATCAAGTCGGGCCACAGCTCGCGTGCCTGGCTGGCCACCTCATAGGCGCGCGGCGTCTCGTTCACGAGCGCCGTGATCATGAGGATGTCGACACCGTCGAGGTCACGCGCAGGATCCATCCGTCCTGAGCGGTCCTCAAACCAGATGGTGCGTTCGTAGCGGTAGGGGGCGCCGCTGCGCTCGCTCCAGTCGCGTAGCGCAGAGGAGAGGAACAGCATTCCCTGCCGAGGAATGGCGACGTATTCAAAGTTACCGCCCGTGGAACGCGGTTGTAGCAGCATGACGCGCACGGTTCGTGCCATCGTGATTCTCCTTCGGGGGTCCCCGGGAATCAGTGCGAGGCTGACAGGGGGCGGCAGTGCCGCCTCAGCCGAGACTGACCACGAACTTGGGACGCTGCCGGACCAGGGCATCCGCCCGGTCCACCCGAAAGACGGCGCGCAGCCCGAGGCGATGACGGAGCAGCCGAGGGGCACGGCGGCGGCGATACGGCCGGCGGACAGCCTGAATCGCTCGGTAACCCGCCGGGCCAGAGTCCGAGAGGAGGGCCGAGATTGCTGCCAAGAACAGGCGCAAGGCGAGCGCGTTGCGCGCCAGCCATCGGGCCGCGGCCGTGCCGGCGGCAACCTCGCGGGCGCGTGCCCCGGCGGCGCCGGCACTGGCAGCGAGCATCAACAACGCCAGCCGGTTGCGGCGCATCAGACGCGCAAGCGTCAGCAGCAATTCGCTCTGTGGTAGCTGGTCAACTCGAGACGTGACCATGGGCCTCTCCCGGCCGCAAGGACCGGCGTCCGACACCACATTGCCGGGAGTATACCATTCGCATTCTCTACGAAACCAGCCGGTTTGCCCACCGTCAAGTTGGTTAATTCGATCAGGCTGGTCCACCGGCCCCGGGCAGACCCAACCCGGCCAGCCCGCCGAGACCAGTGGCGCCGCCCAGACCGGCAAGCCCAGCCAGCCCTGCGCCGCCGCCGCCGCGGTCGAACAGACCGCCGGCCGGAAGCGCCACCGGCGCGGGCTCAACGAGCGCCTTGATCGCCCGGGGCAACTCCAGCAGCAGGTCTGATGCCAGGAGACCCGCCGGGCCCAGCTCTGCCCGAACGGCTTCCCCAGCCATGCCGTGCAGGAACACGCCGAGCGCGGCCGCAACTGGCGTCTCGATCCCTTGCGCCAGCAACCCGGCAATGGCGCCGGCCAGCACGTCGCCGGTGCCGCCGGTGGCCAGCGCCGGGTTGGCAAACGGCGATAGCCATGTGCGGCCGTCTGGGGCAGCGATCACGGTATTCGCCCCCTTCAGCACCACCGTGGCGCTCCACTGCGCGGCGAAGCGGCGGGCCACCTCCAACCGGTCAGCCTGAATAGCGGCGATGCTCATACCCGTCAGCCGCGACATCTCGCCCGGGTGCGGTGTCAGCACCGTGCCGGGCAGCAAGCGCTCCCACCACTGGCCGGCAGCGGGGAGGGCGTTGAGGCCGTCGGCATCGATGACGGCGCCACGCAGCCCCTCAACGTGGGGACCGAGCACGATGGCCCGCACAGCCTCGAACGCCCCGGCGCCTAGCCCGCAACCCGCGAGCAGGACGTCGTACCCCTTCAGCGCATTGCGCACCAGCGGTGCGACATCGGGCGCCAGGCTGCCGTTCTGCTCAGGCAGCAACAGGTACGTCGCCTCTGCCAGGCGGCTGGCGACCATCGATTGCACGCTCTCCGGCAGCGCCAGCGTGACGATGCCGGCGCCGGTGCGATACGCCGCGGCAGCGGCAAGCGAGGGCGCTCCCGGGTATTGGCGCGAGCCACACACTGCCAGCACCTTGCCGAACGTGCCCTTGTTGGCATCGACCGGGCGCTTCGGCGTCTGCTTCTTGGCCCAGCTTCGATCCAGCAGGTCGATGCCGGCCGGCCGTGGCACGGAGATGGGAATTCCGATCTCTACGACCTGCACGCGCCCTGCCAATGCACTGCCGGCGCCCACATACAGCCCGACCTTGGCCTCACCCAATGCGACGGTCAGGTCGGCTGCCACGGCCAGCGGGTCTGCCCTGCCGGTGTCGGGGTTGACGCCTGTGGGCAGATCTACGGAGATGAGCCGGGGACGTCCAGGACGTTCACGCATGGCCCCCAGCCGCTCCAGGACCGCTGCGAGGTCGCCTTCCACCGGCCGCGAGCCGCCGGTACCCAGCAGCGCATCGATCACCAGTTCGCCGACAGTGAAGAACTGGTCCAATGTCTCGTAGCCAGGGTCGTCCGTTGCCGCGACCACCGGCACCTGTTGCTCCAGTAGTGGCGCCATCAGCGGGTCGTCAGCCTCGCGCGGACGCAACAAGTAGATGCCAACTTGGGCGCCCCACTCGACCAGATGGCGCGCCGCTACCAGGCCGTCGCCGCCGTTATTGCCGGGGCCGGCCAGCACCAGGATGCGGCGATCTTCGAGGGTGCCGAGCGTCATCCATACTTCTTGCGCGATGGCAAGGCCGGCGTTCTCCATCAGTGCGGTTGTCGATACGCCGGCTGCCGCCGCACCCGCCTCAAGCGCGCGCATCTCGCCGGTGGTGAGCAGCTTCATCGGTTACTCCGGTTGTCGGTCAGTTTCTGGCAGGGCTCGTGGTGGCGCGGGCACGTGTACGCGGTGTGCGTTCGTCATCGGGCCACGCGTGCACATGACCGACGACGATCGCCGCCGCATAGTCACGGGCGTGCGTGAGCGTCACGTCGACATCGGTCAGACCGATGCGCTCCGCCCGCGCGGCGGCGGTGCCGTGGAGAAGCAGCAGCGGCTTGCCGCGCCGGTTCGGCAGCACCTCGATGTCACGCCAGGCCACCCCGCGGACACCGGTGCCGAGCGCCTTCATCGTCGCCTCCTTCGCGGCGAAGCGCACCGCCAGTTCTCCCAGACGGCCGCGGCAGTGTGAAACCTCCGCTGGGGTGAAGACGCGGGCGAGAAACCGCTCAGGGTGGCGGGCGAGCACGCGGGCTACTCGGTCAATCTCAACGATGTCAATGCCGGTCGTGTGCATGGTCATTGAGGTGAGAGTGTAACAGAGCCGCCGCGGAACAGCCGCCTGCTCGGTGTACCATGTCCCCAACGAAGCAACCGCCCGCAGACATGCGGCGGGGAGGAGGCCGGCCGATGGCGACGCTGGAGGAGATGCAGGCGGAACTGGAGCGGCTGAAGGCCGAGAATGAACAGCTCAAGACCGCCCGTCAGCGCGCGGGCTCATTCAAAGTCTCGGAGAAGGGTGCGGTCAGTGTGTACGGGCTCGGCCGGTTTCCCGTGACCCTGTATCCAGAGCAGTGGGAGCGGCTGCTGGGCATGGCAGACGACATCAAGGCGTTCATCGCCGAAAACCGCGACCGGCTGAAGTGGAAGCAGGAGGACGCCAGGTAGGCCGGGCTCACCGCTGGTATACTGTGCGGGATGAAGGTCGTCGCCGGGCACTCGTGGGATCTGTCACCCGGCGAGGCCGTGCGCGTCCAGCGCACGCTGGCGGCACGCGTGACACTGACCGACGACGCTGGCCCCGTCCGGTATATCAGTGGTGTGGATGTCGCCGCCGGCAGCCGGTTCCGCCCCGACCGGCCCGCCCGCGCTGCCGTGGTGACCGTGCGCTGGCCGGAGTTGACTCCCGTGGAGCAGGTGGTGATGAACGTGGAGATTCGTTTCCCGTACATCCCTGGCCTGCTGTCGTTTCGCGAGATCCCGGCACTGCTGCCGGTGCTGGAACGGATGCGGTACCGGCCGGACCTGCTCATCGTGGATGGGCAAGGAATCGCACATCCACGCCGGTTGGGTCTGGCGGCGCATCTGGGCGTGCTGCTAGATGTGCCGGCCATCGGCTGCGCGAAGTCCCGCCTGATCGGGACGCTCCAAGGCGATCTGGGTGACGTGCGCGGAGCAGCGATGCCGCTGCAGGACGGCGGTGAGTGTGTCGGCTACGCCCTGCGAACCCGAACGGGGGTCAGGCCGGTTTACGTCTCGCCCGGTCATCGTGTCAGCCGGGAATCGGCCGTGACATGGGTGATGTCGCTAGCCGTGCGCTACCGGCTGCCGCAGCCGACACATCTCGCTCACCAGGCCGCAGCGGGACGCCACGTCGCTCCTGTTACCTAACATAAACCACTACGCCGCGGCGGCGGCGGGATGAGGAACCGACCCGTGAATGAACTCCTGTCCCAACTCCGGAGCCTGACCGACCGCATCGCCGGCATCATGGTGCGTCTTTGACATCACCGGGCTAGAGCAGCAGTGCGCAGCTTTAGAGTCGCAGACACTGGCGCCGGACTTCTGGTCTGATCCCCAGGTAGCGCAGGCGGTGATGCGGGAACTGAACGGCATCCGTGGGGTGGTGGAGACGTGGCACGGCATCGAGCGCCGGACCGGCGACCTCGCTGACCTTGTGGAACTCGCCATCGGCGAGGAAGATGAATCGCTGCGCGACGACTTCGAACGGGAGACCGCGTCACTCACCGCCCGGTTTGAGGATCTGGAATTCGAGCTGAGCTTCAGCGGCGAATACGACAGCCGCCCGGCGATTGTCGCTGTCCACGCCGGCGCCGGCGGCACCGAGTCGCAGGACTGGGCGGAGATGCTGCTGCGCATGTATGTGCGCTGGGCCGAGCGCCACGGCTTCGCCTGGGACATCCTGGATCAGACACCCGGTGAGGAGGCGGGCATCAAGAGCGCTACCCTGGAGGTCAACGGTCCGCATGCCTTTGGCTGGCTGCGGAGCGAGCGGGGCTCACACCGGCTGGTGCGCCTCTCTCCGTTTGACGCCGAACATAAGCGGCATACGTCGTTCGCGCTGGTCGAGGTCATGCCCGAAGCTGATGAGTCCGTCGACGTTCAGATCAACCCGGACGACCTGCGCGTGGATGTGTTTCGTGCCAGCGGCCATGGCGGTCAGAACGTGCAGAAGAACTCGACCGCGATTCGTATCACCCACCTGCCATCGGGGATCGTCGTCACCTGCCAGAACGAGCGCTCCCAGCATCGCAACAAGGAGGCCGCCATGAAGGTGCTGGAATCACGCCTGCTGGAAATCGAGCTGGAGAAGAAGGAGCAGGAGCGAGCGCGAATCAAAGGCGAGCACACCGGCGCCGGATTCGGCACTGCGATCCGTAGCTATGTGCTGCACCCATACAAGCTGGTGAAGGATCAGCGCTCTGGCTACGAAAGCACCGACCCACTTGCCATCCTCGATGGCGATCTGGATGAGATGCTGCGAACGTATCTCAAGGAGAGCATTGGCACGTAGGCGCCACCCGGTAGCGTGGGGAGGAGTGGTCGTGATGTTCGTGCGCGTGACAATGCTACTGGCAGTGGTGGCCGGGGCGCTGCTCGGACCGGCCGGCCAAACGCAGGCAACGACCGGGATCCGCGTGCTCGGTGAGGCGGCCGTCGAGAACCAATTCCCGGATGCACTGGTCTTCCGCTTGGAAGCCGAGAGCGACGCGGAGATCACCGACGTGCGCCTGCGCTTCATGTTCATCCCGGACAACCTCCCCGCCACTGCCCGTCCGGAGTTCGACAAGGGTACCCGCATCTCTGCGACGTATACCATGCGCTCCGGTACCCGCCAGCTGTATATCCCACCGGGCAAGACGCTCCGATATTCGTGGGAGCTGCGGGACGCCGCGGGGGGTGAGCTGCGCACCGAGGAGCGTGAGACCACATTCGCCGACACGCGCTTTCCCTGGGAGCAGGTCAGCGATGGCAATGTCACGGTCTATTGGTACCGCGGCGGCCGCCGCGACGCCGAAGTGATGGCCCAGGTGGCGCGCGAAACCATCGACGCAGCGGCTGGCCTCATGGGGGCGCGGCTGGATTTCCCGATCAAGGTGTGGGCGTACGCCAGCCAGCGGGACTTCCAGATCGCGCTTGCCCATAGCTCGGTCACGCATGACCCCAATGTGCTCGGTCAGGCGCATGACCCAGATACGTTCATCATGGTGGTGGACCGGCTGTCCTCGCCGACTGCGCTAGACACCGCGCGGCACGAACTCGTGCATCTGGTGACCGCGGCAGCCCTACGCGGCGGGCCGTTCAAGGAGCTGTACCCGGCCTGGCTAAACGAGGGCACGTCAGTCTACCTTCAGGTGTCACCCAACGACGTCGGCTACATCGACGCGCTGGAGGCGGCGGTCCGCGACGACAAGGTCATCCCGGTGAGGCTGCTCACCTCCGGTACCCGTGCCCGCGACATTGGGCTGTTCTACGGTGAATCGTACTCGTTAGTAAAGTACTTGATTGACACCTACGGCCGGCCGAAGTTCGCCCAGATGATGGCCGAGTTCAAAGTCAACGGCGATGTTGATAGCACGTTCGAGAAGGTCTTCGGCGTCAACCGTGATCAGCTCGACCGAGATTGGCGCAAGAGTGTAGGGCTGGCGCCGGAGCGGGCGGGCGGGAGCGCCCCTGAGGCGGAGCAGGCCAGGCCGGCCACGAGTGATGCCGGTTCCACCACGGCGATCCTGATCGGCGCGGCCTCGGTGATGATGGTTCTGCTACTGGGTGCGGCAGTCGGCGGCGGGCTGCTGCTTGCCCGCCGGATGCAGCACCACGACGGAGCCGGGGAATGAAGCGAGCCGGCGGCCGGACGCTGTCGCTGTTGTTTGGGTTCGTCCTCGCGGTCATCATGCCCGCCGCTGCGGCACACGCCGGCGATCAGGCCGATGTAAGCACCGGTGTGCGGGTGGAGTTCCCGGCCGGCGTAACGTTCACGCTGGACGCCAGAGCTGCCGCCGAGATCACAGATGTCTCATTGCAGCTCAACACACCGGGCCAGCGTTATGGCGCTTACCCTCGCAACGTCAAGCCGGACTTTCGCCCAGGATTCCACGTTACCGCGAGCTGGACCTGGCGGCGTTTCGGCTCCCAGCTGCCGCCGGGGGCGGACATCAGTTATCGCTGGCAGATCACCGATGCCATCGGGACGGTAACCGAGACTCAGCCACAGGTAGTCCGCGTTGACGACAACCGGTTTCAGTGGCGCGAAGTCAGCGATGCCCGTGTCACGGTGCGGTGGTACCGAGGGGATCAGCGCTTCGGCGAATCGCTGCTGGCCAGCGCATCGGAGGCGATCGCCCGGATGGCCGCAGAGCAGGGTATTGACCTGGTGCGGCCGGTCACTGCCCACGTGTACGGCAGCCAGCCGGACCTGTACAGCGCCTTGCCCGGTACACCGGCATGGATTGGCGGTATATCGATTGGTGAGTATGACGCGATCCTCATACCCATTTCCCCGGATGACAGTGGCGACGGCCAGCGTGCCTTGATCCACGAGCTTACCCACGAGCTCATCTACCAAATGACCTTCAGCCCCGGCCTGGGCAGCCGTGTCCCGGCCTGGGTGAATGAGGGCCTTGCCACCGTTGCTGAGGGCGCTACCCAGCTGCAGAACCGGCGCGCGCTTGCGGACGCCGTCAACATCGATGCGGTGCCCACGTTGCGGACGTTGGGCAGTGGCTTCTCGGGACTCCCCGGCACACAGGCTCAGCTTGCATACGCTGCTTCGGAGAGCGCAGTACGCTTCCTGCTCAAGGAGCACGGGCCGGAGCGCATGCGTCGCCTCTTGCTGCAGCTCCGAGACGGTCGCACCATCGATGATGCTCTGCTCGCGGTGTATGGCAGGAGCCAGGATCAGGTAGAAGATGGCTGGCGGCGCTCACTGGGGCTGACCCCACGGGATCGCGGGCAAGGGGCACAGATAGAAGAACCCCGTCCGGCCGCGGCCGCAGCGTCCGGTAGGACAAACACGTCCCTGTTGCTCATCTCCGCGGGCGCGATCGTGTTGACGGTGCTGAGCCTCGCAGTTGCAGCCGCCCTGTTCCTGAAGCGGCGTCGCGGGATATCGCCGGCCGGTTAGGAGTCGCGCGGGTTGCTCAGCCGCTGCACGAAGTACCAGCGCTGGATGGCGGTGAGATTGGTCAGCACAGCCAGGATCCATAGCGCCCACAACAGCGCGTCCGGCCACCAAGGCGCCGCCATCAACGCGGCGGCGATCAATACCACCCGCTCCGGCCGGGTAAATAACCCTTCCCGGAGCGAAAAACCCAGGACTTCCGCCCGCGCCCGCACATAGCTGACCAGCACCGACCCTGTGATGGAGGCGAACACCAGCACGGCCCCCGTGTGTTCGGCGGCGCCAGACAGGTGAATGAGGATTCCGGTCAGTACCGTGACTTCGGAGTAGCGATCCAGCACCGCGTCGAACACCGCGCCGTAGCGGCTGGCACGGCCGGTAGCACGGGCGAGGGCGCCGTCGAGCAGGTCAAGCGCGCTGCCGGTGAGCGTGACGATGCCAGCGGCAAATAGCAGGCTCTGAGCGGCAAGCAGCGCGGCGGCGGCGTTGACTATGAAGCCAATAGCAGTCACGCCGTTCGGTGTCAGTCCGGTGCGGGCGATGCCGCGCACAATCGGGTCGATCAGCCGGCGAGGGGCGGTGTGCGGCAGCAAGGTGAAGTTCGGCAGTGGTCAGTCTCCTGTCGTTACCAGGCCGGAGCGGTGATGGCGGCTCTGCCGGGCCAGCCTGCGCTCATACAGTAGCCGTTCGTAATAGCTCAGAACGCGCTGGGCGACACGGTCCCAGCCGTACTGCTCGGCGCGGACCCGCGCGCGGCGACCGCACGCGCGCCGAAGCTCATCATCGGCCAGCAGGTGCACGAGCGCCAGTGCTAGCGCCTCCGGGTTGCGGGGCTCGACCAGCGAACCCTCAACGTTGTCGGTGATCACCGTCGCGAATCCCTCGATGTTGCTGGCGATTACCGGTTTGCCGGAGGCCATGGCCTCCAGCAGCACGTAGCCCTGGCTCTCGTTGCCGGTGGCTGGGAAACAGCAGATGTCGGCCGAGGCGTAGAGGCGCGGCTTGAGATCCTCCGCTACGTAACCGGTGAACACCACATCCTCGATGCCGGCCCTGCGGATCGAGCGTTCGTAGCCTTCACGAAGCCGGCCGTCCCCGGCGATAATCAGCCGTGCCTCTGGCATCTCACGTTTGACCGCTGCGTAGGCACGCAGCAGGTACTTGACCCCTTTGCGCTTCTCCAGCCGCCCAAAGTAGAGGATGTTGAGCTTGCCATCGGCGAACTCCGGCAGCGGCTCAGAGCTGGTGAAGCGCGGTATGTCGACGCCGTTGGGAATGATGTTGTAATAGCCTGGGAAATACCGAAGCACCAGCCGTTCTGCCGCCAGCGATACTGCGACCTTGCCGTCCAGCTTCCGGAACCAGCGCTTGAGCAGGCGGCGGGAGTACGCGTAGAACCGATTACCACCCTCGCGGGCAGCGTGGAAGGTGCCGACGTTGACCGCTTCGGAATGGCGTAAGAAGGTGATCGGTAGAGACGGCATCAGCGGCTCATGCACATGGACCACGTCTGGCTGCAGCGCTGCGAGTACGGCCTTCACCTGGCCAGATAGGCGCAGCGACAAGGCGATGCGAGCAACGGAGCCGGACACCGGCACCGGCAGCGGCCTGCCGATGGGGATGACCTCTACACCCGCCGGCACGGCGACGGCTGGCGCCCCGCTGGCCGGCCCGGCGATACAAACCCGGTGACCGTGTAACAGGAACTCCGCCGCAAGCGGGAGGACGTGGCTGTTCACACCACCGGCCACGGCCAGGTCATACGGTGATACCAGGACGATTGTCAGGGGGTGGGATCGCTCAGGGCGGTGTTCGGTCTCGCTGGTGGCGTACACGAGGCGTTCCCTCAGCGAGCGTAGCTTACTCCACTGAGATGATGTAGTCATAGAATGGCTGGCCACCGCTGAGCGACTCAATCTCTGTGCCGGCAAAGCGCTCGGCAAGAGTGGCCAGCAGGGCATCAACACGGTCCTTCCGCACGCCCGCCCCGCTGTACACGGTCAGCAGCGTATTGGGACCCGCTCCGAGTTGTTCGAGCGCCGCAACTGCCGCCAGTTCCGCTGTAGGCGCCGTGCCGCTCAGTTCGTCATCGATGAGTGAGATCGGTTGCCCTTCGTCGACGGGGATGTCATGGATGCGTACGCTTCGCGCGGCTCGCGTGATCTCGATGGTCCGCACGGTTCCTGCCGCCTCACTCATCGCAGTCAGCGCCTCCTGGGGAGCGTCGTCGGGGCTAATCGCCAGCAGCGCGGCGATACCCTGGGGAATCGAGCGCGTGGGCACCACGTTGACGTCCCGGCCAGAGAGCTTCGCTGCCTGCTCAGCAGTCCAGATGATGTTCTTGTTATTGGGCAGAATGATGACGTGGGAGCGCTCCGTTTGCTCAATGGCATCCAATAGCTCGCGGGTGCTCGGGTTCATAGTCTGGCCGCCAGTGACCACGATTTCCGCGCCTGCCGCACGCAGCGCCCCAGCGAGCCCGGATCCGGCCGCCACCGCCACGACGGAGAATGGTCCGAGCGCTGGGGCTTGGGGTGGCATCGCCGCGCTGAGCTGGCCGGCCTGCTCATCCATGTTCTCGACCTTCACCCGGCTCAAGCTCCCCCGGTCACTGCCTAGTTCGAGGGCTCGGCCGGGCCGGTCGGTGTGAATGTGCACGTGGAGCAGTTCGCGCTCTCCCACCACCAGCACCGAGCTGCCCAGCTGCTCACAGGCATCGCGCAGATCTGCCTCGTCGAGCCCGGCGCCACTGACAACGAACTCCACGCAGTAGCCGTACGGCTCGCCGCCTCCGTGCCCGGGCGCGTGGCTGGCCAGCCAGTCAGAGGCAATGCGACCGGCGTCCTCGGTCATGGCCGGCAGTGGTTCGCCGCGCAGATGCATCAGCGCGCCATCGAGGATCACGCTCAGGCCCAACGCGCCGGAATCGACCACCCCCGCTTCGCGTAGCACCGGTAGCAGATCAGGAGTGCGCTCGACCGCCTCGCGGGCGGCCTCTGCCGCTGCGGCCATCGTTGCGAGTACATCGCTCCCAGTCGCAGCGGTCGCCTGCGCCGCCGCCCCGGCCGCCTGCGCAACGGTGAGGATAGTGCCTTCGACGGGATTGGACACTGCCGAGCGGGCCGTGCGGCCGGCCTGCACCAGCGCCTCAGCCAGCTGCCGTGCATCCAGCGTGACCAGGCCAGCGCCGGTGGCGGCGATGCCCTTGAGGTACTGGGAAAGAATGACGCCGGAGTTGCCGCGCGCGCCCATCAGCGCCCCGTGTGCCAGCGCCGCCGCGGCTGCTCCCGCCTCCAGATCAACGTCAGCGGCGGCCGCTTCAATCGCCGCTTTCAGCGTCAACGTCATGTTGGTACCCGTATCACCATCAGGCACCGGGAAGACGTTGATGGCGTTGATGGCGCCGGCGTTCCGTTCCAGCCAGGTGGCTGCTGTGGCAAACATGTCATGCAACGAGGCGCCCGACAGTGTCGCGCGCGTGTCTGCTTCGCTTGTCACGCTCAGCTCCTGTATCACGCAGGTTACCTGGTTTGCCAGAGGGCTGGGGCACGCGTTTGCCTGGGGTAGGGCGGCAATGCTACGATGATTGGCGAATTGTACCAACGGCTGGCGAAAGCCGTCAAAATGAGGGTTGCATCGTGGCAGCTTGCCAGGTGTGTGCTAAGCACACCGTCTTTGGGCGAAATATCCGTCACAAGTCCTCTGGTCGGTGGGAGCGCAAAGCACACAAGACGAATCGTTCGTTTGAGCCGAATGTGCACAAGCAGCGCGTGATGGTTGGCGGCAAGTTTGAGCGGATTGCGATCTGCACCCGCTGCCTGCGCACCACGCTGAAGGTTGGCCGCTAGCTGCCACCTGCATCAACGCGATGGCGCCCCGGTGACCAGCCGGGGCGTTGTGCTGCGCTCCGGTCATCGAAGAGCGTCGCGCAGCCGGTCGACAGCGGACGCTACGGACTCGCGTCCATTGAACACGCCGGTGCCCGCCACCACCACGCTCGCTCCGTCGTCCCGCATGGCGGCGATGGTCGCCTCGTTAACACCGCCATCGACTTCCAGCTCAACCGGCAGTCCGGCCGCGTCTATCATGGCCCGGATGCGGCGGAGCTTTGGGCGGGTAGATGGCAGCAGCTGCTGCCCGCCCCAACCAGGATCAATCGTCATCACCAGCACCATGTCGGTCAGGTGCAGCACCTCTGTCAGGGCGCTCTCGGGCGTCGCCGGGTTGAGCGCCAGTCCCGCACGCATGCCCAGCGCCTTGACGCTGTTGAGCAGCCGGTGCACATGCCGGGTTGCTTCTGTGTGGATGCAGAGGAGGCCGGCGCCCGCGTCTTTCAGGGCGCCGAACTGCTGCTCGGGTTGTTCAATCATCAGATGTACATCGAGCAGCAGCGAGCACGACCGCCGGACAGCCTCCACCACCAGCGGGCCCATCGTGATGGGCGGGACAAAGTGGCCGTCCATCACGTCAATATGAATCCAGTCAGCGCCGGCCTGCTCGGCGTCGCGCACCTGTGCGCCCAGCCGGGAGAAGTCCGCCGCGAGAATTGAGGGGGCGAGCTTCAGCCCATCAACCAGCGGCACGATGCGCCTCCAGGCGGCTGCGCGCCCGCTGCACGGCGGCTTGCACCTGTACCGGTGCTGTGCCGCCGGGTACGTCGCGGGCCGCAACCGAATCGACCAGGTCGATGGTCAGCACGTCAGCCTCGAACAGCGGTGAGAACCGCTGATAGTCCGGTAGGGTGAGCTCGTGCAGTTCCCGCCCCTCGCGGACGGCATAACCCACCAGCGCACCGACGACATGGTGGGCTTCGCGGAACGGCACCCCCTTCCGCGCCAGGTAATCCGCCACGTCGGTGGCCAAGGCATAGTTAGCCCGCGCCACCGCGCGCATTCGGTTGGTGTGAAACGTCGTCGCCGGCAGCATCCGCGCGAAGATGTCCAGAGTGGAGGTGAGCGTGTCTACGGTGTCGAAGAAGCCGGGCTTATCCTCCTGCAGGTCGCGGTTGTACGACAGCGGCAACGCCTTGAGGATGGTGAGAATCGACATCAGGTTGCCGTAGATGCGGCCTGTCTTGCCCCGTGCCAGCTCAGCCACGTCCGGATTCTTCTTCTGCGGCATGATGCTTGAGCCGGTGGCGAAAGCATCGTCAAGTGTGATGAATCCGAACTCGGTCGTGGACCACAGCACGATCTCCTCGGCCATGCGCGACAGGTGCATCATGCAGATGGCGGCAGCGGCATTGTATTCGACGATGAAATCGCGATCAGACACCGCGTCGAGGCTATTCTCGCTGATTGCCGCCAAGCCCAGCTGCTGCGCAGCGTAGATACGGTCGAGGGGGTACGGCACCCCGGCCAGAGCGCCACTGCCCAGCGGGGACACCGCTGTCCGCTGTCCACAGTCCGCGAATCGCCCGGCGTCCCGCTCGAGCATCTCCACATACGCCAGCAGGTGATGACCAAGGACTACCGGCTGCGCCCGCTGCATGTGGGTGTACCCGGGCAGGATGTCGTCCGCGTGGCGCTCGGCCAGGTCAATCAGCACCTCCTGGAGGGCGCGGATCAGGCGCACGGTGGACTGCACCGCTTCGAGCGTGAACAGGCGCACATCCAGCGCCACCTGGTCATTGCGGGAGCGGGCGGTGTGGAGCTTACCCGAAGCCTCGCCGCCGATCACATCCCCCAGCCTGGCCTCGACGTTCATGTGCACGTCTTCCAGGCGGGGATCAAGCTGGTAGGCGCCGGACTCGGCCTCGGCAAGGACGCGGCTCAGCCCGGAGACGATGGCGCCGGCATCGTCGGCCGGGATGATCCCTTGGCGCCCCAGCATCCGGGCGTGGGCGATGGAGCCGGTGATGTCCTGCCGCACCATGCGGCGGTCGGCGTCGATGGAACTGGTGTAGGCCTCGACGGCCTGATCGGTGGGCCGGTCAAAGCGGCCGCCCCAGAGCTTGGCGGTGGACTGCGGTTGCTGTTCATCCATGCGAATGAGGATAACGGGTTGCGCGCCGCAGGCTCAAAGGCGGCCTAGGAGCTCCGCGCCCCGCAGATACGGCAGAAGCGATCCGAGACCTCCGCGGCGGCGCCGCACGCCGAGCAGAACCGGGCGGCCGGCGCGGGCGATGCCGGCGGCGGCTGCCAGGCGGGCATGGTGCTCGCCTGCAGCTCTGTCATCAGCGCAGACGAAAACAACGCGATGTTCTTCCCGTTGCGCCCGTAGTCCACCATCTGGATGCCGCGGCACTCGCTCTTTACCCACACATCGCAGGCGCCATCCGGCCGTGGCCGCACCGCGACATCGATCTTCTCACCGTAGGTGAAGAGGTTGACGCCGTGGACGGCACGCAGAGCCCCACTTTGCGGAGCCGTGTGGTCCAGCCGCCAGCCGCAGCGTTGGGCGGCGCGCACAGCCGCCCCATACACGTGGTCAAAGCTCCCTGGTACAGAGAAGCCCTGTTCCTTCTTTGCGGCCATACGCGCGCCCCGTCATTCCGCGTTCAAGCCGCAAGTCTAGCTTGGATGGCGCACCAGGGAAAGGCTGTCACAGTGTGCGCAGCCGGGGTGAAAGTGCGCCCAGCACCAGTACCGCCAGCGTTGCCAGAACGGAGAAGCTGAACACGGCCGGTGGCGCCCCCCAGACGGCGATCATTGCACCCATCGCCAGCGAGCCGAACGGCTGCAATCCGTGGGTCATGAAGTACAGGGCCGACACGCGGCCACGGTACTCGTCGGTGACGTTGAACTGCACCAGCGCGGCGTTGAGGGTGTTCTGAATAGCGTTAGCCACCCCGGCCAGTACCAGGCAGGCGAAGGCCAGCACAAACATGCCCGAGACAGCGAAGGCCGCAATCATCGCCATGTAGCCCGCCGACGTGAGAATCAGCCACCGCCCCTTCCCCGCCGTGTTCGTCATGCTTGCGGCGGCGATCGCGCCGGGGATGGAGCCGACACCGACGGCTGTCATCAGGATGCCGTATTGGAAGGCGTCTACATGCAGCACATCGGAGGCGAAGACGGGGACAAAGCCCACGTAGGGATAGACGAGCAGGCTGGGGATCGCCCCGACGACCAGCAGCAATACGACCACGCGATTGCGCCGGGCGTACCCGAACCCGCCAAGGAGGCTGTCGGCGAGCGATGCCGCCCGTGTGGCTGCCTGTGGCAGGCGCGGAATGAAGAACGTGACCACTGCCGAAAAGGCGTAGCACACACCCTGGAACAGGAAGCAGGATGCGATGCCGGCCACGCCAATCAACCCGCCGGCCAGCGATGGTCCGACGATGCGCATAACGTTGCCGCCGACCGACGACAGTGCAATGGCGTTGGTCAGCTCCTTTTTGCCCGCCACGTCGTACACCAGCGCCTGCCGGGCGGGCTGGTTGAGCGCGCCGATGGCGCCGTCTATGGCGGCGAGGGCATACAGGTGCCACACTTCCTGGACGCCGAGCGCCACCAGAGCGGTAAGGACCAGGGCGTTAGCGGCGGCCAGCAAGGTGCCCCACACTACGACCCGCTGGCGGTTAAGCAGGTCAGAAAGCAACCCGCCAAACGGCGAGGCGATGAGCATGACGATGCCGCGGATGAAGGCGATCATGCCCAGGTGTACGGCGGAGCCTGTCATGCTGTGGATCAGCCATCCCTGGCCGATCGTCTGGGACCAAGAGCCGACCTGCATGGCCATCGTACCGGCCAGCAAATAGCGGAAATTGTGGTTTGCCAGCGATGCGAAGGTACCGACCCGGTGCGGGGTTGAGCCCGTTGCGGTGCGGGCGCCTGTCTCTGCGGTGCCGGCCGCACCCAGCGATCTGGTCACAGTCGTGTGCTCCCCGCTCCAGCATGCCGTCTGCTTTTGGGTTCGAAGGCAAGTGGCAGTTGCTGTAGATCGCTGAGTCGCTGAATGACGAAGTCAGGCTGGTGCGCCGTTCCCTCCGCGATGGCAACGCTGCTCGCATTTGTATTCGGCGGGCATAGCCAGATCGCGGTCATGCCTGCTGATTGAGCGCCGCCTGTATCGGCCCGCAGCGAGTCACCCACCATCGCCACCTGTTCGGGCGCGACCGAGAGCTGCTGGGCAGCGCGAGCGAAGATCGCCGGGTGGGGCTTGAGGTAGCCCACGTCGCACGATGCCAGCACGACGCTAAAGTACCGGCGCAGCCTGTACGCCTGTAGCTCCGCGTCCAATGTCGCGCCGCCCACACTCCGGTTCGTCACGATGCCCAGCGCGACGCCCGTGTCGAAAAGTGCAGCCAGCGCTTCGCGCGTGCCGGGCAGTACGGAGCGCGGCGGCAGTGCGCCACCGCCGCAGGCCGACTCCCACAGAGCCGCGCCCGCCGCCACGTCGAGGGTCAGACCGAAATCAAGCGCCACCCGGACGGTTAGCGCTGGGAAGTGCGGACTGCGCAGATCGCCCGCGTAGGCCGCGGCCGCGGCCTTCCAGCCTTCCTCAAAGAGGGCCCGAACCAGCGCCGCCGGCTCCGTCACGGCCAGGCCGCGCGCTGCCAGGCAGGCAGACGCCTGTGCCGTAGCGGCCGCCGGCCGGTAGGGCGGGGCGGACAGGTCGGTGTGCCAGAGGGTGTCACCGAGGTCGAACAGGATCGCGCGGATGATCCGCATGCGGATAGGGTAGCGTGTCGCGCCGTCACGCGCGACCGCGCGGATGGCCGGCCGCCGTGATGCGGAGCGGCGGCCGGCCATCCGCGCGGAGTCGCCCCTACTCGGTTACCTCATAGGCGATGCCGTTCCACACCACAATCACCCGCGTACCGGCGGCGAAGTAGATGGCCAGTTCCGGGTTGTCGGTGATCAGCTTGATGTACTCCTCGCTGAGGAAGACGACCTTGACGGTCTCGCTCCCATCGATGTACTCAGTGTCCACCCACACTCCGCCTCGCCTGACGAAGGTCTTGTCGCCGGCCGTGGTGATCTCCAGCCGCTCCTCTCCGGGACGCACCGGTGCAGCGCCGGGGGCGGCGGTTGCCGTGCGCAGCGGCGCCGGCGTGGCCGCGGCAAGGGCTCCGGACTGGGATGCGTCCTGCACCGCCGGTGCGCCGCTCACCGGCCGGGGCATCGGTGTGGCGCTGGGCGTACCAGGCTCCTGCACCAGGAACGAGGTATACGGCGTGACGATACCGTACTTGAGGCCGAGGGCCCGCACCTCGTCGACAAGCTCCCGCGGCGCTGCGCTGCCCCGCAGCCGGATCTCGCGCAGCAGATAACCGATCTTGCGGCTCGCCCAGGTGCGTGGCAAATAGGATGCGCGCCGGTCTGCCGCCACGAAGTCAAGATCCGGGAAGGTATAGCTCTGCGGGCCGTGCCGCGTGACGCCGCTGACGGTGATGGTGGTGGGGCCGGCGCTCCGGTATCTGCCGGTCACGAACAGGGTCTGCCCGCCAAACAGGTCTGGAAGTGGTTGCGGGTAGACATCGTGCACCGAGGCGCCGCCGTAGTCGATCCGGACGTTGGTCAACTGCGGTGAGCTCATGCGACCGTACAGCGCTGACACCGCTTCCTCGACATTCTCGGTGGGGAGGACGTAGCTAACGTCGCCGTGGTTTTGCACCGCCAGTCCGTCCAGCAGCAGCGTGTTGACGTCGTTGCCGACGCCGAACACGAACAGCCGAGCGTTATCCGGCATGCGGGTGCGCACATTTTCCAGGATGCGCGCGGCGTTCGTTTCGCCGACGGTTGGCTCGCCGTCGGTGAGGAACAGCACGGTGGTCAGTCGCGTGGGATCGATCAGGTCAATGCCGGCGCGGAGGGCGTCGTTGATGTTCGTCCCTCCACTGGCGTCCAGCGCATCGACCCAGCGAATTGCCTCCTCGGCCGCGGTCGCGGGCCGCAGGCCGGTGGCATACGTATCAACGTCGCTGGAGAAGGCAATGACGTTGTAGCGATCACCGGCGCCGAGGCTGCTGAGCACGTAGCGCAGAGCCGCCTTCGCCTGCCTGATCTTGACCCCCGCCATACTGCCGGAGATGTCCAGTATGAGGATGACGTCGTTCTCGACCCGGGCCTCCTGGCGAAGCGGCGGCGCCAGCCACAACATGAAGAAGCCATCCTCGCCCGCGGCCCGGTACGTGATCAGACCGGCGCCGAGGGTATCACCCGCGTACAGCGCCGCCAGTTCGAACACGCCACGCGGCGCCGCCGCCGTCTGGTCAAGGCTGGCTGTGACCGCGGTGTCGGACTCACGGGTGATGCGCAGGCTGTGGGTGCTGGAGAACAGCGACCGCACCCCATCCGGCGAGGTGACATGGGCGTTGATGGTGAGCCGGCTGATAGTGGCGGGAGCATGCTCACCAATACCTAGGGGGAGCCGGTAGCGTACCGCGCCGTTTTCCGGCGTTAGCAGGTGCGTAAGCCGCAGGGTCAGCCGGCTCTCGCCGCGCGGTGGCACAGGGAAGACGCGTGCGCGCAGCACGTTCTGGCCGGCGTATTCGAGCAGCGCTGGGTCACGCTGGCGCTGCACGATGCTGGTGTAGATGCGCGCTGCCTCGTCGCTGCCCAGGATTTCGCCTTCCAGCGTCTGGCCGTCAACGGTCATCGTGAAATCGCTGACCGCGGCGCCGGCCGGGACGGGGAAGAGTATGATTGCCTCCTGCGCGCGGTCCGAGCTGTTCTTGAACGTCAGGTCCACCGTGGTCTGTGCCACCACGCCGCTAATGGCGACATTGACATCCATGCGGTCCAGCAACACCGGCAACGGCGGTGGTGGGGTGGGTCGGGGCGGCGCCACAGGAACGCCTGGACCATTCGGCGGTGGCTGTTGCGCCTTCGCCGGAGGATCGTTGGGGAACGATACAACTATCACGATGGCCATCGTGATCACGGCAAAGATGGCAATCAAGCGGGTGCGCATGCGCCCTCCATGCGACGGTCTGTCAATCTGCCGGCCGCCCGTCTGCAAGCTCAACGCGGTCGCTGTGCGATTGTTTCAGCACCGGCAGCGCGAAGCGCCCCGGCACCGCCACGATGTGCGGAGCTGGAACCAATGCGCTGCCACTTCCCCGCTTCACTGCTGCGGCATCGGGATCCGCTGACAGTTCATGCTGGCCCCGGTGCTGCGCGCCGCGGCGCGTCCAGCGTCGCCACTCCCGAGATAACGGGCAATCTACCCAGCGGGCGCCGGCTGAGGTGGACGAAGCGAAAGCCGGCGCCGGCGATGGCGGCCTCGGTGTGCCGGTTGAGGGTGCAGCCGCCGGCGAACCATGCCCATGCCGGACGGACAACGTCTTGCACGCGGCCGGGCCAGCCGGTCGCGCGCACATGTTCGATAAACAGCAGCCGGCCGCCCGGACGCAAGACCCGCGCGACTTCCTCCAGGGCCCGCACGGGATCGGTGACGGTACAGAGCACCAGTGTGCTGACAACCGCATCCACCGATCCGGAGGCGACCGGCAACGATTCTGCCGTCGCCAGGATCAAGGCCGGCGGGCCCCCTCGCGAGGGCGCCAGGCGGGAGCGGGCGCGCGCGAGCATGGCAGGGTCGGGTTCGGCGCAGGTCAGGCGAATGTGCCGGGGGTAATGGCGCAGGTTTGCGCCGGTGCCGGCGCCAATCTCAAGTACCTCTCCGGCCAGCGAACCCAGCAGGTCCGCCCGTAGCGCCGCCAGCGGCGAGCGCTCATTTGCCCCACATAATCGATCGTAGAGGGCAGCATGCCAGGGGCGGGAGCGGAAGCGATAGCCGGTTGATGGCATGGTCGTGCTCGGGTCCAAGATGCCGGCCGTGCGTCACGCCAGCCCGTCGAACAGCCCGGTCAGCGGCGCTTGCGGGCGCTGGCCTTCGGCCAGGGTGAAGCGCTCCGTCCCCAACAGGGGAGCGAGCACGCCCGGCGGGAAGATTGAGAGTGGATCGCCCGCGGTGAGTTGGGTACGATGAGCGGCCATTGCTGCCAGCTTCTGAACGATGAACCCGCGGACGTCAATGGTCAGGTCCACCTGGCCCGCATCGGTCCCGAGTCGCTCAGGGTTGAGGCGCCGCACGCCTTCCGCCAGGTCGGTACTGAGCAGCCGCTCCCAAACCGGCCGGAAGTGCCCGCGCGGGAACGCAGTCCAGAACAGGCGCGCCGGCTGCCATGCGGGGCCGAAGCGATCCTCGGGGAAACGGTCACCGCCGCCGGCGGCCCGAAACGCCGGCGTCACGAGCTTGTGCAGGGCGATGTGGTCAGGGTGGCCATAGACGCCATCAGCGCCAAGCGTAATCACCACCTGTGGACGCACGGCGCGAATCATCTGCACGATCGCCCCCACGGCCTCCGGCAGGTCAACGCGGTCCAGTTCTCCATCATGGTAGCCCAGGAATAAGGGCGGCCGGGCGCCAATAGCTTGGCACGCCGTAGCCAGCTCTTGGCCACGCACCGCCGCCAGCGTGGCCGGAGTGGCGAGGGACGGGTCGAGGATCTGGCCGCGTTCGCCGTGGGTCGCGCACAGCAGATGGACTTCCACGCCGGCCGCAGCCGCCTGCGCCAGTGTTCCCGCGGCGGTGTAGGACTCGTCGTCTGGGTGCGGGAACACCGCTAGAATCCGGCGGGTCATGCCGGTCCTGCCTCGTCCAGTTGCGACTCACCGGCCCGGCCCACCAGCGACTGATCACCACCGCGGTCCAGCAGCATGCACAGGATGGCCCCAGCCACCATCAGCAGCGCGGCGACCAGGAAGGTCTCATCGAACGTGCGATGCATCACGACGATGTATGCATCTTCACTGCCCTCGACGCCGCGCTCGCGGAAGATGTCTGCGGCCCGCTGGTTGAACCGCCCCAGCCCCTGAGCGCCAAGGAGCGCCATCGCCACGATCATACCGGTGGTCTGGAGTACTTGCAGCAGCGCTGTGGCCGATGCACGCCGGCCCTCTTCGACGGCGTTGATGACGGTGGCATACACCGGTGCGTCTGCCAGGGTGAAGCCGAGACCGGCGATCGCCAGCGCCAGCCAGCGTGAGCTTTCCGAAGGGTGCAGTGGCCAGGCGCGCATCCAGAACAGGCCGGCGGCCGCCAGAGCAAACCCCAGCACCGCGGTGGTGCGAAAGCCAGCGCGCGGGGCTAGCAGCCCGCCGAGCAGTCCGCCGGCAATCATGAACAGCACCATGCGCATCAGCATCAGGCCCGGGCCGGCGCCGGCCTGGCTCCAGAGCTGCTCCGTCATCAGCGGAATGTTGACCAGCGCAGTGATCAGCGCGCCACCCTCCAGGAAGAACACCAGGTTGGCGGCCACCAGCTTCCGAGACCGGAACATCCGCAGGTCGATCAGTGGCGCGGCGGCGCGCAGCTCGCGCAGAACGAACAGCCCAAGGGCCAGCGCTGCGCCGGCATACAGACCGAGCGTGTGCCACAGTGGTCGGGCAGTGGTTCCGGCGCCGGCGAGCGCGAAAGTGAGGGCAGTGAGCCCGGCGGTAAGCAACGCGCCACCTGTCCAGTCGACCGGCACGCCGGCTCGTGCCGGATGGCGGCTGTAGCGGGAGAGCCACAGCACAGCCAGCAGCACGGGCAGACCCAGGGCGATGTTCATCCAGAACAGGCCCCGCCATCCCAGCCAGACACCGATCAGCGTGCCCCACAACGGTCCGATCAGGCTGGAGGCATCGTCTAGCATCGACACCGTGCTCAGCCCAAGGGGCCGCTGCCGGTCCGGTAGATTTCCTGCCACAATCGCCAGCGCCACAGGCACCAGCGCGCCCCCACCCAGCGCCGTGACTGCCCTTGCCGCCGTCAGGGCTGGCAAGTTGGGCGCCAGCGCCACCAGCACCGAACCGCCCATGAAGATCAACAGGCCGAGGACGAAGACGCGAAACTGGCCGTACACGTCGGCGATCCGCCCCATCAGCGGCATGGCAACCGTGTATCCGAGCAAGTAGCCGTTGATGATCCAGGATGCCCGGCCAAACTCGCTGATTGGGATATCCAGCTCGCGCAGGATTTCCGACAGGATCGGCACGACGAAGGTTTGGTCAAATCCGCCGACAAAGACGCCCATGCCGAGCGACACGACCAGCAGCCAGGGGGTGCGCCGGCCGGTGCGTTCCACCTCGGGCACAACAGCGGTACGCGGTCGCGCGGGAGTCTCGCGGCTCACGGTCAAGGCACCGGCGTGATCTGAATGTTCTCGTTGAATCGCGTTAGGGTGAGCACCCGTACGACATCTGGGGCATCCTGCTTCCCAAGCGGACCTTCCAGCCGGATACGGTGGATGTCCGGCTGATCCTGGCCGATCCAGGCGGTGCCCTTCACCGTGTAGCCGGCCTCAGCGATGGTGGCAAGTGCGCTTAGTGACGCAGCGTCGAGCGTACCTTCCACCTTCCAAACCTTCTTGCCGCCGATCGTCTCTTCGCCGGTGATTTGCGGGTCTTTGACGCTACGAACCGCGGCAGTGGTGCCCGCTGCTGGGTCAAATACATCGGACAGTTTCGTGCCTGTAGGGAGGTCCTGCCATTGGCTGGGCACGAACGGATTGCTGATCTTGGCGCTGTTGCCGATGCTCAGGAGCTTGACGTTAGCCTTGACGCCGCGCAGCTGGGCATCGACGTCGGCCCGCAGCCGATCCGGGCGCACCACATCCCCTTCCGCGCGGGTCATCTGCAGATTGAGCACGATCGGCGTGTAGCCACGTTCGTGTTCCAGCAGCCAATGGAAGCTATTGGTCTTCTCAAGGCGGTCCGCTGCATCGTTGAGCAACTGCTTGGGATCCGGACGCGATGGCGTCGGTGTCGGTGTGGGACTTACTGCGCCCTTCTTGTCGTCGTCACCACCGCAAGCCGTCCCCGCCAGCAGCACAGCGGACACCGCGAGCGTCAACAGCATCCGGATCAGCGCATTGTGGTGGATGCCCATGCGTCCTCCCCCGTGTCCCATGAGTATCGCATCCGGGCAAAGGGCGAACAACGAACCGGGCGGATGATGCGAGGCGCCGGATCATCCGCCCAGGCGCTGGTCACGCGACGATCTCGATGCCGGCGCCGGGCAGCACGTCGCCGATCCGCCATAGCGGCATCCCGCTGGCGGCGAACCGGGTTTCGAGTTCCTCCGCGCCCGCCGGGGAGATGCTCATCAGCAGGCCGCCGGAGGTTTGCGGGTCGTACAGCAAGTCAAGGACGGTTGGGTCTACACCGGCGGCGAGGCGCACGCGCTCCTCGACAAATGCGCGATTGCGCTCCCCACCGCCAGTGCCTACACCCATATCGATGCAGGCGCGCGCACCGTCCATGGCCGGCACGGATGCCGCCCGCAGTTGCAGCCCAACGCTGCTGTGCCGGGCGAGTTCGTCCGCGTGGCCTAGCAGCCCGAAGCCCGTGATCTCCGTCATCGCATGGACCCCGGCGGCGACGGCCAGGTGCGAGGGGTGACGGTTCATGCGCAGCATCCATTCAATG
>CAUJGQ010000022.1 GCA_963170165.1 Chloroflexota bacterium | reverse complement strand
AACATCGCCCCGCGAGCCGCACAACTGGCGGCCGCCCACCGCCTGCGGCTGGAGATGCCGTTCTTCGATGCCGCGCTGGCCGGCTGGAGCTTCACGCTGCCGCCGGAGTTGCTGTTACGTGGCGCCTGCGAGAAGTACGTGTTGAAGCTGGCGGCGGCGCCGCTGTTGCCGGAGGTGGTGGTGTGGCGGGAGAAACGGGGCATGGGCGTGCCCGCCACCGATTGGTTGCAGGGGCCGCTGCGCAAGGAAGCGACGCGCCGGCTGGCGCCGGACCGGCTGCGCCGGGATGGCCGGCTGCGTCCCGCAGCGGTCGCGCCGCTGTTGCGCGGCGAAGACCAACCCGGCGAATACCGCCGCCGCCGCGCGGGCGAGAAGCTGTGGGCCCTGCTCATGCTGCACACCTGGCTTGATGTGCACGGGGTAACGGGAGAAGTGTCGGAAACCGGGAACCTGCAGCACTCCCCCTTTCCCCTTTCCCCCCGTCCGGCCTACGGTGAGACGAGCGAGCGGTGAGCGGGAGGGCGGCTGGTGACACAGATCATCGATGGAGTGGCGATAGCGGCTGAGGTGCGCGCGGAGCTGGCGGGGCGGATCGCGACGCTAAAGGCGCGCGGGGTGACGCCAGGGCTAGCGGCGGTGCTGGCCGGCGACAATCCCGCCTCCGCCTCCTACGTGCGCGGCAAAGCGCGGGCCTGCGCCGAAGCCGGCATCTTCGCCGAGACGGTGCGCTGCCCCGCGAGTATCTCGCAGGATGAGCTGCTGGCCCGCGTCGCGGAGTTGAACGCTGATCCCCGCTTTCACGGCATCATTGTGCAACTGCCGCTGCCGGGCGGGCTGGATGGTGAGGCCGCTACCCGCGCCGTGGCGCCGGAGAAGGATGTCGACGGGCTGCATCCGTACAACCTGGGGCTGTTGCTGCGGGGCGAGGGGGTGCTCCTGCCGGCCACCCCCAGCGGCGTGCAACAGTTGCTCGTGCGCTCTGGCCATGACCCGGCGGGCAAGCATGTGGTGATCGCCGGCCGCTCTAACCTGGTGGGCAAGCCGCTGGCGAATCTGCTCATGCAGAAGGCACGCGGCGCCAACGCTACCGTCACCGTCTGCCACACGGGCACGCCGGACTTGGCGGCCTATACCCGCCAGGCGGATATTCTGATCGCCGCCATCGGCCGGCCGGCCGCCATCACGGCGGAGATGGTGCGTCCCGGCGCGGCCGTCATTGATGTCGGCATCAACCGCGTGGAAGATGCGACCAAGAAGGCCGGCTACCGGCTGGCCGGCGACGTGGACTATGCCGGTGTGGCCGCCGTCGCCGGCGCGATTACCCCGGTACCCGGCGGCGCCGGGCCGATGACCGTCGCCATGCTGCTCGTCAACACCGTCACCGCAGCGGAGCGGGCTGCCGTCAGGGCGTAGAGCGCCGGATACCAGCAGCGCCCGTGATCCCCCTGGGCAGGGGGAAGCGGCCCTCACCATCCCCTCCGGCAGGCGCCCGCCGATGCCTCATCTGGCTTCTGCAAAGACACCGTAGCCCAGCGCGGTCTTTCCCCCGACACCCGTCATGGTCAGTGCCTCCGCCAGGATCTTGGCCGCGCGGGCGGCGTCGCCCTCGGCCGCGCGCACGGTTGGCTGAACGGCCGTGCGCCAGTGCGGTCCCGGCGCGGCCGTGAGGAAGTACACCGGTCTGGGGGCGTGCCAGTCGCCGGGCGCTTCGCCCTCCAGGTAATACGGCGAAAAGTGCGGGTTGAGCACGTCCAGGCGCAGGGTGGGCGGCGTCTCCGGGTACAGCGCGTGGATGATGACGCAGCCGCTATCCGGCGCCGCACCCCTGGCCCCGAACAGGCGGACAAACTCATCCTGAAGCGCCTGCCGCTCCGGGCTATCCTTCGCGGTGGCGGCCACCAACCACTGCTCGGCGTAGGCGCGGGCCGCGCCCTTGAGCGATGAGCCAGGAAGGAAGGGCACACCGAGGTTGCGGTCCCAGGAGAACCCGACCTCGAGCGCGTGGCTCATCCCCAGGCCGGAGACCAGTGGCGCCGCGGGGGTGACACGCACCTCCGCCGCTCCCCGCGCCTGCCACAGCGCCGCCCGGCGCGCGTGCAGCCCAGCCAGTAGCGGCTGCGTCTCCCGCTCTGCGCCGCGCGCCTGCTGGGCGATGTCTTTGAGAAAGCCATCCCGCTGGCGGTCGTCGAGCTTGGCGTTCCCATTGCTCCAGATGTCGGCCATGCGGTCGTACAGCAGGCCGGTGTTGGCGCTGCCGAACGACCGGATACGGCCGTCGAACCCCGGGTGCGTGTAGACCGGCCGCCTGCCGGGCGCGCGGGACGGCTGCTGGGCGGAGGGAGCGCCGCCCGATGGACGGCCGCCGGCTTGCGGCGCCTGTCTCTGGATGCCCCGGTCATTTGGGCGGTAGCCACCGGTGCTACGGCTCATGGGCGGCCCTCCCCCGTGAGCAGCGCATCGGCGAACTTGCTCAGCCAGCCACACAGGGCGAGGGCGCTGCGCTGCGCCGCCTGGTACTGCCGTCGGTCGCCTGCCATCAGCTGCTCCATCAGCCGGCCACTTTGCGGGTACACCCGCTCGGGATGAAGGGCGTCCGGCGCGCCGGTAAGCCAGGCTGACAGGACGTCGTACACCCGACACTCCGGCTTGTGCGGCTTGTCCTCCGCGCCGGCCAGTAAGAAAGCAAGCGCTTGCCCCAGCCCGTTCTGCTGGGTCATCGCGCCCAGCCCCTTGACCAGCGTCTTGCTCTTCTCCTGTCCGTCCATACGGGCGAACTGCGTGATCGCGCTATGGGCGTACAGCGCCCGGGATTGATCCACCGTGCGGCGGGCGAGTGTCTCAGCCATTGCCGCCCTCCCCGGCGATGCGGGCCGCCAGCCAGCCCTGGCCCACGGTCTCGTTGCCACCGATCTGCAGATAGCCACCGGCCAGCACCCGCTGCAACCCGGCGCGGACCTGTGCGGCATCCGCGAACGGCGCGGCGGACCAGCGCGGCGGTTCGGCACGGATGACGGTGTACAGCAGCGTATCGGCGGGCAGCGTCTCCTCGTACCACAGATTGCCACCGTCGCCGGTGGTGGTCTTGCGCTCGTTGAGGGCGATGCGCGCCGTCACCTGGGTGGCGTGCTCCACCAGCCAGCCGAAATCCTCATCGCGGATCACCGCCAGGTGATGGGCAAGCTTGTCACGGTAGGCGGCGTGGGCGGCGCCCTCCGGCAGAAACTGAGCGGCCAGCCACCCGGCCAGCGTGGCGGCTGCCGGGTCCTGCCCGACGGCCAGCGCCAGGTCTTCCAGCGCGGTCTGGGCCGGCCATTCGCCCGGTGGCACGAGCATCTGTCCCTCGGCCGGCGCCGGCGCCTGGGGTGCGGCAGCGTGCCCGGCGGCGGCCAGGTCGCGCGCCAGCCGCCCCAGAACCAGCGGGCAGGTGACCCAGACAAACACATGCGCCAGCGCCCGCACCGGGAAGGCGAGCAGGCGGGCGTCGGCAAACCCCAGCGCCCCGGCGTGCAGCTCGCTGGCGTTGGACTCGGCGCCAAACAGCGCCTGTACCGCGGCGGCGTCCAGCTCCCGCTCGGCACGCTCGCGCAGGCTGCCCTTGAGGGATGTGGCGGGAATCAGCGGAAAGCGGGTGTGCTTCTCCCGCTGGATGGGCAGGTCGATGATGCCGGTGCTCTGGCCAGAGCCGGGGTGCAGTGGTGTCTCCGCATACAGCGCCAGCAGTACCGCGGGCGCCGTGGTGGGGGGTGCAGAGGTCATGCCTGTTCTCCTTGGGAATCCTTCCAGTTGCCGGTCAGCGTCCAGCCGTAGCCGAAGCGGCGGCCGCTCTCGCCGGGCTCACCGTTGTCTGCGTGGTTGCCGTTGATGTTCTGGCCATGGATGTGCGGCGCGCCGGCGGGTGTGTGCAGGAAGTAGACACTGCCCGCCGGGATGCAGGCGCGCGCATCCTTGGACCGGTGCTTGTTGATGTCCCAGCCGCCGATACGCACCGGCTTGCCCGTCACCGCCCCGGCCAGCGTCACCGGCTTCCGGCCGAGCGTACCGTTCCAGACGGCCGTCTCGCCGGCGGGGCCCGCGGTGAAGCCGGGGGGAAGCCAGCTATCCGCCAGGCTTCCGCTCAGCCGCCAGTGCGCTGGGGAGAGCAGCACCATCCGGATCGTCTTGGCGCCCTCTGCCACCGGGCTCTTGGGGAAGAGGGTGGTGGCAGGCTCGTGCACCTCCAGCTGTGCGGTGCGCCCTTCGCCGCCGAAGTGGACCAGGCCAGACAGCGCCCGCTCGTCGATGTGGTGCGCCTCCAGACCGGAGACGCGCACGCCGATACCAACGCGCGCCGTGCTGGTGACCGGCGGTGCGCCGTGCTTCGGCCCGTCACGGAGATCGTCCCGCCAGCGCAGCCGCACATAGGCTGGGGCGTAGAGCTGCCCTTCCTTGACCGCGCGGGTGGTGGCGTCGCGGGCGATGCCGGTGCGCGGCTCCATCTCCCAGAACGCGGCACAGTGCGCGACGGCGCTGGCGGGCACGCTCTCGCCCTTCAGGTAGTTCTCGAGGCCGTCATGGCGAATCCAGCGGTCCGCGCCGCCGGGCTTGTTGGTGAGCAAGCGTACGCGGCCGAGGTCGGTCTGCACCGCCGCGCCCAGCGTGCCCGGCCGCCAGCGGCTCTGGCCATCCTCGCGCCACAGGTCCAGCGGCGCCGGATACCAGCGCTCGATATTGCCGCTATCCTTCTCCACGATCAGGTACGGTCCGGTGAGGCTGATGGTAGTGGCCAGTGTATGCGCTACGTCGCGGCGCGCGTCCGGCGTGGTCGCGGCGTGCTCGGCGGCGACCGTGCGCACCAGCCCTTGCAGCACCTCCGGCGCGGGCGGAAAGACACCGGTGACAGCGCCGTGTTCGCCGGTGTTCATCGGGTCCATGCCGCGGAAGAACAGCACATCCAGCGGATAAAGCCGCCACTCCATTAGCGCTCCTCCTGCCGCGGCCCGGCCAGCCACAGCGCCAACCGGATGACATCCCAGCGCGTCCCCGCGCCCGTGACCGGCTGCAATCTCAAGAGCGTGCCGGCCCGCTCGCGAGCCAGCTCGAGCCCGGCGCCCTGTTTCTTCCGCCGCTCCCCCTGGAGGTAGTCCGCCGCCAGCAGTTCGCAGCCGGCGTTGGGATCGGCGAGCTGATCGACCACCGGCAACAGCCGTTCCAGGTCGTAGAGGAAGCCGCGGGAGTAATCGCCTTGCCGTGCGTTCTTGGCAACCTCCTCGATGGTTGTGACGGCCGCGCTGTCCCACTTGGCGGCGAAGGTGAGCGAGGCGCCGCCGCGCTGGCGGACGGAGATGGCGATGGCATCGCGGCCACCGCGCTCCTTGGCGGTGTGCTCCAACAGCTCATGGCCTTCGGCCAGCACGGTGCGCAGTGGCGTCTGCTCGTGGGCGAACAGCAGCCCGGCGCTGATGGTGGCGGGGATATCCTCGGCGAATGCCTGTACATATGCCTGCTGCAGCGCCTGGGCGGCGGGCAGGGCACATTCCTTGGGCAGCATCGCCAGCACATCGTCGCCCCCGGCGTAGATCAATCGGCCATCATGCTTGGTCTCGACGATGTGCCGCACCCCGGCGGAGAAGTCGCCCAGGGCTTTGGAGATGCTGCTCCTGCGCGCGGGATGGTCGCGCAGCAGGTTGCCCATCTTGTCACCGTCCATCACCAGCAGGGCGTAGTCGGTGCCGGGCGGGGCAATGCCGGCCGCGCCCGTGGCGCGCAGCAACCCCCGCGCCGAGCGGGCGAGCCGGGCACGGCGCTCGCGGTGCTCCTCCTTGGTGAACTGCGCGGCCGCTTCGCGGGCGGCATTGATGGTATCGGGGTTGAACCAGTCGCCGTCATAGCGGAGGAAGGCGGACGCCGTCTGCTGTTCTGCACCCCAGCCGCGGGCCAGATGCTGCAGGGTGGAGAAGGACGTGCTGTCATCGGACTGCCGCGCCCCCTCCTGTGCCAGCGCTGCCACGGTGGTGGCGACGGCGGCGCGCAGGGCTGGGTTCGTCGCGCCGGTTTCCAGGACTTGCCTGCGCCAGGCGAAGCCGGCAAAGGCGGAGGTGGAGGGAAAGGAGCGTGGCACCGCCCAGCCCAGGGCAGCCTTGGCCACGTGCGGATAAAAGCGCTTGACGGCGCAGACGGCGCACAGCCGCTCGCTGCCCTCCTTGCGGACCTCAACGTGACCCGCTTGGTTGCTGGCCTCGTTCCAGCTAGCGCGGACGGCGGCGCGGCCATCCTCTGGACCGGTGTGCAGCGCCTGGCGGCTGCCGCAGCAGGTGCACTTCTCGCCCGGCTCGGGCTGCAGGGCAAAGCTGCGCAGGCTCTTGCGCCGTCCGGCTGCCTCCCGCTCGTTGGTGATACTCCAGGTGGCGGTCCAGGTTTCGCCGATCTGGCGGCGCCACGTGGCGTCGGTGGCGCTGTCCCAGCTGCGCAGCACCTCACGGCCCAGGTAGTCGCGCACCGCGGCGGCCACCTGCTGCCAGGCAGCGTTCCAGCCGGAGACGGCAGCTTCGGCAACGGCGCGGCCCTGCGCCTCGTCCACCACCGTTAGTTCGGCAATGTGCGGCACGGAACCCACACGGGCAGCGAGGTCTTGCTGCTCGCCGGACAGCGTGTCCCAGCCGTGGTTCACCGCCTGCCACAGGGGGTTGCCGTCGAGGGAGGGCATCGCCACAGTCCCGCCCGCGCCGGTGGCGGCGGCCAGCGACCTGGCGGCCAGGAAGGAGAGCAGGTAGGAGCCGGCCGACAGGTCGCGCGTGCGCCGCGCCTGCGCCAGGAACTCCTGCACGGGGCCAAAGGCGAGGTAGATGGTGAGTTGTGCGGTCATGACACCTGCACCGCCTCGGCCACCACAAGCGGCTTGCCGTCACGCTTGATCTGGTGTTGCTCCATGATGAATTGGCGCACGAGCCCGGCTGCGGCCGGATTCTGGGGCAGTACCGGCATGGGGCCGGCTTGCTTGCCGGTGGGCACGGCGGTGATGTGCGTTCCCTCCGGCAGGCCCGAGCCGTTGAGGTGCGCCCAGGCAGTGTGGTACTGCTGCCCCAGCCGGACGATGCGCAGCAGCAGCGGCGATGCCATCCGGTCGAGATCCTCGGGCTGGAACAGGACTTCCTCGCCGCCAAGCTGCTGGAAACGGTAGGTGATAGGCATCCCGAAGACCGTGCGCTGCGGTGCGGCCGTCAGCGGCTTACGCTGAAGGAAGCTGAGCACGTCCTTGTTGTCCGGTTCGCGGTGCTGGCGGAAGCTCTGCATCGCCAGCCCGGCGGCGTCCAGCGCTTCCTCCCAGGTGCGGTAGGAGCGTTGCGGCAGGACGAACAGGCTGCCGCCCCGGATACATGTCGGGTGGGGGCTGTCGTATGGGGATGGAAACCAGCCTTTGGTCAAGCGCCCCAGGCCGGTCGCCATGGCTTGCTTCCATTGGGCGGGTGACCCGGTGGCGCAGGCCAGTGGCAACGACTCGCACTCCGGCCAGCCGGACCAGCCATCGATGCGCAGGCTGCCCAGCCCGCGCCGTGCGCGCGAGCCGGCGCCGCCGATGTGGACCAGCGCCCACAGTGCGCCAAGCCATGCGCGGCGGACGGCCTGCCGGTTGTGGCCGGGACGGGGAATGATCTCCAGCGTGAAGCTTGTGCCGGCCGGGATCGCCTTGCGCTGGTTGTCGCCCAGCGTCAGTGTGTAGCCCAGGTAGACGATGCCGTTCTTCTGCTGAGGCCGGGCGAATCCGCCTTCGTTCGGCTTGCGCTTGTAGCGGCGTTCGTCCCACGGCTGGGTGCCCTCCTGCCAGTTGCTGATACGCAGCAGGCAGGGCGATTGGCCGGTGGCGCCGTC
>CAUJGQ010000021.1 GCA_963170165.1 Chloroflexota bacterium | reverse complement strand
GAGAGCGAACGGATCGATTCCATCCTGCAGGAGAATCGGGTGTTCCCGCCGCCCGCCGCCTTTGCGGCTGGAGCGCACATCAGCAGCATGGAGCAGTACCGGGCGCTGGCCGAGGAGGCCGCCCGCGATCCCGAGGGCTATTGGGGCCGGCAGGCTGAGTCGCTCCACTGGTTCAAGAAGTGGGACCAGGTGCTGGAGTGGAACGCCCCCTTTGCCAAGTGGTTCGTGGGCGGGACGATCAATGCCGCCTATAACTGCCTGGACCGCCATCTCACCGGCCCGCGCCGCAACAAGGCCGCCATCATCTGGGAGGGCGAGCCGGGCGACAGCCGCGTGATCACCTATGACATGCTCCACCGTGAGGTCTCTCGCTTCGCCAACGCCCTCAAGGCGCTCGGCGTGGAGCAGGGCGACCGCGTCGGTATCTACCTGCCCATGATCCCCGAGGCGGCGGTGGCGATGCTGGCCTGCGCCCGCATCGGCGCCACCCATAGCGTCGTCTTTGGCGGCTTCTCCGCCGAGGCGCTGCGCGAGCGGATGGTGGATGCCGAGGCCAAAGTCATCATCACCGCCGACGGCGGCTACCGGCGCGGCGCCGTCATCCCCCTCAAGCACAGCGCCGACGAAGCCGCCGCCGGCGCGCCCACCGTCAAGCACATCGTTTGCGTCAAGCGCACCGGCCAGGACGTGCCGATGCAGGATGGGCGCGACGTCTGGTATCACGACGTGGTCGCCGCCGCCTCCGCCGATTGCCCCGCTGCCGAGCTGGACAGCGAGCACCCGCTGTACATCCTCTATACCTCCGGTACCACCGGGAAACCGAAGGGCGTCGTCCACACCACCGGCGGCTATATGCTGGGTACCTCCCTCACCAGCCGCCAGGTGTTTGACCTGAAGGAAGAAGACGTCTTCTGGTGCACCGCGGACGTTGGCTGGGTGACGGGCCACTCGTACATCGTCTACGGCCCGCTGGCCAGCGGTGCCACCGTGGTGATGTACGAGGGCGCGCCCAATCACCCGCGGCCGGACCGCTTCTGGGAGATCATCGCTAAGTATCGCGTCAACATCCTCTACACCGCCCCCACCGCCATCCGCACCTTCATGCGCTGGGGGGAGGAGTGGCCGGCCAAGCACGACCTCTCCAGCCTGCGCCTGCTCGGCTCCGTGGGCGAGCCGATCAATCCCGAGGCGTGGATGTGGTATCAACGCGTGATCGGCGGCGGCCGCTGCCCGGTGGTCGATACCTGGTGGCAGACGGAGACGGGCGCCATCATGATCACCCCGCTGCCGGGCGCCACCCCCACCAAGCCCGGCTCGGCCACCCTGCCGCTGCCCGGCGTGCAGGCGCGGGTGGTGGACGAGAAGGGCGAGCAGGTGCCGCTCGGCTCCGGCGGCCTGCTAGTGCTCACCGCCCCCTGGCCCTCGATGCTGCGCACGCTGTTCCGCGATCCCGACCGCTACGTCGCCAACTACTGGGGCAAGTTTGGTGACAAGAACTTTTACTTCGCCGGCGACGGCTCGCGGCGGGACGAAGACGGCTACTTCTGGCTGCTGGGCCGCGTCGACGACGTGATCAACGTCTCCGGTCACCGGCTGTCCACGATGGAAGTGGAGTCGGCGCTCGTCTCCCACCCCAAGGTGGCCGAGGCGGCGGTGGTGGCCAAGCCGGACGAGATCAAGGGCGAGGGCATCGCCGCCTTTGTCACCGTCAAGCAGGAGTTCACCCCCTCCGATGCGCTGCGGCAGGAGCTGCGCCAGCACGTCGTCAAGGAGATCGGCGCGCTCGCCCGGCCGGACGAGCTGCGCTTCACCGATTCCCTGCCCAAGACCCGCAGCGGCAAGATCATGCGCCGGCTGCTGCGCGATATCGCCGCCGGCCGGGAGAAGGTGGGCGACACCACCACGCTAGAGGATTACTCCGTACTCGCCCGCCTGCGGGAAGACGACGAGGCGTGACGGAGCAGGTCAGCGACTCCGTGCGTCAGTGGGGCGGTGTGGACGGCGTGCAGCAGCTGTCCCGGTCATCACGGCAAGCCGCCCCCACTCTCCATCGCAAGGGAGACGGCAGGTCCTCGTTCTTGCTCAGAACCCGCATTTCGGCCCAAGCCTTTGGCCCCTTCCCCGGCGTTGTCTGAGATCCGGACGGTAGGGCATCGGAGTTTGCCGGACAGCGATGCCGGGCAGCCGTCCGTATGCTGTGGCCACGTGGTGGCCTGCAGGCTGGTTGGGGAGGACACGATGAATATTCTGCTGACGCTCGATGGCTCGGAGTTCGCTGAAAGCGCCATCCCGCTGGCACAACGGCTGGCACGCACGCCGGGCTCCGAGGTGCATGTACTGGCGGTTGCCGAACCGTCGCACGCGGAGGCGCTGGCGGCCGGCCCGCTGGGAGCGGTCAGCATGGAGGGCAGCGGACCGGGGGTGGAGGCGCCCGCCCTGCTGCCGCTCGATGTCGAGTTCATCCTCGAACACTATCTGGAGTCGGTGGCGCGGCAGTTCCCCGATTGCGTGGTGAAGCCGGTGCTGCGCGTGGGTCCGCATCCAGCCGAGCAGATCGCCGCGTATGCCGAGGCAAACGAGATCGACCTGATTGTTATGGCCACCCACGGCCGCTCGGGCATCGGCCAGTTCTTGCACGGCTCGGTAGCCGGTCGGGTGCTGCGCGCCGGTGTGGCGCCGGTGGTGCTGGTGCGGCCGGCAATGGCCGCTTGAGATGCCGCCGCCGTGTGCGGAAACGCCCCATATGCTCTGGGAGAATACCCGACAGACAGCCTGTTCCAGCGGTCGCTACGCTCCCCGATATCACCCGCTCCGCAATCGCGGGGGGCGCTGCGCATGTCCCGGGACCACCTCAACCACCTGCTCCACCGCGCCCGCACCTATGCGGGCTTCCGGCGGATGCTGGAGCGCGATCCCGCCCGCGCGCTGTTGGACTACGACCTCACCGAAGCCGAGCGCCTGGCGCTGCTTGACCGTGACCCGCACGCCCTCGGCGCCTGCGCTGCCGACCACGAGCTGGCGCGCTGGTGGTGTGCGCCGGCCGCCACGCCGGTTGGGGATGGTGGCTAAGCCTCGGGCCGCAACAGGCCTCGCTCCAGCGCGTACCGCACCAGCTCGGCACGGTGATGCAGCCCCAGTTTCTCCATGATGCGCTGGCGGTAGGTATCAACCGTCTTGGGCGACAGATAGATACGCCCGGCAATCTCTGTGTTGGAGTAGCCCTCAGCGGTGAGCTTGAGCACCTCTTCCTCGCGCTCGGTGAGGTTGTTCTCCCGAGCCTCGCCGGGGCGGTCGCCCTTGCGGTATGCCTCCAGCAGCATCTTGGTGGCTGAGGGATACAGATAGGCCTGGCCGCGATGGACGACGCGCAGCGCCTCCAGCAGCTCGGTGTCGGCGCTGTTCTTGAGCACATAGCCCGCGCCACCGGCTTCCAGCACCTGCAACAAGTACTGCTCCTCGGCGTGCATCGTCAGCACCAGCACCTTGGTGTCCGGCAACCGTGCGACGATTTGCCGGGTGGCACGCAGGCCATCCATCTTGGGCATGGAGATGTCCATGACCACCACATCGGGACGCAGCCGCTCCGCCAGGGCTACGGCCTCCTGCCCGTCCGCCGCCTCGCCCACCACCTCGATGTCCGGCTCGGCCGAAAGCAGCGCCCGCAACCCGGCGCGCAGCACCGCATGATCATCCGCCAGCAAGACTGTGAGCTTCTCCGGCATTTCCGAACCTTCCCGCGCGTTCGCGCCTAGAGCATCGCACGCGGGCATAGTGGGGGGAAGGGGGAACGAGAAGCGGGCCGGTTGGCGGGGAGCTGCGCCCCGAGCGCTGCCCCACTTTCCGGCCCGCATTCCGCTGTCTCCGGCCTGCACCAGCCGCACCAGAGGCGAAGGGACGAGCCGTTGACGCGCCTCGCCGGCCCGCCGTCCTTCACCGAGACGCAGTGGGGAACCGCCGGTAAACGGACGGTCCCGCGGCCAACCGCGTGGCGGCGTGGGGTCACAACCAGCGCCGCGCGGCAGACCGCATCAGCATGGCGCGCCCGCCTGCCCCGCCGCATCGCATGAACGCTGTAGCCACGCGCGCAGGCGCCATAGCACAAATGCTGTATCGCCGCCGGGCTAGCCTTGGCGCCGCAGCATCCGGTACGCTGGCAGCCCCTGCGGTGTGCGTGATGCCGGCCGCTCATATCTGGCGTCACGAGGAGGGATGACCGTGGCTGAGCCGCCGCCCGCCACGCCTGACCTGCTCGCTTACTGGCGTGAGGGGGTGGCGCCGCTGGATCAGCCCGCCGTCCGTTCCTTCAACCAGGCGCTGGGCCGCGGGATCTATGGCGTGTCCACCATCCTCCAGCCGTCTGAGCTGGCGCTCAAGCCCGGGAGCCTGCTCCCCTGCCCCGACATCAGCTCCCAGCCGGAGCGGCTGGGAGAACGGTCCGAGCAACGGGCCCAGCGCCCGCACGCAAAGGAGCCGCGACGATGACCAGCGAACAACCCCCAAACCCAATGGCCCAGGCGCTGCGCTTCTGGACAGAATCATGGCAGAACGCCGCCGGGCAGTTTGCCAATCTGCCGTTTCCCTTTCCGTTTCCTGCCCCCGGCGCCGCTGCGGCGGCAGATGGGGAGGACCTTGAGCAGCAGGCTCGCCGCACCTTTGATGAGTGGCTGGCCGGCTGGAGCACCTTCCTGGAGGAGACGCTGCAATCCTCCGAGGCAGTGGCCGCAGGGGGGCGTACGCTGGACGCCCAGCTCAATATCGAAAAGCCGCTGCGCGAACGCACGGCGGCGCGGATGCAGTATTGGCTGGAGTTCATGAACATGCCCAGCCGCCGCGACCTGATCCGCGCGCTGTCCCAACTCAATGATGCCAATGCCCGGCTTGACCTGCTCCAGCTGCAGGTCGAGCAGCTGTTGGATCAGGTGGCCGGGTTGACGGCGTTGCTGCGCGACCGGCAGGGGGAGAGCCACACATGACCACCGCCAACCAGACGGAAACACGCCAATGGACCGAGCACATGGAGGAGACGTTGCAACGCATCGGCCGCGGCGCCGAGCTGTTGTGGGACCAGTCCGATGTTCCGGTCGGCCTGTCGCCCAAGGAGCTGGTGGGGCGCTGGGGTAAGGCCCGGCTGTACCTCTATCCGGCCCGTGCGGAGCGGGTCGAAGCGGTGCCGGTGTTGTTCGTCCCCTATCTGGGCATCTCACGCACGTACGTGTTTGATCTGCCCGGCGCCAGCTTCGTCGAGTTCTTCACCCGTCAGGGTTTCAACCTGTACATGGTGGACTGGGGTGATCTTGGGCCGGAGGACGCCGGATTTGGCATGGAGGAGGCGATCCTCGATACCATCCCGGCGCTGGCGCGGCGGGCGGTACGTCACTCCGGCGCTGCCCGCGTGGACCTGCTCGGCTACTGCATGGGCGCGCCGATGAGCATGAGCTACATGGCCACTCACCCGGACGCGCCGGTGCGCAACCTGGTGATGATGGTCGGGCCGGTGGAATTCTCCCAGGCCGGCTTCTTCGCCAAGTGGACCGCCAAGGAGAGCTTCCCGCTCGATAAGCTGGTGGACACCTACGGCACAGGGCCGCTGGAATACGTACGCCTGGGCTTCAAGCTGCTCAGCCCCACCGGCGACATCGCCGCCTATGCCGGCCTGTGGCGCAATCTCACCAACGAGAACTACGTCCAGAACTGGCGGGCGATGAACCGGTGGTCCAACGAGTGGGTGGGGTTCCCCGGTGAGTTCTTCCGCCAGTGGATCCGCTGGTTCTACCAGGAAAACCGGCTTGCCACGGGCAAGTTGGAGCTGCGCGGCCGCCGCGTGGACCTGGCTACCGTCACCAATCCGTTGCTGGTGGTAGGGGCGCGCAAAGACACCATCGCCCCGCCCGCCGCCGTCCGCGCGCTGGTGGACCTCGTCTCCAGCACGGATAAGGAATACGTGGAACTGCCGGGCGGCCACATCTCCGTTATCGCCGGGCGCCAGGCCAACCAGCAGTTGTGGCCGAAGCTTGTCGCCTGGCTACGCGAGCGGGAGGGGTAACGCGTTGCGCCGCGCGTCGTACCCAGGAAGGGGTAGGATTGCGGCACGTGTCATGTACCGCACGCGCCCGATGTCGGCACGCAGGTGCGGGCAGAGGATAGCGCAAGACGCAGGCGGAGGTAGGCGGGATGGCGGCCGGCACCCCGACCGCAGGCCAAGCGGCGTACGGCCCGCGCCCGTCGCTGTTGCTTGAGCAGCGCGCCGGCCTGGAACTGGCGCATCTGCTGAGCGCGCCCGTCTACTACGGCGCAGGCGTGCCGCAGGGTGATGGTGCGCCGGTGCTGCTCATTCCCGGTTTCCTCGGCTCAGACAGCTATCTCACGGTGATGCACGGGTGGATGCGCCGCATGGGATACCGGCCTCATGGCTCGGGTATCGCCATCAACATCGGCCGCCCGCTGGACCTGGTGGCGCGAATGGTAGCGCGTGCCGAGAGCGTCGCGGGGCGGACGTCCCGGCCGGTAACGGTTATCGGCCATAGCCTGGGCGGTGTACTGGGCGGGATCGTGGCGCGGCTGCGCCCGGATATCGTTGCTCATGTCATTACGCTTGGTTCGCCGATGTGTGGCGAGCCTCGCCGCGCCACCCATCCGCTGGTGGTTGCGCTGGGGGAGATGCTGTTGAGCGGCGGTGTGTACCGCCCTGGTGAGCGTGCTCTCGAGCAGCAGTTGTACGAGATACCACTGCCGCGCAGCGTCCGGCTGACTTGTATTTACAGCCGCCAGGACGCCGTCGTCCGCTGGCAGGACTGCATCCACGCTGACCCGCGCACCACCGCCCTGGAGGTCACCGGCACCCATACTGGCCTGGCCTGGAACGCTCAGGTCTACCGCCACCTCGCACGGATGCTGCCGGCATGACGAGGAACCACGAGGCAGGGGGCGGCAGCGACGGGGCATGAGGGGAGTGCTCCCGAGTGCCCGCTCCCGGCAACATCCAATCACTGGGAGCACTTTGCTCCCGCGTGAGGAGCGCCGATGAACTGGCTGCCAACACCTGCCGAGCAGGGCCGGCTGGACGCCCGCCCGCAGGACGGAACGATGCCGGCCGGGCATCCGCCCGGTGAGCACGCGTTGGATCTGGGTGAGGGGCGAGACGGCGTGGTGTACGTCCCGGAGAGCGTGCGGCCGGAGCAGCCGGCGCCGCTGCTCCTCTGCCTGCACGGCGCGGGCGGCACAGGTGTACGCAGCATCGTGGCGCTGCGGGAACTGGCAGAGCGCCACGGTATCGTGCTGTTGGGGCCGGATTCGCGCGATCGGACGTGGGATGTTCTACGCGGCGGGTACGGTCCCGATGTCAGCTTCATCGACGCAGCGCTGGCCTGGCTATTCGCGCGCTTCACGGTGGACCCGGCGCGCACCGGCATTGAGGGTTTCTCCGATGGGGCGTCGTACGCCCTCAGCCTGGGCATCGCCAACGGCGGCCTGTTCTCCCACATCCTCGCCTTCTCGCCCGGCTTCATGGCGCCGCCGTCGCAGGAAGGGCAGCCCCGCATCTTCCTCTCGCACGGGGTGGAAGACCGGGTACTGCCCATCGACCATTGCAGCCGCCGTCTCGCGCCCATCCTTCAGCAGGCAGGCTACGATGTGCACTACCGCGAGTTCGCTGGGCAGCACACCGTCCCCCCGGCGATCGCACAGATGGCCGTGAGCTGGTTCCTGCGGGCCTAGGCTGCAGGTGAGCCGCTCCGCGAGTCTGGAGAGCGGCAGCCCAGGCTGACCGCGGATCGTTAGTCTGCCGCCAGTGCGCTGATCTCGGCCACTTCCTCCGGCGTCAGTTTCCACTCCAACGCGCGGACGTTGGCTTCTACCTGCTCGGGCTTGGTGGCGCCGGCAATGACACAGCCGATGCCGGGCTGAGCGGCGGTCCAGGCCATTGCGACATCGAGCACCGTCTTGCCGCGGGCGGCGGCAAACGCCTGCAGGCCATCGAGGAGCTTCCAGTTGCGATCCGTAAAGATGCGGTCGGCCATTGGCCCGGCGGCGGTCAGGCGGGCGCCCGCCGGAGCGGCGGCATCGCGCTGGTACTTGCCGGTGAGGAAGCCGGAGGCCAGCGGGAAGTAGGGCAGCATTGACACGCCGAACCTGCCGCACAGGGGCAAGATATCCCGCTCGATGCGGCGGTTGATCAGGCTGTATTCGTTCTGGGCGGAGACGAAGCGGGCGCCACCGGCAGCCTTCGCCGCGCACTGCGCCTCGACCAGCTGCCACCCGGCAAAGTTGGAGCAGCCGATATAGCGCACATCGCCGGCGCGGACCAGGTCATCCAGCGCCTGCATCGTCTCTTCAACCGGCGTTTTGGGGTCGGGAAAGTGAACCTGGTACAGGTCGATGTAGTCGGTCTGCAGACGGCGCAGGCTGGCGCGGACCGCGTTCTTGATGTAGCGGGCAGAGGCTCCGGACCACAGCGGCCCGTCGCCCATCGATCCGGCGAACTTGGTGGCCAGGATCACCTGCTGGCGGCGGCCCTCCAGCGCCCGACCAAGGTACTCCTCCGACAGGCCGCGCGGCCCGTACACATCAGCGGTGTCAAAGAACACCGCCCCTAACTCGATGCACTTGTCCACCACCGCCTTGGTAGCGGCCTCATCGCAACGGCGGCCGAAGTTGTTGCAGCCTAGCCCGGCCAGCGGCACCTGCAACCCCGAGCTGCCCAGATTGCGAAACTCCACGGCGTTCCCTCCCATTGCGCTTGAGCGCACGGTACCGGCTGTCCGCCTCAGGAACAAGCAGCGGTTCCCGTTACTCGCGGGAGGCCGCCTCGGCCACGCACGGCCGGATGGCGGCTGCGGCCTCGGTCTCAGCCGCGTAGTAACGCAGTCCCCACTCCGCCACCGCCGCCGGGAACCGCCAGCGCGGGTCGTCGCCCAGCTCGGCGCGCACTTGCTCCAGTTCAGCGAGCACCATCCGCGCCGCGGTGATGTAGTCATCAATCAGCGCCTGCAACCGCTCGGGCCGGGCAAGATGGCCAAAGAAGATGCGCAGCAACAGGGCGTGCTTGAGCGCCGGCGGCTCCACCGGGCTGCCCTCTAGCCAGCCTCGCAGTGCCGCCTGCCCGTCCTCGGTCGTGCGGTACAATCGCTTGGCCGGGCGGGCCTCCTGCGCCACGTCACGCTGCGCCACCCAGCCCAGCGCCGCCAGCCGCCGAAGTTCCGAGTAGATCTGGCTCTGGGCGGGGCTGACATAGAAGAACCGCAGCGCCCGCGCCCACCGGCGCAGGTCATAGCCCGATAGCTCATCCGTCATCGACAGCAGGCCAAGAATGGCATATGCCGTGGGCGGAACCGGCCGTGCGCGCCCCATATCCCTGTTCCTCAAGGTGCTGACGTGCGTCCAAACCGTGTTACCGGCAGTATACGTTGCACAGCGTCAGGCACGATTCCACTAAACTGATTCTGATCTGACCAGCGCGTACCCGTGTATCTGGTCAAGTTGCTACACTGCCAGGGCGCACGACCAGCGGGTGAGCGTACACGATGGATCGATGGCCATTTGTCGGGCGCGACGCCGAGTTACGGGCGCTGGAGCTGGCGCTCGCCGGGCTGGCCGCCGGTCGTGGCACTGTGGCGCTCGTCGCTGGTGAGGCCGGCATCGGCAAGACCCGGCTGCTGGCCGAGGTCTGCTCCCGAGCGGCGGCTGAGGGCGCGCGCACGCTGTGGGGCGGCGCAGTGGAAGACGAGGGCGCTCCCGCCTTCTGGCCGTGGACCCGGCTGCTGCGGCCGCTCTGCGATGACCCCGCCGCCGTGCCGCACGTGCTGGCCGCCGGCGCACCGCTCGCGGCCATCTTCCCGGATTGCAGCCACCGCCCGGCCGCATCACCGTCGCCTGCCCCCGACCGCTTCCGCCTATACGATTGCGTTGTTGCGCTGCTGCGTGAGCTGAGCAGCCCGCGGCACGGCGGCCGGCCGCTGGTGCTGGCCATGGATGACCTGCACTGGGCCGATCCCGCCTCGCTGCGGCTGCTGGAGTTCGTCGCACGCGACTGTGCCCGGCTGCCGGTGCTGCTGCTGGGCGCCTTCCGCGACGATGCACTGCCGGCAGGCCAGCCGCTGGCCGCCACCCTGGCCGCGCTCGCCCGCCTGCCCCACGCACGGCGGTTGACGCTCGGCGGGCTGACCGCCCCAGCCATCGCCGAACTGCTGCGCGCGCTGCCCGGCGTTATCGAGCAGACGGCGATGACGTTGCATGCCCGTACCGGCGGTAACCCGTTCTTCGTGCTGGAGGTAGCGCGGTTGCTGCCGGCCGGGCGTGATGCCGTCGAGCTGGCACGCACGCTCCTGCCGGCGACCGTGCGCGACGCCGCCGGTCAGCGGCTGGCGCGGCTGAGTCCCGCCTCCCGAGGCGCGCTGGAACGTGCCGCGGTCGCGGGGGAAACCTTCGACGTCGCATCGCTCGACTCCGGTCAGGCGGAGCAGGCACAGCTCCTGGACATGTTGGAAGCGGCGGAGCAGGCCCGCCTGATTGTGGAGGCCGAAAACCAGCCCGGGCACTTTCGGTTTGGCCATGCGATTGTGCGCGAGACGTTGCTGGCGGCCATGCCGGCGGCTCGCCGGATGCGCCTGCATCGCGACATCGCGGCGGCGCTGGCGCGCGCACCGGAGCCAGCCACGTTGCGCGCGCAGGCCGCTATCGCTGCCCATCTCCTCAGTGGCGGGCGTCCTCTGGAAGCCGCTGCACATGCGCGCCGCGCCGCCCGCGTTGCTGAGGCGGACGGCGCCTATGAAGAGGCTGCCCGGCTGCTGGAACTGGCGCGCGATGCTGCGGTGGATGACGGCGCCGTGCGCGCGGAATTGCTGCTGGAACTGGCTGGGGTACGCCGGCGCGCGGGACTGCCTGCCCGTCAGCCGTACCTGGATGCCGCCGCTCAGGCGCGCGCCGCAGGGCGGGCTGATCTGCTGGCAGCGGCCGCGCTGGGCAGTGTCGAGGTGTGGGGCAGCGCCTTCAGCGTCGACGCCGCGATTGTGGCGCTGTTGGAGGATGCGCTGCAGGTCCTGCCACCGAACGACAGCCCGGAGCGTGCCTGCCTGCTCGCGGCCCTATCGCGTGAGCTGCACTTTGCCGGGGAGCGCGCCCGTATCGACAGGCTGAGCGCGGCGGCGCTGGCGATGGCACAGCGGCTAGGAGACATGGAGACGCGGTTCTACGCCCTGCGTCATCGCCACTTTGCCCTACTCGGACCGGCCTCGCTCGAGGCCCGTCTCGCCATCTCGGAGGAGGCCGGGTCACTGGCTTCACAGCTCCCTGATCCTCGTGCCCGGCTGTGGGCGCTCACCGGCCGGATGCAGGACCTGATGGAGGCGGGCCAGCTGCCCGAGGCCCGCGCGGTGGCGGAGCGGTATGCCAGCCTGGCAGAGACGGTGCGCGAGCCGTTCTGCCTGTTCTGGGCGGCCGCCTGGCGATCGACGCTGGCGCTCATAGATGGCCGGATGGTGGTCGCTGCCGGCCATGCTGCGGATTCCGCTGCCGTCGCCACCCGCGGCAACCTGCCCGCCGGGGCGCTGTACAGCCTCGCCCAGCGGTTGTTTGTGCTGCGTGAGCAAGGGCGGGCGGCGGAACTGCTACCGGAGATCGCGCCGTTCGCGGTGGCGCTGGCGCACGTGCCCGAGGTCGTGGTACTGCAGGCGGTAGCCGCCCTGGATGCAGGCGACACCGCCACAGCGCGGGCGGCGTACGAGCGGCTGGCGGCAGATGGCTTTGCCGCGGTAGCCGGCTCCGACAACACGCTGACCACAGCGGCGCTGCTGGCGGGGCTGTGCGCTGCCTTTGGCGATACCACCCGGGCGCCGCTACTGGCTCAACTCCTTGCCCCGGCCGCCGGGCGGCTGGTGACGGCGGTCAACTGCGTGAGCGTGCTAGGGCCGGGGGAGCAGTATCTCGGCGTGCTGGCGGCGGTGATGGGACACTGGCAGCAGGCGGTGGCCTATTTCACAGCAGCGTCGGCAGTGGCAGAACGCCTGCGCGCTCCCGGCTGGCTGGCGCACGCGCGGCTCGGGCTGGCGCGGGCGCTGCTGGCGCGTAGCGGCGCGGATGATGCCACCCGAGCACGGGCGCTGCTGGCACAGGTGCGGCAATCAGCGGCGTTGGGGTTTTCTGCGCCGGCCGCGCAGGCCACCGCGCCCGCCGCGCGGCCGGCCGGTCTGTCGGCGCGGGAGGTAGAGGTGCTGCGTCTGCTGGCAGCCGGCGCCACCAACCAGGAAATCGCGGCGGCGCTGACGATCAGCCCCTTCACCGCCGGCCGTCATCTCTCCAACATCTACACCAAGCTTGGCGTCCATGGTCGCGCTGCCGCCGTCACCTACGCCCACCGCCATGGCCTGCTATGAGGGGCGCGACGGGCAGCCGGAGGGTTAGGCGCCGCCCCGTGGTGGCAGGTCAGTGGTGCGCGCTCAGCGTACCGACGCCTGGTTTGCCCCGCACGGCGGCCAGCGGAATGCCGGTGATGATGACGGCGGTCACCAGCACGAACACCTCGTGATAGCTGGGCAGGAAGGCGCCGCCGTTGGCGCTGAGCCGCGCCGTCAACAACTCGGCGGCGACCGCCTGGCCGAAGAGCAGCCCCAGGCTGCGGCTAACGCCCATAATGCCATTGGCGACGCCGAGGTGCTCCGGCGGCGTCACTGCCAGGATGGCGCTATCGTTGGGGGCGATAAAGGCGCCGACCCCCAGCCCGGCCAGTCCCGCCGCCACCAGCACCGGCAATACCCCCGCGTCGCCCGGCACGCGCGTCTGCGCCAGCGCCGCCAGCACCATCACCAGCAACCCCGCCGGGGCCAGCAGGCGGGTGCCGATGCGGTCGGACAGCGGCCCAGCTCCCACCGAGCCGAGTAGCATTCCCACCGGGAACGCCGTCAGTGCCAGCCCCAGCCGGTCCGGCGGCAGCTCTAGCGCCCGGTCCCAGTAGAACGGCAGCAGGAAGCTGGTGGCGGAGAAGCCGAAATAGGCGCTCACTTTGGCCAGGTTGCCGGCGGAGAAGCCGGGGCTGCCGAACAACTCCAGCCGTACCATCGGCTGGGCCATGCGCCGCTCGACGGCGATGAAGCCTGCCAGCGATGCCAGTCCCAGCGCCACCGCGCCCAGCACCAACGGTGACAGCCAGCCGGCCGCTCGTCCCTGCGACAGCGCCAGCAGCACCGGTGCGATCGCCCCGGCGAACAGCAGCGCTCCCGGAACGTCGAATCGCTGCCCCGAATGCGGCCGCCGCGCTTCGCTCATGAAGCGCCACACCAGCGGTAGGAGCAGCACGGCGATACCGGTATACAAGAAGAAGATTGCCCGCCAGCCCAGCGCTGCCAGCACCAGTCCGCCGGCTACCGGCCCCAGCGCCAATCCGGTAGCGATGCCAGCCTCCCACAGCCCGACGAGGAAGCCGCGCCGCGCTGCCGGGTAGATGCCTACCAGGTAGGCCAGCGAGTTGGCTGCCACCATTGCCGCACTGATGCCGAAGATCGCTCGGAACAGGATCAGCAGGCCAATGGAGTTGCTCAGCCCGCACAGCGCCGAGGCCAGCGCCGACAGCGCCAGCCCCGCCAGGTACATCCGGCGCCGCCCAGTCATGTCGCTCAGCCGCCCGAACACGGTCAGCAGTGTGGCGTTGGCCAGCGACTGGGCGATCACCACCCATGCCACCGTTGCAGGCGTGGTGCGGAACACCTCCGTGAGTTCCGGCAGTGCCGTGTTCAGCGCGCTGCCGCTGAGCGATGACATCACCGCTCCGGCTAGGATCACCGTGGTAGGCCAGAACAGCGCCGGGCCGGCGGCAGATGTGGGGGAGGAAGAAGTCATGTTGCGTCAGCATAGCAGCCACCTGCGGCGGGCGCGGCGTCAAGCAGCAGCCGCTCTGCCGGCGAGCCGCCCGCGACCGGCGGACCGCTGACAGCCGGGCGGCGTGCTATGCTGCCGTCAGCGGCCGGCCGGTGCGGTGGCCGCGCCCTGCATCGATGCACAGGACCGGCGATGCGAAGGGATAATCGCCATCTCCCCCTCGGCGGGGTGTGGTGTATTCGGTTGATCGATGGGTGCGCTCGTAACAGGCGGCAGCCGAGGTCCGATCACAGACCGCTGAGGAAGCCATGAGCGAAGACGGCCAGACGCCAGGTGGGCTGTATGCGGAGCATCTGGACACGCTGGCGCGCGGATACGCCGGGGCGCTGGAGGCAGCCGGGCTGGAGGCGGTGATCATCCACTCCGGCACGCCTCAGAAACGATCCGAGGCCGATGACCAGCACTGGCCGTTGCGCCCCGTCCCCGAGTTCCAGCGTTGGACACCGCTGGCGCAGCCGGATTGTGCCCTTGTCATCCGCCCCGGTGCGCGCCCCCGCCTGGTGTGGCTGCGCCCAGAGAGCGTGTGGGAGCAGCCGCCTGAGCCGGAGTGGGACGGCTGGCAGGCGCACTTCGATATCGACGAAGTGACCGGCGCCGAGGCCGCCCGCCGCTACCTGCCGCGCGAGGGCGCGGCCGTCATCGGTGAGCGGCGCACGCCGCCGCCCTGGCTGGCCGGGCAGCCGCTCAACCCGGAGGTGCTGGTTAAGGCGCTCGATGACCTGCGCGTCACCAAGACGCCCTACGAGGTGCACTGCCTCCGCGAAGCCAACCGCCGCGCTGCTGTCGGGCATCGGCGCGTGGCGGAGGCGTTTCGTACTGGTGCAGCCGCCGAGATCGACCTGCATCTGCTGTTCCTGGCCGCAACCCGCCAGGACGACCCAGAGACGCCCTACAAGAACATCATCGCCCTCGGTCCGCATGCTGCCACGCTCCACCACGTCACCTACGGCCGCGCCGTCTCGGGGCGTGCGTATGAGTCGCTGCTGATTGATGCGGGTGCGGCCTACCTGGGCTACACCAGCGACGTGACGCGCACCTACGTCAAGGGCAGTGGCCCGGCGGCAGACGCCTTCGCCGAGCTACTCCGGCGGGTGGAGACGATGCAGCAATCACTCGTTGCCCAGGCCGTCCCCGGGCTGCCCTACCCGGCGTTGCACGAGCGTGCCCATGCTGCCGTCGCGCGCATCTTGTCCGAGATGGGCATTCTCCGCATGACCGCGGAGGAGGTGGTGTCTAGGGGACTGACCCGGACCTTCTTCCCGCACGGGCTGGGACACTCCCTCGGTCTCCAGTGCCACGACGTGGGCTGCGCCGAGGTGCCACCGACTGAGGCGACGGACTGGCTGCGCAACACCACGACGATTGCACCGGGGCAGGTGTTCACCATCGAGCCAGGACTGTACTTCATCCCGGCGCGGCTGCGGGCGTTGCGCGAGGGGCCGCACGCCGCCGCCGTCGATTGGCCGCTGGTAGAGCGGCTGGCGGAGATGGGTGGTATCCGCATCGAGGATGACATTCACGTCACCGGCGCGCCCGGCCGGCCGGTGGAGAACCTCACCCGGCCCTGGTTGCCGTAACGAGCGGTCCCCGGCGCTTGCCGCTGGGCGGGCCCGCGCGGTCGTGGCGTGCGGAGCGCGGGCGGTCCTCACCCTGTTCCTGAGCCTAGCCATACGGGCGGTGCGCACTGCGGCGGTGCGCGTCATGCTGGTGAGGTGGTACGCGCTTCTGCTTCTGACCGCGCCGCGACCGGTGATGTGGCGCCTCCGGTCGGGGATGGCCGGCGGGCGCGGCGCGATGCGCGCCCGGTGCAGCCGGCGTGGCCCACGTTGCGCCGCGCGCTCGGTCTGTTGTGGCCGCACCGCGCCGTCGTCGCCCTGTATCTCGCCACCATCTTCGTCACCGCCACCGCCGGGCTGGGACCGCCGCTGCTGATCCGCCGGCTGATTGACCAGGCCATCCCCGCGCGCGACAGCACGGCGATCAACCTGCTGGTGCTGGGCATGGCGGCGCTGGTAGCCGTGGGGGCGCTGGTGGGCGTACTGCGCTCCTACCTGAGCAACTCCGCCGGTCAGCGCGTCGTGTTCGACCTGCGCATGCGGCTGTACCGCCATCTCACCGGCATGTCATTGCGCTGGTTCACCAGCACCCGCACCGGCGAGGTGCTGACGCGGGTCTCCAGCGATGCCGGCGGCGTGCAGGATGTCGTCTCCAACACACTGGGAGCGGTGATCGAGAATAGTCTGATCGCGGGTAGCACCCTGGTGCTGATGCTGACGCTAGATTGGCGGCTGGCGTTGTTCTCCGTCGCGTTCCTGCCGCTGTTCGTCATTCCGGCGCGGCGGGTGGGGATGGCTCAACGGCGGCTGGCCGGAGAGACGCAGGCGCAACTGGCGGCACTGAACGCGCAGATGCAGGAGACGCTGTCCGTCTCCGGCGCGCTGCTGGTGAAGACCTTTGGCCGGCAGGCGGAGGAGCTGGCCGCGTTCGAGGAGACGGCCCGCCGCATCCGCGCGCTCACCATCCGCCGGGCGCTGATCGGCCGCTGGTTTGGCATGGCGATGGGGTTATTCGGCTCGATGGCGCCGGCAGTGGTGTACTGGTACGGCGGGCATCGCGTGATCGGTGGGGAGGCGTCGCTCGGGACGGTCGTCGCCTTTGCCGCGCTGGTCGGGCGGCTGTTTGGCCCGATCTCCTCCCTGCTTAGCGTGCACGTGACCGTGCTGTCGTCGCTGGCGCTGTTCGAGCGGGTGTTTGACTACCTGGACCTGGAGCAGGAGATTGCTGACCGGCCGGGGGCACGGCCGCTCTCACCGGTTCGCGGCGACCTGCGTTTTGAGCACGTCAGCTTTGCCTACTTGCCTGGCCAGCCGGTGCTGCATGATGTCGATTTCGCGGCCGCTGCCGGGACATTCGTGGCGCTGGTCGGCCCGTCCGGCGCTGGCAAGACGACGATTGCCTACCTGACGCCGCGGCTGTATGACGTGGCGGCAGGGCGGGTGACGATTGACGGGCACGATGTGCGCGATGTGACACTGGCATCGCTGGGGCTGGCGGTGGGCATGGTCAACCAGGAGCCGTATCTGTTTCACACCAGCATCCGCCGCAACCTGCGTTACGCCCGGCCGGAGGCGACCGACGCGGAGATTGAAGCGGCGGCGCGGGCGGCGGGTATCCACGACCTGATCTCCCGCCTGCCGGAGGGCTACGACACGGTGGTGGGGGAACGCGGCTACCGGCTGTCCGGTGGTGAGAAGCAGCGCGTGGCCATCGCCCGGGCGCTGCTGAAGGACCCGGCGATTCTCATCCTGGATGAAGCGACATCGAGCGTGGACACGGCCACCGAGCGGACGATTCAGCAGGCACTGGAGCGGCTGACCCAGGGGCGGACCGTGCTGGCCATCGCGCACCGGCTGAGCACGGTGCTGCGTGCCGATTGCATCCTCGTGATTGAAGGTGGGCGTATCGTCGAACAAGGGCGCCACGCCGAGCTGCTGGCCCGCGGCGGCCTTTATGCCCGCTTGTACGACCAGCAGTTCCGGGAATGAGGGGCAGAGGAGAGAAAAGGGGAAGGGGGATATGGGTGGGGTCCAGGGCAGGCACGGGGAACCTGCCCCTCTCCGACCGCCGGGTTGGGCTGCCGGGTGAAACGGTGGCCGCTTGGATGAGCGGGCCCCGTTCCACCAGACGCTGGCTGTTCCGCGACTGCCGGCCATCAGCGACCGGCAGTCCCGCTCTCGGCTCCTAGAAGCGCCAGAAGTTGCCACCGGTGATGACGTTGCCGGCCTGGGCGCCGGTGGCGCCGTTGACACCGTAGTTGTAGGTGTTGCCGAACACCATCGTGCCGGGGCGATAGTTGGCGAAGTTGCCGCCGGAGATGACGTTGCCCGCCTGGCTGCCGAAGTTCCATCCGCTGTTCGTCACGCCGCCACTGATCATGTTGTGCCTCCTGTTGTTTGCGCGATAGACGCTCCTGTACTCGGCGATGGGCTCCCGGGCGTCCCGTCTGCCGTGTTGGTATCTTTGCATCGGCGGCGGGGACAGGCAGTCTCGCCGGTGACGGTGCAGCTGTTGTCGCGCGAACAGCGGACGGTTGCCCCGGCGCGTGCCGGCTGGCACAATCCGGGCGCAGGAGGGCGCGTATCGATGCAGCCGTATGACGTTATCCGCAGCAAGCGCGACACCAAGCTGCTGGACAGCCGCTCGATACCGGCGGACACACGGCGCCGCATCCTCCAGGCCGGACGGATGGCGGGTAGCGCCAAGCACAGCCAGCCGGTGCGGTTTGTGGTGGTGGAGGATGCAGCGCTGCGGCAGGCGCTGGCTGCCTGTGGCGACTTCACCGCGCAACTGGCAGCTGCTCCGCTGGTGATCGCGCTCGTGGTGCTGCCGGGCTCGGGCCAGCATGACCCAGAGCGGGCAGTCCAGTTCGACGCCGGTCGTGCCGCCCAGAATATGATGCTGGCCGCCTGGGCCGAGGGCGTCACCTCGTGCCCCAACACCATGCATCGCAACGAGGATGCCGCCCGCCTGCTTGGTCTGCCCGATGGCTGCCGCATCGCTCAGGTGCTGTTGTTTGGCTATCCCGCCGCCGGGGATAGCGGCCGCCCCGCCCGCTCCCGTTTGCCTCTGGATGAATATGTTCACTGGAACCGCTGGGGTGAGTGACGGCGACCCCGGCCCGGCTATCGCCCGAATGCCGGATGCCGGTTGCCGGAACACGCGCCTACGCTGGGATCAACCCGCCGCCGCAGGAGGG